>DAOLPD010000108.1:0-10380 GCA_035417425.1 Bacillota bacterium
GCTTGGATGCCTGAGCTTCCTCAATGCTTTTGCCTCGATCTGCCTTATACGCTCTCTGGTGACATTAAACTCTTTGCCAACCTCCTCCAAGGTTCTGGCTCTTCCATCCTCCAGCCCGAACCTCAGCTTCAGCACCTTTTCCTCCCTTGGAGTCAAAGTATCAAGTACCTCCATAAGCTGCTCCTTAAGCAGTGTGAATGCTGCCGATTCGGCCGGTGCGGGAGCATCTTCATCAGGTATGAAGTCCCCCAAATGGCTGTCTTCCTCTTCACCAATAGGAGTCTCAAGAGAAACAGGCTCTTGGGCAATTTTCATAATCTCCCTTACCTTATCCTCCGACATTCCCATTTCAGCGGCAATCTCCTCGGGTATAGGATCTCTGCCAAGCTGCTGCAAAAGCTGCCTTGAAACCCTTATAAGCTTATTAATTGTTTCAACCATATGCACAGGTATTCTGATTGTCCTTGCCTGGTCGGCAATAGCTCTGGTAATTGCCTGTCTAATCCACCAGGTAGCATAAGTGCTGAATTTAAATCCCTTTGTATAGTCAAACTTTTCAACAGCCTTAATAAGCCCCAGATTACCTTCCTGAATCAGGTCCAGGAACAGCATGCCTCTTCCTACATACCGCTTTGCAATGCTGACTACCAGTCTGAGGTTTGCTTCCGTAAGTTTCTTTTTGGCTTCAGAATCATTTTTCTTAATTCTATTTGCCAAATCGATTTCTTCCTCAGGACTCAGCAGGGGCACTTTCCCTATTTCCTTCAGATACATTCTGACAGGGTCATCTATACTAATACCTTCCGGGATGCTTATATCAAGATCGACTTCTTCCACATCCTCATCAAGAGGCGGAATATCCAGATCATTATCAATTGCTCCTACAACATCTATACCTTTAGTCTCAAGATATTCATACAGCTTATCTATCTGTTCAGGATCCATCTCCACTTCTTCAAAAGTATCCATTATTTCCTTATATGTCAGCGATCCGTTTTTCTTTCCTTTATCAACCAATTCTTTAACATATGTCATTCTAAGTTCTTCTGATTTCATCGTTATCCCCTCCCTTCCGGATATTACCTCTTCTTCTTCTGCAGCTCTTTAATTTCAACAAAGATCTTATTAGCCTCTTCCTTTTTTCCTGCATGATACATTTCATTCATTTTTTCTGTCATTTCCTGAATCGTTCTATCCAATTTTGATTGCCTGATCTTTTCCAGACTTGACTTTATCAGCCCGTCCACATCTGAATCCGGCAGTTTTTGGCTGAAGATTCCTGCGACTCTTGACTTTTCATCATCATTATCGAAATAGCCGATGATTTCACCCGCAGTAATTGCCTTATCCTCCTTAAATGCTCTTTGGATGATTTCTGCAATCCTTACGTGTATATCATTAGAAAAATCGGCCGGTTTCAAAATCTCAAAAATATTTTTTACCTTCTTGAAATAATAAATACATATATTAAGGAGATAAATCTCTGCTGTTATTTCTCCCTTTTTTAATTCCGGCTCGGTTTTTATACCATTTAGTATATTATGTTTATTATTTCCATTTTTATTCTTGTTCCTGAGCCTGTTCAGCTCTGCATACAAGGCCTCCTCATTGACCTTCATAATGCTGGAATACTTTCTGATATAAGCATCTACTTCAACATTGCTTACAACGTCCTTCAAAATCTCGGAAAACCCTTTTGTAAATTTTATTCTGTCCTGTATGTTATTTATGTCCAAACCCTTCTTTAAATTTTCAACCTGATATTCGATAAGGGAAACACTCTTCTTTATTCTATCCCTAAAAGCATCAATGCCTTCTTTCCTTATGTACTCGTCAGGATCCTTTCCCGAAGGCAGGCTCAGTACCTTTACCACACAGCCTTCCTTCTCAAGGATTGATAATCCCTTCAATGTCGCAGCCTGTCCTGCCAGGTCCGAATCATATGCTATTATGATTTCATTGGAAAAACGCTTCAAAAGCCTTGCTTGATTCTCAGTAAATGCTGTACCTAAAGAAGCGACGGCATTCTCCACGCCAAATTGATGCAAAGCAATTGCATCCATGTAGCCTTCGACTACGACTATATTTTCAAGGTTTTGCACCTTTTTAACAATATTCAGGCCGTAAATATTGTAACCCTTGTTAAAAACAAGTGTATCAGGCGAATTGAGATACTTGGGCTTTGAATCATCGGTCACCCTTCCTCCAAAAGCAATAACATTTCCCTTGAGATCTATTATGGGAAACATTATCCTGTTTCTGAACTTGTCGTAAAAGTTCTTACCATCCTTATTCCTGACAACAAGCCCTGCCTTATAAAGAAGCTCAGTATCAATACCCTTCCTTTTCATATAGTTCATCAGCCCATGCCACTCATCCGGTGCATATCCCAGGCCGAATCTTTTGATGATTGCGTCATTCAGGCCTCTTCTTCGGAGGTAATCCAAAGCCTTGGTACCGGCACTCAGATTGCTGTAGAAAAACCTTGCAGCTTCAGTATTTACCTTGTATAATGCCCTTTTTTGCTTAGCTCTTTCCAACTGCCTGGGATCCTTGTCCTCCTTCAGCTGAACCCCGGCTTTCTCAGCAAGCATCTTCACTGCTTCCACAAATTCAATTCTTTCGATTTTCTGGATAAATGTTATTACATTGCCTCCGACACCGCAGCCAAAACAATTAAATATCTGCTTCGACGGAGACACGCTGAAGGACGGTGTCTTCTCCGAATGGAAAGGACACAAGGCCATATAATTGCTGCCGCTCCTCTTTAACGTCATATATTCTGAAATAACATCCACTATATCGTTTTTCTCAATTATCTCAGAAATCTTATCTTCTGAGAAAAGCATCTTTTTTTCCACCTTTTACTTTAATCAAACGGTAAAATATGATATTATGAATTATTTATATATTAGTTCTCCATTTATCTTAAATATCCTTCATAATTTGTGAAATTAGAAAGCTGAGTGATTTTTCAAAGTTCCTGTTGTCACTGTCCGTACGCCTTGCGGGGCCTTTGGTCCTTCCGCCGCTTCTCCTGATTACTCCGGATATATGTCTCTCGAGAAGCAGCCGGTCAATATTGGATTCATCAAATATCATCCCGCTGAAAGATATAGCTTTCGCTTCCTTCCCAAGCACCAGGGATGCAAGTCCAAAGTCTCCTGTCACTACAATATCTCCCTTTTCCGCTTTATTAATTATTGCCATATCTACTGCCTGTGATTCATTATCAACCATTATTTTTTCCGTGGCAGCATTTGAATTGCTGCTGTAATGACATGTGCTGTGAAAAAAAACAACACCGACCCCATATCGTGCTGCTGTTTTCTCAATCAAATGCGTAACAGGGCAGGCGTCCCCGTCTACCAGTATTCTCATACATATACCTCTAATAATAATAAATGTAACAAGATAACTTTTATTCGACAAATAATCCTAATATCCTTCAAAACAAAATAAAATTTATGGATATTATTTCCCTGCTATACCCGCCAGGGAGATGGAATAAAAAGTTCGGTAAATTTATTTATGGCAAAACGGTCGGACATTCCTGCGATATAATCACATGCAAGTCTTTCTATATCTATATTATCTTCATCCCTGTTTTCTCTGAAATTTTCAATTGGCATTTCCTCGGGGTTTTGCACATAGTATTCATATAAGCTGTTTATTATATTCCTGGTTTTCTTCTCTTCCACCTTGGCGTCAGAACCGATATATACATTCTCAAACATGAATTCCCTAAGCTCATCCGTAGCCTGTCCTACCGTACTGCTCATCATAATCTCATTTTTATTCATACTTTCGGTTATTATGTCGGTTATCATTGTATTAATCCTTTTCTTGTGGGTATCTCCAAGTATTGCAATACACTCCCCGGGAAGGGAGGACATCTCCAATATACCCCCTCTGAGGGCATCATCAATGTCATGGTTTATATATGCAATCCGGTCGGAAAAGCTGACGATCTTTCCCTCCAGTGTTTCAGGCCTGATATCTCCTGTATGCCTCAAAATACCGTCTCTGACCTCATAAGTCAGGTTAAGGCCTTTTCCTCCCTCAAGTATATCCACAACCCTGAGGCTTTGTTCATTATGCTTGAATCCTCCGGGATGTATTTCATTCAGTATCTTCTCCCCGGCATGTCCAAAGGGTGTATGCCCCAGGTCATGGCCGAGCGCTATTGCCTCGGTAAGGTCTTCATTCAGTCTGAGGCCTCTTGCTATGGTCCGTGCTATCTGGGATACCTCCAGGGTATGGGTCAGCCTTGTCCTGTAATGATCCCCTTCGGGAGATATGAATACCTGTGTCTTGTGCTTAAGCCTCCTGAATGCCTTCGAATGCAATATCCTGTCCCTATCCCTCTGATAATCGGTTCTTATATCACATTTTTCCTCCCAATTCTGCCTCCCTTTGGAATTTACACTTAAAGCGGCATACTTGGAGAGGTTGTTTTTCTCCATGTTTTCGGTTATTTCTCTTATATTCATAAACACAACTCCCTCTTAAAACCTTGGGAAAATTGCATAACACATTAATAAGATATACAACAAAAACTTGAAATCTCCTTTTTCACGGAAAAAAAATTATAAAAAAACGGCCGTGCAAATTCACACAGCCGAATATTTTACTCCGCTCCAAAGAAATACTTGTTTATATCATCCACCACTTTTTTAAGTTTATCCTTGTCCGCATAGAAATATTTGATATTTCTTATTTTTTCTTCCTTTATTAAGCCGGCCTGCTTTAAAATGTCCAAATGATGGGATACAGTCGGAGTCGACAGGCCTACCAGATCGGAAAGAGCCTTCCCGTAGCTTTTATTGTTCATAAGTATCCGTAATATCTCCATCCTCGACTTATCATCAATAATCTTCAATACGGAAGACAGCTCTTCCAATAAAGCCTCACGCTTGTCCCTGGTAACTCTGCAGTCAAATACCACATATATCCTGTCACCGGAATATATTCTCAGGCATTTCTGGGGGGAAATGAAGTATGAAGGAATTATATGGTATTCTCTAAACCCGGTGAATAATTTTCTCGATCTCCCGGAGATTTTTTCAAGCACGGATTCCACGCTGTCTTTCCCTATGAAGCTTTCTACATACTGTATCCCGGCTTCCATTTTTTCCTTGCACCGTTCCAGCTTTGCCATAAAATCATGAGCATAAACTCTCTTATATGTATTTATAGTATCTCTTTTTATCTTCTCAGGAGATTCAAAGAATTCCATAAGCTCGTTTTCTTCTACTGCCCATTTTATTTTTTCCTGTATCCTGTACCGCTCCTTCTTATCTGCAAATGCCTTCTGTATCTTGGTCTTCTCAACTTCCTCATTTAAAAATAAATAAAAAAAGTCCAGCAAATCGAGCCGTTCAATATACCCTATGAATTCCGGTATTGATGAAAGTATGCCGCTTTCCAGTATCAGATTCAGCATATTCATCCATCCTGCCGAAAACAGCTTAATGGTGTTCAAAGCCTTCATCTCTTCCGGCTTGAATCCGGACAGAACCTCCTCCGCCCACCTTAATTCATACTGATGATGAGCAGCGTCCGTAAGCAGGTGAACCGCACATATAAGTTCGACAACCGGAGAATTTACTATCCTTACTAAAGGCTCGTCAGACTCTCCGTATATTTCCATTGCCATTTGCAGCACTCCTTTAAATAAAGCTTATTATGTAGTTATTTGATATATATCTAATTAATTATATTATCAATAATCAAACAAACATGCAACCTCAAGTTTAAATCGATTAGGACAGTATTCTCAGTTCCTCTTCATTCAGCTCCCTGTATTCTCCTGGTTCAAGAGTCTCATCCAGCTTAAGCTCCCCCATGGAAATGCGCTTTAAAAATATCACTTCCTTGCCGACTGCCTGAAACATCCTTTTGACTTGATGGAACTTGCCCTCATATATAGTGACCTCAACAAGTGAGATACTTCCCCTCACAAGTATTTCAAGCCTTGATGCCATGGTTCTGTACCCATCCTCCAGGGTTACCCCATTGCTGAAAGCTTCCGCATCCTCCTCGCTTACCCTCCCTGCAACCTTTGCAATGTATGTCTTCGGAACATGCTTCTTCGGAGACAGCAGCCTATGTGCCAGCTGTCCGTCATTGGTAAGCAAAAGAAGGCCTTCGGTATCTTTGTCAAGCCTTCCCACGGGAAAAGGCTTAAAGGCCTTGAATTCATCGGACAGCAAGTCAATAACCGTCCTCTCCCTGCTGTCTTCAGTGGCGGATATGACTCCTTGGGGCTTGTTCATCATTATATATATGGAATCCTTGTATAAAAGCCTGCGGCCTCCTACCTTAATTTCCTGAGAATCAGCCATCACCTGCTGCCCCGGGTCCTTCACAACAATCCCGTCTATTTCAACAAGTCCGCCCGAAATCAGTTCTTTTACTTCCTTTCGTGTACCATATCCTCTATTTGATAGTATCTTGTCAATTCTCTGCCTTGTGCCCATTATTGACCCTCCTTAATCCGTCCGCTGATTTACTGCACATGCTCTCAAGCTATAATATAATGGGTTTCTTATAATATTATACAATATAAATAGAATGCGAACATCTGAAGTTTGCAGTTATCCTACAGAGCACTGACCTTGTATAACAGCGAGCACTTATTGGCTTTGGGCAACAGAATCGAGAGAAGATACGCAGTAAAATCCGTGGGATTTACGTGAGGTAAATCCAGCACATACCTACAGGACGTAGGGTTTATGTGCGTCAGGATTTTACAAGTATCAAGCTCTGATTCTGTCCAAAGCTAATGTCGTGCGAGCCGGTATACAAGGCTAGTGCTCTTGAAGTATGACTGCGAACTTATAGCTATGTCGCATAATTATACCACAATCTAATGAAGTTTGAAAAAATTATTTAATTGGAATATAATATAATGTAAATTACATTGTGCTTCTCCGCAATTTCCAGTGCTTAAGGAGGATTTTATGAACAAAGAATATATAAACAGGCTCTACAATGATATATGCAATAGGCTTCTCCTGCTGGATTTGCCTGACGATTCGAAAGATGCCGTAAGAAGATATACAGAAGACACCAGCTTTATTGACAATCTTCACAAGATTGTCAGGAACAGGGATTACAGCTGCAATTCAGTTCTGCTGCTGTGCCAAAGCCTTATGAACCAAGTTGCACAGGATAATATCCCCTCAAACTGGCTTGAATATGTATATCAGTATACCCTGAACAAATCCTTCCCCCATGCTGTTGAAGCGGAGCTTAAAAATGGATTGGACTGCTCATGCAGCATATATCTTCAGACTCTCAGGGAAATTTCAGAATTCCAAAAAAATGACACTGACGATACATGGCAGAGCAGATATCCAATACGGTTCCTATCTTCTGAAGAAGAAAACGAATTGGAAAACCCTATTGAATATAAAAAATTCCTGAAGGCCTTCGATGAACTGTATGTATATGAAATGATGAAGCTGAATCAGGAGGTCCTGGGCTTTAATACCCTTGACCATATCTGCGGGGTGCATTACCTGGCTTTATATATAGGAAGGGAACTGAAAAAAGCCGGAATCCCAATTGACCTGGGCAGGGTTTCGGGAGCCGCAGCAGGCCATGATATTGGAAAATACGGATGCAAATCTTCTGAATCCAAGAGGGTGCCGTATCTTCATTATTACTATACCGATTTATGGTTCAGAAACCATGACATTACCTATATAGGCCACATAGCCACCAATCATTCCACCTGGGACCTTGAGCTTGAAAACCTTCCCCTTGAGTCCCTGGTACTCATATACTCAGACTTCAGAGTTAAACATGATGCAGCAGGGAATACAAGAGAAATGCATATCTATCCCCTGAAGGATTCCTTTAAGATTATTCTGGATAAACTGGATAATCTGGATGCTGTAAAGGAAAAGAAGTACAGACGGGTATATTCCAAGCTTGCGGACTTTGAGGATTATTTGATAAGCCTTGGTATAGAAGTTGATATAAATAACATTGTTAAGGGCATAAGAAGGGAATCGGGAATAAAAAACCGTCATTATTCCCTGATGAGCGGGAACCAGGTAATCAATAATATCAAGTACCTGGCAATCAACCATAACATAAATCTTATGTATCAGCTGAGGGATGAAGCTTCCCTTAACCTCATACTGGAATCAGCCAGAAGTGAAGCCAACTGGAAAAAGCTGCGGGAGTATATCAGGATTTTTGAGGAATACTCCACTTATCTCACACAGAAACAAAAACTCATTACTATCAGATTCCTTTATGAACAACTGGTACATCCCGAGGATGATATCAGAAGGCAGTGCGCAGAGCTGATAGGACTATTGATCGCAAGATTTGACGAAAAATACCGCAAGGATGTGCCAGAAAACGCCATACTTGACACCCCCGCAATGACAAGCTTCGAACTGCTGGACAGATACATGCAGCTTCTGGTCAGCCCTGACCATAAAATAGTACCTCTCCACAAAAGCTATCTGGGATACAGCATCAGTATCATAATTTCTTCATTGTTTTCACACTGCGGCAAAAGCCAGACAGAAGGCTTCAGAACTGTTGCTGCCAAGTACTATAAGGAAGGCGCCCGCAGAACCAATGAGACAAAGCTGTATCTGCTTGAAGCCATAAGATATATACCTGTCTCCGGTGACTATGAAACAGACAGGATAATCTGCAGCTATGTCAAGAGGCGGCTTAACGATAAAAGCAATGCCATAAGGCTTTCCGCAATGAATGTGGCATATGATATCCTTGCCCGTTCCCGGAAAAACACCTGCATATCCGGAGAGGATACCGCAATCGGCAGCCTGGCGCTCTCTATCAAGGAAATGATATCACGCACCCACAGAAGATCCGGTGTTGTTTCCGAAAACTATCTGAAATATAAAATCGCATGCTTGTTGGGAATGGAACCGGCAGTACTGAATAGATTCCATGAGTACTGCCATAAGGATCTTCACAAGCTTTCAGAAATCTCATTAAGCAACCTTAAGACCGCAACAGAATGGGTAATAAAAAGAATTCAACTGGACCTGCTTCTGGACAACTCATTAAGGAATCCAAAATCCAGCGGGTTTTATTCAGCCATGCATTTTTGCAATCTTATGAAGGTCAGTGCCTCTGAAAGTGTCCGCAATCGTGCCGGAGAGGCTCTGACACATATAGTATCCCACTTGTCCCCGGAGCAGAGGAATGACATTGCCGTGGAAATGCTCCGTGCCCTTGAAATTGAAGGATACCAGTTTGCAGAATACATTCCGAACTACCTGGGAAAAATCATACTATCCCTTGAGCCCGTGGAACTTGATGAGGTTCTTGACGATTTCAAGGAGAAGATAAAAAACTCCACCCCCCACTTGGACTCCCTGATATTAAAAACCATAGGCATTACAATAGCAAATTACCCATCGTATAAAAAAACATTTAAAGAGAAAAGGGAAGTCTATGAAAACAGGCTCCTAAGGATGCTTAGTATCATCATCAACGGGCTTGCCCATTACGACGCAGATGTAAAACAGTCTTCCTTCAGCGTTTTAGGCAAGGAGATCTTCGGCTCAGGTACTCTGACGCTGGAAGAAAAAAATGAGATTTTTATCCGTATTGCCAAGAAGCTGCTCACACTGCTTGAGGACGATATCCGGGAAGGGCTGCTGTTTCTTACAAATTCGGCAGGCTTAATCAATATTTACAGGTTTATTTCCGATTATACTTTCTTTCACAAGAATATCGAAGTGGCTGTCCCCGAGAAGGTTGCATTTTTCCCGGGAGCTTTTGATCCCTTCTCTCTGGGGCATAAGGAGATTGCGAGAGCAATACGGGATATGGGCTTTGAAGTTTACCTGGCCGTGGATGAGTTTTCCTGGTCAAAGAAAACCCTGCCGAACCTTATCAGGAAAAGTATTATTAATATGTCCGTTGCCGAGGAATTCGACATATACATCTATCCTGAGGATTATCCGACAAATATTGCAAATCCTTTTGATCTTGAGGTACTGAGGAACAATTTCCCGGCATCTGAGGTTTATATAGTTGCGGGAAGTGATGTAATGATTAATGCCTCAGCATATAAAAAAGAAAGAAGCAAGAACTCCGTATTAACCTTTTCACATATAATATTTGAAAGGAAGAGCTCCTATAATCAATATGGAAAAGATGCAGGCAAGCTTTCGGAAACAATCGGCAAAATCGACGGAAAGGTAATCCGACTGTCTCTTCCTCCTCAATATGAGGATATCAGTTCTACCCAGATAAGAAGCAATGTTGATGAAAACAGAGATATATCAATGCTGGTGGATCCTCTGGCACAGAAATTCATCTATGAAAACGGCTTCTATCAGAGTGAACCCCAGTATAAGTCAATGGTACAGACAG
>DAOLPD010000109.1:0-10327 GCA_035417425.1 Bacillota bacterium
AAATACATAAAAGTGTGCCCTGCTATACTATACAAGCTCTTGCTTGGTTATGCAAAATTATTATTGTGTCGCATTATTCTTCTGCGAATTTTTTTTGCGGGGGATAAAAGGAATTTGCTTTTTATTCGATAATATATATGTAAATAAAATTATGTAAATAAAATATTTTATTCTATAAATAACAGAGGAAATGTGGAATTTATGTCGAAATATTAACTGGTATAGGTATTTTTGGCATTTTATATACCAGGACGAATTTTTATGGAGGTTCCTGATATGATTGATAAGATAAGCAATAAGACCTTAATGCTTGAAAAGGCTCTTGATGCAGCCTGGATGAGGAATGAAACAATTTCAAACAATATTGCGAATGTTAATACTCCGGGATTCAAAAAATCATATGTGAGGTTTGAGGAGTATTTGAAAGATGCACATGAGAAATTTCAGATTTCAGGCATTAAGAAAGATGCAAGGTTTCTGCCCATAGGCAAAGACAGAATTGTATCGGTCAGTCCCGAAATTGTACAGGAGAACTCCACGTCTATGCGAAGAGATCAAAATAACGTTGATATTGATGTGGAAATGGCAGAGCTTGCAAAAAATACAATTAAGTATAATGCTTTAATAGCTCAGATGTCAAAGGAATTTGCTAAAATAAAACTTGCGATTAACGGGAGGTAATTACGATGGCATTTTTGAATTCAATCAATATTAGCGCTTCCGGACTAACTGCAGAAAAGCTGAGAATGGATGTAATATCAAGAAATATTGCTAATGTGAATACTACAAGGACTGCAGACGGAACTCCATACAGAAGGCAGGTTGTGGTTTTCCAGGAAGCTGAAAGCCGGATGCCCTTCAGTGAATACCTGAGTGATGCAAGCAGGAAACTTATAGGTGCCGGTGTAAAGGTTACCGGGATTAAGGAAGATAAGACTCCCTTCAAGTCGGTTTATGATCCCGGTCATCCGGATGCGGATGAAAAAGGCTATGTAAAGATGCCAAACGTGGATATTATGACGGAAATGGTAAATATGATATCTTCAAGCAGGGCATATGAAGCCAATATAACTGCAATTAATTCTACAAAGAGTATGGCTATGAAGGCCTTGGAAATCGGCAGAGGCTAAAAATGTTTATAAGCATCTCGCCTTGTATGCCTTGTCTTATTCGCTTCTAAACATTTTTAAGGAAGGGATGATACTACTATGAAAATCAATTTTCCTGCTGAACAGCTTGTAATAAACACAAACATAAATAATAACAGCACATCAAAGAGCGGGAATTTATCCTTCACGGATTTCCTGAATAATGCAATAAAGGATGTAAATAATCTGCAGATAGAATCGGAACAATTGAACCAGGCTTTTGCAATGGGCTTGAATGATAATTTACATCAGGTTATGATAGCTTCGGAAAAAGCGGATATTGCCCTGCAGTTCACCGTTCAAATAAGGAATAAGATTTTGGAAGCGTACCAGGAAATAATGAGGATGAATGTCTAGAAATTTTTGCGGTTTCATGAGGTGATGGAATGGGTGAATTTTTTAATAATTTGAAGAACAATGCCGTCGGATTCTGGAACGGATTGAATAAAGGACAAAAAGTGAGGATAATAGCAGCCGGATTATTATCTATAATTTTAATTGTCAGTTTTATAGTATATACGAGCCGGCCTCAGATGGGGATACTTTATTCAGATCTTAACCAGGCTGATGCAGGAACAATTATTGCAAGACTGAAAGAAATGAATGTGAATACAAAACTTGAAGGTACTACAATTTATGTTCCGGCTAAACAGATAGATGAGCTGAGAGCTCAATTGGCAGTTGAGGGAATCTTTGGAGATGATACATTGTATCCTGAAGAGCCTCAGGCTACTTTTTATGAGACAAGCGAGGACAAGAACCAAAGATATCTCATAGCCAAGCAAAACAAGCTTAAGAAAGGCCTGAGCTCTATAGAAGGTGTAGAATATGCGGATGTGAACCTATATATACCGGAGGATAAGACTTTTATCATTGACCAGGACAGCAGTGAAGCAACAGCGTCCCTGATAATCAAAATGAAGCGCGGGTACCCGGCTCTTGACAGAAATCAGGTAAACGGTATAGTTCAGTATATTGCAAGAAGCGTCAAAGGCCTAAAACCTGAAAATGTCTCAATAATCGATGAAAACGGAAGATCCCTTGTGCCTGATATAGGAACACCTAATGCGATTATTTCATCGCAGATGGAAATGCAGGAAGCAGTGCAGGATAAAATTGAGAAAAGCATTACTAAATTCCTGGAAGCTCCCTTCGGGGTTAATAATGTAAAGGTACAAGCAGCAGTAAAGCTGAATTTTGACAGTGTTACCCAGAGCATAACAACCTACGAAGCTCCCAATACGGAACAAAACGAAGGCATCGTCAGAAATATGCAGGATATAAGAAAGGAATGGATTGACGCAGGTCAGGGAGGTGTCCCGGGCACTGATTCAAATACAGACATTATCCAATATGCCGAAGTGGATTCATCCAAGGCTCAATATAGCGAGGCAAGTACAGTTGTAAATTATGAAATAAATGAAATAAAAGAACAGATTATAAAGGAAATGGGAAGCATCGAGTCCTTATCCGTATCTGTGCTTATCAATACATTGGATTCCGAGGGGAATCCGAAGGAAATCCCGCAAGAGCTGCAGGACAGGGTCGGCGGATTAGTAAAATATGCTTTACAGGGATTTAATTATGCAGCATCAACAGAAGAAAACGGAGGCATAGAAGTTGTATTTGCACCCTTTGACAGGGAATTGGCCAAAAGAATAGAAGCTGATCAGAAAGCAGAGAAGGATGCAGTTTTCTGGGAACGTGTCATTATGATCGGAACTGGTGTTGCCGCTTTGCTTGTCTTTGGTGGAGTAATATTTATTATGCTCAGAAAACGGTCCGGAGCTTACAGCACTTCAGAATATACCATGGACAGTACCGGAAGGGCAATGAATGAAGCCGCACTATCAGGCGAACCCATTGCTGAAATTGATATTGAGGATAAAAATGAAGTAAAGAAGAAGATAGAAAAGTTTGTGGGACTTAAGCCTGAGACTGTTGCGCAACTGTTAAAAACTTGGCTTAATGAGGAGTAGGAGGTTAGTTAATGTCAAGAGCATTCAAAGGAAATCTTAACGGCAGGCAGAAAGCGGCAGTTCTTTTAATAACTCTTGGACCTGAAAAGTCTGCAGCTATATTCAAGCATCTAAAGGAAGAGGATATTGAGCAGCTTACCTTGGAAATTGCCAATATGAGAACAGTAACTCCCGAGGAGAAGGAAGAAGTATTGAATGAGTTCTATCAGATTTGCATTGCCCAGGAGTATATTTCCGAGGGTGGTATTTCATATGCCAAGGATATACTGGAAAGAGCACTTGGAGGGCAAAAGGCATTGGATGTAATAAACAGGCTTACTGCCTCACTTCAGGTAAGGCCCTTTGACTTTGTAAGAAAAGCTGATCCGGCTCAGATTCTTAACTTCATACAAGGAGAACATCCTCAGACAATTGCACTTATATTGGCATACCTGAAGCCTCAGCAGGCGGCAACTATTATATCTTCCTTACCGCAGGACAAGCAGGCTGATGTTGCCCGAAGAGTGGCAATTATGGACAGGACATCCCCTGAAGTTATAAAAGAGATTGAAAGAGTTCTTGAGAGGAAGCTTTCGTCTATGGTCACACAGGATTATACAATTGCAGGAGGTTTGGCCGCAGTTGTAGATATACTGAATTCCGTTGACCGCGGTACTGAGAAGTTCATAATGGAGACTCTGGAAGTACAGGACATTGATCTTGCTGAACAAATCAGGAAGAGAATGTTTGTATTCGACGATATTGTAACTCTTGACAACAGATCCATACAAAGAGTTACCAGGGAGGTCGAAAACGGAGACTGGGCATTGGCTCTTAAGAACGCAGGAGATGAAGTTAAGAAAGCAATTTTCAGTAACATGTCAAAACGTCTTGCGGAGATGATAAGGGAAGATATGGAATACATGGGCCCTGTAAGACTCAGAGATGTTGAAGAAGCACAGCAGAAGATAGTGAATATAATCAGGAAGCTTGAGGATGCAGGTGAGATTGTTATTTCCAGGGGCGGAGGAGATGAAATAATTGTCTAAGGTATACAAATCAAGAAATGTATCTATAGGAATTCCTAAACATATAGTACATGTCTTCAGGAATGAAACAATCAAAGAAGAAGAGCAGAAAACAATAAACAACGAGGATAAAAATCCGGCAGATGAAGAAGAATATGCCAACTCAATAGTTGAAGATGCCAAACAGATGTATCTGAAGATAATAGAAGAAGCAAATGCAGAAGCCCGCAGAATAATGGAAGCGGCTGAAGCGGAAGCCGATAACCTGTTATCTTCTTCAAGAGAAAATGGGTACAAAGAAGGTTATGAATCCGGTTACCTTGAAGGGAAAAACGGAGCACAGTCAATAATTGATGAAGCTTCAGAAATAAAAACATTCCTTGACATGAGAAGGGAGAGCCTTTACAGAGAGGCAGAAGAACAGATAGTGGACCTGGTCTTGAGTATATCAAAGAAAGTAATAGGACAGGAATTATCACAGAATAGGGAGGCACTTCTGTCCCTGGTTAACCAGGCACTGCAGAAATGCGCATTTAAAAACAAGCTTGTCTTGAAAATATCACCTTTGGATTTTGACTTTATTAAAGAAAACAAATATCGGATATGCAAGATGGTAGAAGGCATATCCGATATTGATATAGTTTCCGATTTATCACTTCAGAACGGAAGCTGCATTATTGAAACACCTTCCGGTGAGATCAATTCAAGCATAGATGTTCAGCTGGAAGAAATAGAAAAAATATTTACATATATATATCGTGAAAATAACTTTCCATCACAGGAAGAATAGAACAAAATACTTATGTTGAGAAATGAGTGATCAGCTATGATGGGCATTGACCTGGAAAAGTATAATAAGGCTTTGCTTAGCAGCAATCTTATAAAGTACACAGGACGTGTATCCCAGGTTATCGGTTTGACCATTGAATCTCACGGGCCTGCGGTAAATCTCGGAGAGATATGCAACATATACCCTTTGAAGGGAGATGCTCCAATAAAAGCGGAGGTCGTCGGTTTTAAGGAAAGCATAGTGTGCCTGATGCCTCTTGGCAGTATGAGCGGCGTAGGCCCGGGAAGCAAAATTGAAGCTACGGGAGAAAGCCTCTTGGTGGGAGTATCAAATGATATGCTTGGCAGGGTTATTGACGGTTTGGGAAGAGTAATCGACGGAAAGGGCGCTATCAGCAACTGTACTATGTATCCTGTAGAAAACACCCCTCCTAATCCCCTGACAAGAAAAAGGATAAAAGAAATATTGCCTGTAGGAATAAGGGCAATAGACGGACTTCTTACCATAGGAAAAGGGCAGAGAATAGGGATTTTTGCAGGCAGCGGAGTCGGCAAGAGTACATTGATGGGAATGATAGCCAGAAATACAAAGGCTGATATAAATGTTATAGGCCTTATAGGAGAACGAGGCAGGGAAGTCAGGGAATTCATAGAAAATGATCTTCAGGAAGAGGGGCTTTCACGTTCGGTAGTGGTTGTTGCTACATCAGACCAGCCTGCGCTTATAAGGCTGAAAGCCGCACAGCTGGCTACTTCTGTTGCCGAGTATTTCAGGGATCAAGGCAAAGATGTGATGTTAATGATGGATTCATTAACACGTTTTGCCATGGCTCAAAGAGAAGTAGGGCTTGCGGTAGGTGAACCGCCGGTTACAAGAGGCTATACTCCTTCGGTGTTTTCAGTAATGCCGAGGCTGTTGGAAAGATCAGGGACATCAGACAAAGGAAGTATTACAGGGCTGTATACCGTTCTGGTAGACGGCGATGACATGAACGAGCCGATTACGGATACGGTAAGAAGCATATTGGACGGACATATAGTTCTCTCAAGAAGCCTTGCAAATAAGAACCACTATCCTGCAATTGAAGTACTGGCAAGTGTCAGCAGGGTAATGCCCAATATAGTTGATGATGAGCACAAGAACAATTCAAATGAATTCAAGAACATCATGTCTGTGTATAAAGACGCGGAAGACCTGATAAACATCGGCGCATATATAAAAGGAAGCAGCAGCAGTATAGACAGGTCAATAGAAAAAATAGAAGCAATTGAGAGATTCCTTAAACAAAGCGTTGATGAAAAGGCAGAAATGGATGAGATATTAAACGAAATGAGAATTATAGTGTCGTAGGAGAAGCATATGGCTGTATATAAGTTCAAGCTGCAGAAGCTCTTGGATTACAAAATAAAAATCGAAGATGAGAAAAAAAACAAGCTGGGCGCTGCTATTAAGAGGCTTGAAAAGGAAAAACGCAGGATGGCGGAGCTGAAAAGGAAATTCAGTGAAATGCAAGATTTGTTTCAGGAAAAAACTTCTCAAGGATTGGCAGTAAATGAGCTAAAGATATTGGCGAATTATATCGATTATTATAAAAGGGGAATAAAAGAACAAAGAGTCAGGATTAGAATGGCTGAGGATTATCTTTCTATCTGCAGAGAAGAATTTTTGGCCGCTACCAAAGAAAGAAAGATGATGGAAAAGCTTAAAGAAATGGATTACAGCAAGTATTTGTATGAAGAACAAAAAAAGGAAGAAAAGCTTGTAGACGACCTGGTTTCTTTTAAAGGAAGCAACAAATCTTAGGGGGAAAGGCTAATGAATCAACCATCAAACAACAATGAAAAAAAACCTGCCGCAGAAAAAAGTAAAAAGGCTGATTCAAAACGCAGCAAAGTAAAAGATAGGAAGGCCAATACACTGCTTCTTATTATTATATTAATATTTTTGACTGCCATAGTGGCATTTGGAGCCATATTCATGTTTGATTTTGCAGGGCTCAGGGCAGAAACTTCCATGTGGATAAGTAATCTTCCGGTTGTGGGTAAGCTGATGCAGCCCGTAATAGAAAAAAAGAATCCTGAGCAGATTGAAAGAGAGGCAATAGAAAGAGAAAAGGCAAACAATGCCATAAAGCAGAAAGAGTTGAATGAACTGGAGAAAGAGCTTTTGAGCCGCGAAAAGGAAATCGAAGTAAGGGAAAAAGCATTAACCGATAAGGAAATGGAAATAAGCAAATTACAAGAGCAGTTAAGTGAAAAGCTTCGGAGCATTCAAGAACAGGTACAGTATCTGGAAAAAGTAGATAACCAAAAAGCCATGCAGATAATAATGAATATGAATGACAAAGCTACTGCAGTACAGATTCTCAGAAATATGAAAAAGGAGAAGGCTGCCGCTATCCTGGGGCTTATGGACCCTCTGCAGGCAGCACAGATACTTGAGGATCTTGCAGATTGAAAGGAGGTGAGATAGTGACGTTCAGCATTGGACAAATGCCCACTGTTAATGTCAGCAAACCGGATAACAGCAGCAATGCAGCATTTTTCCAAGGCAGGCCTGAGAATGAGTTCAGCAGCTTCAGTGCAATTTTAAGGGATACATTAAAATCAAGAGGAAGAAATGATATCAAAACAGCCGCAGCGGAAGATATAAAGACGGAACTTGTCAGCAAAGCGGAAATCAAGCTTATGATTAACAACAGCAAGGATCCGGAACCTGTATATGTGGAGGATGAGAAGCCGGCAGCTGAAAAGGATGTAAATGTCGAGGTTGTAATTGCTGAAGATGTAACCGATAAGGATGCAATTGTAAAGGAACTGCTGAAGAAGCTTGAAAAACTGAATAGCATGAAGGATGGAGATGACAGCGGCGGAGAAAAGCAGGCAATGCTTGAAGAAATTAAAGAATTGCTTCAGGAGCTTATGGAAATCCGGACTGAAATTTCCGGAGAGGAAGCTGCAGTTATCTGTGCAATGATGTCAGAGTTTGAGAATGTTCCTGAAAAGCTACGGGATGAAATAATAACGGTTTTTGAAAAGCCTGTCGTAATGAAAAATGACATCATTCCGACAGAAGGATTTACTGCAGAAAAAAATCCGGAGAAAGACGCTGCGGCAAAAATAGTGGATGCAAAGGATAACCTTGGAGATGAGAGCCAAAAGCCGGAGGCAAAACCCGTATCCTTTAGCAAACCTTCGGTTCCGGAATCAAAAGATAACGAATCGGAAACAGCTGCAAAGGAAGAAAATATAAAAGCAGCCATAGATGTCAAGATTGAGAAGGTGACTGCAGAAGATAATCCGGAAAAAGGCCAGGAAAAGGGTAAAAGCAGCAGCAGCAAGGAAGCAGCAGAAGAAACACATGATACGGTTAAAATACCCCATAATAAGCCGGATGTGGAAGGGCCTGCTGTAAGACAGGAACAAAATGTTGTATTCGACAAAATCGAGACAATTAAAAATCAGACTGAAATACCAAAAGCACAACCTGTGGGCAAGATTGAAATCATCAACCAAATAGTAAAAAAGGCTGAAGTAATACTTACCGGGGCACAGTCAGAAATGAGAATGCAGCTGGAACCTGAAAACCTTGGAAAACTGACATTAAGTATTTCTGTGGAACGAGGTCTGATTACAGCAAAGTTTACAGCGGAAAGCTACGAGGTCAAGCAAACCATTGAGTCTAACTTTAATGAGCTTAGGGACATGCTTCAGGATAAAGGATTGAACATACAGAACTTAAGTGTTTCAGTCGGCCATGAAAGCAAGGAATTTAACTTCAGTAATAATCATGAGACGTGGAGGGACAAGCTTAAGGCAGGAAGCAAAAATATGAGGCATGACACATATGGCGGATATCAGAATGAGATCGGGACAGAATCAGCAATCAACCCCTACAGTATCCATTCAGGTAGATTTGATCAAAGAGTATAGGAGGTGAGAAAATGGCAATAAGCGGAATAAGCGGCCAGTACACTGTATATGATCCTGACAAACCGAAGGAATACAACAGCAACCTTGACAAGGATGCGTTCCTGAAAATACTTGTAACACAGCTAAAATACCAGAACCCCCTTGAACCAAATAAGGATAACGAGTTCATAGGACAAATGGCACAATTCAGTGCATTGGAGCAATCACAAAATTCCAACAAGGCAATAAGGATGAATTCAGCCAACAATATGGTTAACAAGCTGGTTAAAGCCAGATACAAAGCTGAAGATTCCACAGAGACAAAAGAATTGATAGGCCTGGTAGAAAAGGTAATGGTAAAGGGCAGCGAAATATACCTTACAATTGACGCACTAGGTACGAAGTACGATGTCAAGTTTGATGATGTCAGGGAAGTTACTGAGCTTGAGAACTCTGTAGAGCAAATATACCTGATGAATCAAACAATGAGGAGTACTACAGCCTTCAATCTGATAGGAAAGAATGTCAAAGGCATATATGAAGAGGTTGAAAAAATTGACGGTACAGAAAGAATCAAAACAGTAGATATCGAAGGTATTGTTGAGAAGGTTCGAAGGGACGGCACATCAATATATTTGACTGTAAACGGAAAAGAAATGTACCTTGAGGATGTGACAGAAGTTAACTAAGCCTTTGAAGAGGTGAAACAAATGAGTGTAATATATAATAACAAACCCATAATCCCCATAGGTAAACCGGTTCAAACCCCAAAGCCTGCAGTTAACAAGCCGGCAGATAAAGGTACAAGCTTCGACGCTGTATTGCAGCAGGAATTATCGAGACAATCGGAAGTGAAATTCTCGAAGCATGCGGCAGAAAGACTGCAGATGAGGAACATACATCTTACAAAGGATGATTTGAACAAACTGAACGAAGCAGTGAACAAGGCAGCAGAGAAGGGTGTAAAGGAAACACTGATAATAATGGGCAATGCAGCTTTCATAGCAAATGTAAAGAATAAGATGATAATTACAGCTGCTGCTGAAGAAAACCTGAAGAACAACGTATTCACAAATATCGACGGTGCAGTAATAATATAAGCCGGACCTTTTTAAGGAGGCTTAGCCTTTCGGAACGACAGAAGAAAGGCATACTAATAATTAAGGAGGTCATTTATTATGATGAGATCCATGTTTTCCGGCGTATCGGGACTCAGGGCACACCAGCTCAAGATGGATACGATCGGCAACAACATAGCAAACGTAAATACAGTAGGATATAAATCACAGAGGGCAACCTTCCAGGAGGTTTTCAACCAGACATTAAGGGGAGCAGGCTCCCCGCAAGCAGGCAAAGGAGGCACAAATCCTCAGCAGGTTGGTCTCGGAATATCCCTTTCCTCAATTGACACCTTCCATATAAGAGGTGCGGTACAGAGGACGGACAACTTGACAGACCTGGCAATAAACGGAGACGGATTTTTTATACTTTC
>DAOLPD010000110.1:0-10249 GCA_035417425.1 Bacillota bacterium
GAGTGATGAATTACAAGTTACGAGCTGAGGAAGCAACTCTTCCGTTTTCAACTATCAGCTCCGTTGCCCTGGTGTTGAGCATTACTTCAATTTCACTGCCCTGCTGTTCAATATAATTCATATATGTTTCTATATATCCTGTCCCCAGAGGCTTTTCGGGTTTATGGGATCTTGGCCACAATGAGCCCAGAACTGTAAATATTTCATCCTTAAACTTCATACCCATGCTTTCAAGCCATTCAAGTGCCGGATACGCCTTTTCAATAAGCGTTCTTATCAATTCGGGTTTTCCGAGCCTGTCTCCGCCTTCATAGGTCTGAATGTAGTGCTTTTCAATTGAGTCCTCTATTCCCAGTGCCGATTGACGTTTAGGATCAACCGCATTATATGCGGCACCGGATCTGATTGTGTTCCCTCCAACCATGGGCATTTTCTCCAGAACCAGTACCCTGGCACCGTTCTGATGTGCCGATACAGCAGCTGCAAGGCCGGCTCCGCCGGCGCCTATTACAACAACGTCCGCAGTCTTTTCTATGTTGCCTATCCGTGCAGTAATCTTATCCGGCTTTTTCCAATAATCATCGATATTTACCCCGGCTTTTCCCAAAGCTTGTTCGACAGCAGCCATAACACCATTGCTGGATTTTGTACATCCTGATACAGCGTCAACAGCGATACTCTGGTACTTTATGATTTCTTCCGCTATTAACTTTGCCGCTTCAGCTCCTACTCCCGGAGATTCATTATGCTGAAGAATCCGTATATCTTTTATCTTATTGCCTTCAAGTGTTACTTCTACTATAATAGCTCCATAGCACCCCCTGCCTTCACCTACATATGCAACGGCCTCAGGGGCTGTCCGGGACAAACCTGCTCCTTGACCCTCAGCCTTTAGTACCTGTCCTGCAATACCAAAGAATACTAATAAAACAGCAAGCAGCAGACTTATGTGTTTTCTGCCCATCTGTCTTCCCCCTTTGAAAATACATTGAAGAATTCTTTATTACATTAATTTTAATACTATATCAACTGCTAATCAACATGATATTGGATAATGCGGCGCAGTTATAAGTTTGCAGTCATACTCCCAAAATACTAGACTTGTATACCGACTCGCACGATATTAGCTTTAGACAGAATCAGAGCTTGATACTTGTAAAATCCTGACGCACATAAACCCAACATCGTGTTGGTATGTGCTGGATTTACCTCACGTAAATCCCACGGATTTTACTTCGTATCTTCTCTCGATTCTGTTGACCAAAGCCAATAAGTGCTCTCTGTTATACAAGGTCAATACTCTGTAGTACAACTTCAAACTTCAGATACATCGCATTATTCTTCTATTGCAATAATGATTTACAATTAAAAAAGAGAGCGTCCTTAATAATTCTTAATAAATTTCCTCTTACCATATAATTTATTTACCATATAATTAATTAATAAGCTGGAGCTGAAGATACAGCTGAGTTTTGCTGCAGCATACATGTATAAAGGAAGGTAACCTATGAGCTTCATCACTTTTGAGAATGTTGAAAGAATATACCATGTAGGCGGTAATATCATCAAAGCGGTTGACGACGTCAGCTTCGGCATAGAAAAGGGTACTGTAAATGTGGTATTGGGGCAAAGCGGTGCAGGTAAAACAACAGTGCTTAATCTGTTGGGGGGCATGGATTCACCGACAAAAGGACGGATTATTGCGGACAACCAGGAGATCTCGGGTATGACAGAATATGAGCTTACAACCTACAGGAGGAACAAAATCGGCTTTGTTTTTCAATTCTATAACCTGGTGCCCAATTTAACGGTGCTGGAGAATGTGCTGCTTGCCGAAGAAATATGCAAAGACCCTCTGGACGCAAAAGAAATGCTGATTAAGGTGGGGCTTAAGGACCGTATGGACAATTTCCCAAGCCAGATATCCGGAGGGGAGCAGCAGAGAGTATCTATTGCAAGGGCTCTGGCAAAAAACCCTCAGATATTATTATGCGACGAGCCTACTGGGGCCCTTGATTCTTCAACAGGGCGGATAGTCCTTAAGCTGATACGGGATGCAGCCCGTGATATGGGAAAAACCGTGATTATTGTCACTCATAATGTACTGATTTCTGAAATGGCAGATGTGGTCTTACATATGAAGGACGGTAAAATTTCTGATATCAAATACAATAGCAGTCCAAAGGCTGCTGAGGAAATAATATGGTAATGCAATCATTATTTATGAAATCCCTCAGGGATATGCAAAAGTCAAAAGTCCAGTTTTTATCTATCCTTATAATGGCCACACTTGCGGTATGCATAGTCACCGGTATCGACAGCCTATGGAAAACAGTGGAGCTGCATTCGGAGAACATGTACGCAGCCGCCAACATATCTGATTTATGGGTCAATGTATTGGATCCCACTGAAAAGGAGCTTTGGGGCATTTCAAGAATTGAAGGCGTGGAAAAGGCAGAAAAGCGTTTTGTGCTGGATGCCTTATCCAATCTGGAAAACAGCCCAACCCTGCGTGTTTATGCTGTTTCCGGCAAAGGTGTGCTGGACCGGCCCCAGATGATTGAAGGAAAGCTTTCGAGCCGCAGCGGAGCAATCCTGGACGAAGTTTTCGCAAGAACGCACGGATTGAATACAGGCGATGATATCTCAATAAAACTGAACAATAAGTGGATACGCTTCCCTATTCAAGGCCTGGCTTTAAGCAGTGAACATATATACTCGGTGAAAGGCTCTACTGACACATTCCCGAATCCGAAAAAATACGGCTTCATCATTATTAATGAAGACATGCTTAAGAGTGTATATGGCCGGAAGATATATAACCAGATATCCGTAAAGCTGTCTCCCGGCGCTGATATAACAAAGGTAAAAACCCGAATTTTTGATGCCGTGGGAGATGATCTGTCAGGTATTGTTGCCAAAGAGGACCACAGAAGCGTCAGCAATATTGATGCCAATATTCAGCAGTTTAAGCTCCTTGCGGCAGTATTCTCCCTGATGTTTTTTATTGTGACTGCCTTAATAACCCAAAGCACCATGATGAGAATGGTGGAAAACCAACGGGGCCAGATAGGCATCTTAAAAGCTTTGGGGTACGGAAAGAAAAGCATCTTGTGGCATTATACCTCTTATGGGGTATATATGGGACTGCTTGGAGCTTTTTTAGGCCTCCTTTTGGGCCCCATCATCTTCGGCAAGATGCTGATTCCCTGGCTCAGGCTTAATTTTACCGATTACAGAATTTCAGTAAACTACAGTAATTTTATTATAAGCCTGGTTCTGATCCTCCTTTGTACCGGAGGAATTTCCCTGTACTCCTGCTTCAGGCTGTTGGGGGATTCCCCTTCCGTGCTTCTGAGAATCAAGCCTCCCAAGGAAGGAAGCCATATATTGCTGGAAAACCTGACCGGCCTTTGGAGCAGGATGCGCTTCAGCCGCAGGCTGATTGCACGGAATACATCAAGGAACAAAATACGCCTCATAATGAGCATACTTGGGATCACAGGCTGTACAGGGCTGATTGTAGCGGCCTTTACCATAATTAATATGATTAACGGAATTGCCCTGCAGACTTACAATGTTACATACACTTATGACCAAAAAATCCTCCTGGACAGCAAAGCGGATTCCCGTTTTATACGCAACATGAAGCTGGATGGAACGCTTCAGCAGATAAGGGAAACGGCAGCGGAAATCATCTGCCCCAATGGGGAAAGGCAAATGAAATTGCTGACGGTCTCCACGAAGGAAAGCCCTCTTATCCACCTGAAGGATGTTGACGGCAATCCTGTCCTGCTGCCTGATGATGGTGCCGCAATTACGAGAAAGCTTGCAGACACCCTGAAAATCGAGGCAGGAGATGTAATAGAACTGAAGCGGACAAACAAAGGCTATATAAAAGTGCCTGTAAGACAGATTGTGTATCTGGCCACCGGTCAGGGAATATATATGACCGACACGTACTATGAAGCAATCGGAGAAATTTTTAAGCCTACCGCAATTCTTGTAAAATGGAATAACGGGCCGGATTGGGACTTCCTCAGAGGAGATTATGTGGAGGAATATGTGAGCAGAACCGATCAGATTGCTGATGTCAAATCCAGTACAAGGGTTGTTTATATAGCCGGGGTAATGCTGATTATAATGGGAGGGATCCTGGCCTTTGTTGTTCTTTATAACAGCAGCATATTGAATTTTGCCGAGAGGATAAGGGATCTTACCACCTTGAAGGTCCTGGGTTTTTACCAGAAGGAAATCCGTTCCCTTGTGCTTACGGATAACACCCTTTCAGTAATAGTAGGACTGATTTTAGGCATGCCTGTGGGAAAAGCACTGGCTGAAATTGTTGCAAAGGGCCTGAATGACCAGATGGATTTGATCGGCAATGTGTCTTTCGGCACCGTGGTTTTTTCAGTGGCCATAACAGCAGTATTTGCTATGTTTATAAACAGTATCGTAGCTGTAAAAATGAAAGGCATGGATATGCTTGAGTCGTTAAAAAGCGTGGAATAGCTGAGTTGGAGGTAATATTGTGAAAAAAATGTTTCTAAGGCACAAAAAAAGTATACTGATAGGAAGCGGTATCCTTATCATGCTTACAGCAGTTGGTATAATAAGCTTTAATGCTGCGCGGGCGGATAAAGCACAGAGCTTTGAAACCGTATCCTCTTCATTGGAACGGTATGACAGGCTGGATTTCTGGGGAGAAGTAAAGTATGAAAGGATTTATGATATAAGTATTGACTTTCCGGCTATAGTAACGGATATTAAAGTTAAAGAGGGAGACCATGTATCCTTGGGTCAGGTACTGGTGACCCTGGACATGTCGGAATATCTGGGAACCGTGGATAAGCTTCAGCATCAACTGGAAGCAGGACAGGCAGAGCTCCAAAGCATCAGGAAGGATACCGGGGCTCTCGAAGCAGATATCCGACAGATGCAAAAGGATATACTTGAAAAAACAGAGGAATTGACAAAAGAAACCAATGCAGACCTTAAAATATTGAAGACCTCGCTGAACCTGGCGAAAAAAGAAGTGGAAAATGCAAAAAGGGATGTAAGGAACAATCAGGCCTTAAGTGATGCGGGAGCAATCACCAGGAACACATTGGACCGATACATGGATGCATTGGCTGAAAAAGAGAAAGCCCTGGAGGATATTGAAACCAGCATAGAGAAAACAAAAAGCGCTTTAAGAACCGAGCTTGACCAGTTGAACATATTATTAAAGTCCAAAAGTGCCCAGCTGAAGGAAATAAATGACTCAAACACTGCAAACATGGCAAGACAGGAAAGCAGTGTGGCAGTATCCCGGATTGATCTGGAGATTATGAAAAACAAAAGCGTTAAGGACTACCTGGACTCTGATCAAGTCATATCATGTGTCCGGAACGGCATTGTGCGGAATATTGAAGTAATAAACGGATCAAGGCTGGGGGTACAGGATAATCCGGCAAGGGTCCTTCAGCTGATCGATGCAGATTCTATTATAGTCGTTGCTGAGGTTGAAGAGGAATTCATCAGAAATATTACTCTTGATGAAACCGTTGAAATTGTGCCGGCGTCGGACAGCAGCGCCTCAATACCGGGGACTGTTATCCAAATTTCAAATGAAGCTGTGGAAAAGGACGGCAAGCGGATTATAAAGGCGCAGATTAAACCGGAGGATCCCGGGAAAGTACTGAAACCAGGTTACAGTGTTGATGTTTATGTTCACAGGAAGGAGTGAGATCATGGAAAAAATATTAATCGTTGATGATGACAGGGAAATAGCATCACTGATATCCGATGCCCTTACTGATGAAGGATACCAGTGCCTTCTGGCGTTCAACGGAGAACATGCTTTCACTTTATTGAAGAGTATTCAGGACTTGTCATTGATCCTGCTGGACATTATGATGCCCGGTATAGACGGATTAGAAATCTGCAGGGAAATCAGAAAAACCGTATCCTGCCCCATACTTTTCGTGACGGCTAAAAATAGGACCTATGATGCCATGCTTGGCTTTGAAATGGGTGCGGACGATTATATATCAAAGCCCTTTGTTGTGGAGGAGCTGGTCGCCAGAGTAAAGGCTCATTTGCGCCGTGAAAAGCGCAGCCTCCAAAAGAATAACAGTGTCTTGACTATAGGCGGCATTGCAATAAACCCGGAAAGCTATGAAGTTACTGTAAACGGCAGGGCGGTGGAATTATCAATGAGGGAATTTCAACTGCTGCATTACCTTTTTATAAATGCAGGAAAGGTCGTCTCCAAGGAACAGATTTTCAGTACGATCTGGGGCGCTGATTTCACGGATATTGGTACTGTAGCGGTGAATATTAAAAACTTAAGGGATAAAATAGACAAGGATAGCAAATACATCAAAACCGTATGGGGCGTAGGATATAAAATTATTAAACATCAGGAGAAAGAAAATGAGTATCAGATTTAAGCTTCCTCTCCTTGTTCTTGCTGCTTTTATTATCAACATACTGCTGCTTTACGGGTATTATAATTTTTATCTTTCGGGGGAAATTGCCGGCTACAACAGCAGTATGCGGGAGCAGCTGCAGACTGAAACTGACCGGATTATAAAAGAAATAGAAAGCAGTCAGGATTTTCCGCAGGTGCTTCAAATTATTTCTCAGACAGAGAATCTTAATATGCAGGTTGTGGATGAGTCCGGCCTCACGGTATTTAATGCAGGAAATAACGGGGGTGTGAGCATAGAGATCAATTCCTTCGGCATGTTTCACCATAATAATAAGGTTTATTTGCTGAAGGTTGCTCAGCCCTTATCCCTGAAGAAAATTTCCTCCTATTACGTGGTCTGGAATCTATTTGTAGCGGAAATATTCATCATATGCTTCATATTATTATTCATTGCTGCTATTTTCTATTTTAATTATGTCAAGCCAATTATTGCCCTGCAGAAAAGCATGGAAAGATATAAGGAGGGCATCCATCCTCAGAATGTGGCACGCAAAGATGAGATAGGGCTGCTGCAGAACCGCTTCGTAAGGCTTACGGAAGCAATTGAAAAAGAAAAGCAGAAGCAGAACCTTATCATTGCATCTATTTCTCATGATATTAAGACACCCCTCACCTCCGTCATGGGTTATGCCGAACGCTTAAAAAAGAATAACCTTACCGCAGAGCGATATGGAAAGTATATTGATATAATTTATAATAAATCAGTTTCCATCAGGGATTTGATTGAGGAATTCGACGAGTATCTGAACCTTCAGATGCAGGGTGGATTAAAGCAGCAGAGGATATCCGCCGGAAAGTTCTGTGCCATCTTAAAATCAGACTACGAAGACGAATTAGCAGAAAGAGAGGTTGCTTTTTCCATCAGCGTAAACTGTCCCGGTGAAATGCTGTTCATTGATATTCCTAAGATGAGAAGGGTATTCGGAAATATTATCGGCAACAGCCTGAAGCATTTCAGTATGAGAGAACCCTCCATTGCAGTCTTTTGCTCAAAGCAGGAGAATCACATAATATTTTCGATTGAGGATAATGGCACAGGTGTTTCAGAAGAGAATCTGCAAAAAATATTCGATCCCTTTTACACCTCGGACAAAAGCCGCTCCGTAGCAGGGCTGGGTTTATCTATAAGCAAGGAAATTGTTGAAGGCTGCAATGGTTCGATATGGGCGGAGAATAATGAAACCGGAGGGCTCTGCGTTAAAATCAGCCTTCCTCATTGTGTGTCATAATAATTTATTATCGTTTACTTTACCAATCAGCAACTCTCTCTGCCGCCTTGCATCGTCCATACGGCAGATGTCCAGAATAATCCGGGTATATGTTTCTCCGATAAGCAGCAAATCCTTAATGAACATAAATTCATCTGATTTATGCAGCATAGTGTCTATACCCGGTGCTGCGACTCCGGTGGAAACCGCTCCTTCGATATAATGGGCATAGCTTGCGCCGACGCTGGTGCAGCATAATGCAGGGAAACCGTAATACTCCTCATAAATCTCCTTGACCTTTTGTACCAGAGGCGAATACTCCGGAACATAATGGGCATCATCCATAACGCTGGGAATGACTGTAAAGCCTGCTTCCTGCAGCGCCTTGTCAATTACACTGCTGTAATTTTCCGGGTTGGCAGCCAGGGGGCCCCGGGAATCCATCTTGCATCGGATCTCTGTCTCCGTCATACTGCATACCGTAAAATTCGTCTGTGTGCAGCCCATAATCTCATCACGCACAGTCAGGCCAAGTCCGGTACCTGCAAGATCGCCGTACGGGAAGAGACGGCTCAGAGAACGAATTGCCCTTGTGCCGGGGCAATCAGCCAGCGGCAGGGATGCCAGCAGCGAAACCAACGCAGTCTGAGCGTTTCGTCCCAGCTCCGGACGCCCGATATGCGCACCTCTACCTTCCGCTTTGATGTACACTCCATCTTTGATATCATTCATAGAAAATTTCACGCCGGTACTTTCCGACACTTTGTCAGCCGCTGCCTTCACATCTGCAGCGGCAAGGCCTGCAACAGCAGCCTCCGCATAACCCGGAATAGCGTTACGCACCTTTCCTCCCCTCAGGGATGTGATACGCGGAAGTACCTTTGTAATTGGCCATTCGGCATAGAATTCCGGGCGGTATTTGGCACACTCTCCTACCACGATAGCCTCAAGCCCGTCCGGTGTGAGGCAAAGGGGCGGCATGGCAGTGTGCTTCATATAGTTTTTCAGATCAGGGCTTCCAATTTCCTCCGCCGTGCCAAACCAGACCTGCGGGCTATAGAGAAGATCGGGGCATATTTCTTTTGCAGCCTTCATAGCGTAAAGCAAGGCCACACCCGGGCCCTTGTTGTCAGCTACACCGCGTCCGAATACTTTCTCTCCTTCTTTAGTCAGGGCATAAGGCGGCTTTGTCCATCCGTCGCCGGCCGAAACGACATCCAGATGCGCCAACAGACATAATTTCACCGGCCTATCGCCATAATCTGCTGTCATACAGCAGTTATCCTCTATTTTCGTATGAAACCCCATACGCTCCGAAATCGCCGCAGCCGATTTGAGTGCCTGACAGGGCGCCTCGCCGTAAGGCATCCCGGGCAGCGGATCAGAAGCGACGCTGGGGATTTTTACTAAACGTTCTATATCTGCCAGCAGTTCATTCTGATGGTCGTGAAAAAAGCTTAGAATAAGTGTACGTTCTTCATCTCTTGTTTTATCTGTCATGCAAATTAACCTCTCTCTGTAAGACAGGGGGGACAGGTTCCTTGTCTTATGACAAGGAACCTGTCCCCTTGTCCTGTTTATTTTGTTCGATGCCTGGCACCTAGTATTTAATAAACTTCTCTCCTGATACGCCGCAGATACTGCATTTTTCAGGCTTGGATTTTTCAATGTTTCCACAGACCGGGCAGAGATAATAGAAAACTTCTTCAGTCTCATCGAGGTTTTCTAATGCCTCCTGATAAAGTCCAGCATGAACCTCTTCCGCTTTCATTGCAAAGGTAAAGGACATGAGCGCAGCTTTATTTCCTTCTGCTTCAGCCTCTTTCACAAAACCGGGGTACATATCCTTATACTCATAGGTCTCCCCCGCAACACCATCTTTAAGATTTTCTGCTGTTGAACCGATTTTTCCTGCCACTTCAAAATGCTTTAAGGCATGAAGGGTTTCGGCATCAGCTGCCGCTCTAAACAGTTTGGCTGCATTCATTTTCCCTTCTTTTTCAGCTTTCTTTGCGTATGCCGTATACTTTCTGTTAGCCTGGGCTTCTCCGGCAAATGCCGCCATTAAATTCTCAAGGGTTTTGTTTTCACTCATTTTTTTATCCTCCTTATTATTATTTGCCTTTAATGTTTTTTACAATATCTTTTAATATTTGCATAATGTCTTAAAGGCATTCCGGACAGGTACCTTTATAGCTTATATAAATAACCGGATAGTCTTATTAATAACTATTATATATCAAATACAATTATTTTCTATAGTTTATGCAATAATTTACATAAAAACAAAGAGTCAGGCCTTAAAAGCCTGACCTATACTATTTACTATTCTGACAGTATTACCTAATTAATCTGTATTGAGCCGGATGCTATATATTTTCCTGACTTCCGATCATATAAGGTAATATTGTTACTGCTAATATTGATACGTACTGAAGCGCCAATATGATACAGAACATTTCCAAAAATAACACCTGTTAAAAGGAAATCGCCGACTCTTATTTTTACGGTAGTTTCCATACCTGTAGGCATAGCACCATAAATGATTCCCTCTATAGCTCCGTTT
>DAOLPD010000111.1:0-10165 GCA_035417425.1 Bacillota bacterium
GCATAAAAGTGTGCCCTGCTATACTATACAAGCTCTTGCTTGGTTATGCAGACTTTAATTATGTCGCATTATTCTTCTATTGCGCACAAGATATAATCAAACCTTTAAGTGAATATAATGTATAAAGAGGTGATTGCAATGCACTGTTATATAGTGCGGGAAGGAGATACTCTATATTCAATATCAAGATTCTATAATGTTTCTCTGGATGACTTGATAGAAGCCAATCCTAGCCTGGAACCCGACCATTTGCTGCCGGGACAGGAAATAAGCATACCACTGACGTCACAGCCTTCAGACTGTCCCTTAGGAGCCACAACCTACACCGTACAAAAAAAAGATACCTTTTATTCCATTGCTAAAAAATTCAAAATGCGTCTATCGGAATTGTTGAAATCCAATCCCAATCTCAATCCTGATGCACTGCTCATTGGTCAGATCATATGCCTGCCTACGATATCATCAAGCTATTCCAATGAGGCCTATAGGGTCAGGTTCAGGTACCCTTATCTCTGGAGCAGATTTGACAGCAGACGGTATGAAGGAATAGACGGATTCTTTCAGATATCTGCCATTTCCGGTGATGCAGCCCCGGAAGAAATATGTAAAAAAGAAGCATACCATAAGCTGAAACCTTACGGTACGCATCCGACAATAAGCAGGACTGAATTCCGCGGTCGGGAAGCCTTCTTTATTACGCCCTCTTCCGACCAGCCCAGGGAGATGCGGAGACAGTCCGCCCTGATAGTTGAATATCCGGAACCTGCCGAGATTGAAGGCAATAGCTGCAGATACTTCATTCTCTGGACAGACAAAGAGCATCTGCGCGATATTGCCGATACATTGGAATTTTTCTAGATTGTCTTTGCTATTACATCCCATATTGCGGGCTTTTCAAGGCCATACTTCCATGAAGCTATACCCGCAAGCCTGTACTTGTTCACCAATTCAGCCTTCAGACTTATGGATTTTTCGTCCTCCAGCCATATCTTGTAGGTTGCATTGCCCTTCTTGTATGTTGCATAGTATTGACCGCTTGCAGGGTCCCAAATTTTTGCAGCATTGTTTTCTGCGACGGTTTTTTCCGCTTCCTCCATGGAAATTGCATTGGAGGTTACGATAGGCTTGCTGCTTCCACTTACATACTCTTCCTTCCAGAGTCTTGTATAGAAGGGTACTCCCAACAAAAGCTTTTCATTCGGCACCTCCGCAAGTACCCTCTTCAGACTCTGTTCAACCCAGGACAGCTGTGCGACAGAGCCGCTTACAGGGCTGCCTCCCCAATGCTGGTCATAGGCCATAAGTGCCACATAATCAACGTGCTCCGATAGTGCAGCCCTGTCAAAGCTTTCAGACCAGTTGGAGTTTACGGCAATAATAGACACGTCAACAGACAGCACCAGATTATTGGCTTTTGCCTGTTTGGAAAGTTCCTTTATAAACTGTGTAAAAGCATTCTTATCCTTTATATACATATTTTCAAAATCGATATTTAATCCGTCAAGCTTATATTTCTTTGCCTGGCTTATAAGGGAACTTATGAATTTTGCTTTTGCGTTTGCATTGCCAAGCATTTTGCTTGTCAAATCAGGATTAAACTGATTGTCTGTCAAAGCCCAGACCTTATACCCGTTTTTGTGGGCCCAATTGCTGTAGCTCAAGCTTCCCCTGTCTTCCAGATCGCCTTTTTCGTTTGCCAGAGTAAACCATGTCGGTGAAACTACATTCAGGCCTTCAATTTTCTTGACATTTGACATGTCGGGGGTAGCTTTCCAGATATAGTGCCAGGTAAGATTTATCTTTGTTCCCGAGGCAAAATCTGCGCCGAATTCCGGAATGCTGTTATATACTACCCATTTGTCCCCTATGTTTTTCATAAAAATGCTTTTCCTGACCGAATACCTGTCTCCATTCTCAAGTACCAGTTCATAAGCAGCTTCGATTTCAGCCAGGTACCTGGATTTGCTTAAGACCGCAAAGCTCTCATTGACCATATGCTTGCTGCCGGTAAACCCCTTGGGGTATTGTATTTTCAGCTGTTCAGACCTCTTGGCATTAAGCCTGGCTTCTTTTCCCGCTGAAAGGGATAATGGAGTATCAAAGTCCAAATCGCCTTCGCTCAAAGCTTCTAAAACACTTTTTTCATAATCCGAGGCAAAAGCTGTTAAATATTCGTCTTCAGCTTCTCCTAAAGCCTCCCTGGTTCTCAGTACTCTTCCTATTACAGCCGCGGCTTGTGCTCTTGTAGCTTTTCCTTTGGGGCTGAAGCTTCCGTCCGGCAGACCCTTGATTATGCCCAATGCCGTTACCAGGTCTATGCTCTCCTTATGCCTGTAATATTGCGGAATATCCTTGAAGCTAAGCATATTTCCGTTAACGTCGGCATTTTGTACGGCTTTTGCCGTTATTACCGCCATTTCCTCCCTGGTTATTTCCCTGTAGGGATAAAAATAATAGCCGCTGAAAACGGACAGCAAACCATGCTCCTTGGCCGCTGTAACATACTTGTGGCTCCAGTGCTTGTCCGTAACATCGGTGTAGCTTTCGGCAAACTCATCATCAGTAGGAATTCCTATTGCCCTTACAAGCATAGCCACATACTCTTCCCTGGATATGCTCTTTTCCGGCAGCATTGTGGTGCTGTTGTAGCCCTTCATAATATCCATATAGCTCAGTTCAAGCATTTCATCTCTTGCCCAATGTTTGGCTATATCCTTAAAATTATAGGAATTGTCTTCAAAAAAAAGCAGTTCGCCTGCAGCTGTCTGCTTGTCCAAAAGAGACACATCATCATATGTATCCTCATTCTCGGCAGCAAAAGCAGGCAAACAGGTATTGAATGCAATAGCTATCATCAATAAAAATAAAAAATAACTTATGGCTCTTTTCTTCATTGTCTCACACTCCCCATAACATTATACCAATTATGTAAACCGGATTTGTTACAGGGAGATTTCAAAAAACTTGTATAAAATAGAAAAAGAGACAGGAGAAACGTCCCCATGTCCCCATGCCTCATCTATTGTCTTACCCGAACCTGTTATTTATTGAAATAACCGCTCCTTTTTATGGCTGCTATTATTACAAAGGCTATTGCCGCACCTGCACCGGCCTGTATGACATTGCCAAATATGCTGAATAACGGCTGTGTGATATTCCATGTTATAATTGCTTCCGCAGCATAATATCCAAATATCATCCAGATGCCTGCCGCCAGCATTCCCAATCCATTCTTAACAACACTGTTGCCCTTTGAATCTCCAAGGTTTGCCAGGCTGCCTGCAATCAAACCCATTACCGCTTTAATCACGAAGGTATATGGTGCCCACACGGAGAAGCCCGAAAATATATCAAACATGGTCATACCTATTGCTCCGGATATTGCGGCATATCTTCTGCCAAAGACCACCGCCGTGAGGAATATCATACTGTCTCCCAGATGTATGACTCCGCCGTTTCCGTAGGGTATATGAATAGCCCAGGCAGCTACAAAAGTCAGGGCGGATAAAAGGCCCATCTGTACTAAATCTCTTATTTTAAAGCTGGTGCTGCTGTAATTTGTATTTTTTGTTTCCATTTTGCCGACTCCTCCAAAATTATGTACTGCTGATGCTGCTTCTCTGATTTCATTATACAGGAGCTGCCGGCGGGAACAATACGGAATCGGTAATTTAACGCACTGTTTATTTAGTTTCTGTTATATTGTATCGATACAATTTCTTCTCCGCTATGTTTATCTTTACTTTCATGTATTTTTACATAATCAATATAATCAAGTCCTGCAAGGCCTAAATGTGTTGCAACCTGCTCTATGGTATACAAAGCAACGATCTCTGTTATCTGGAGCTTTAGAATCCTTTCTTCTATTGGTGTAAGCACAGCTGCAAGCTGTTGTTTTATTGCGAGGTCAAGGCTGAAAGGTTTTCCATAAGCTGTGGAAAGCCGGAAAAACAGCAGCGGATCTATCTCCACATCGCAGAGCCAATCATTGAAAAATTTGTTTAATTCTTCGTTAATCTCATTGAATAGCGCCTGTTTGGACGGATTATCAATAATCACGCTCTTGAAATTCTTCGTATGCTTTTTTAATGGATTGATGAACAATGCGCAGACAATGACAGGATAAAAATCCTTTGCCTCATATAAAAGCCTTTTATACTCCGCAGAGCTTATTATCTTCTTTTCATTAATATACCTCATAAGTGCCTCGATATTCTCCGAGACATAATAGTTCAAAAAAATTGTCCTCAAGGTGCTGATAACACCCCGCAATATAATGCTGTATATCTCTGAAGGAGTCTTGCTGTCGTCTGCAATTTTCAGATTTCCTTTGCCATCTGCACTTTTTCTCATGTTCGCACCTCCACAAGACCTTTCAAGGAAATTTAATGAACTCCTGAACCCTTTTTCCTATATATCTAATTATTTACAATTTCTTTTTATCTATTCAATATTAAATGCACATGAATTGATTAATTTACCATATATAAGTAAAATATAAATAAAGGCACGGGGCTGCTGAGCTGCCATGCAAAAAGCAGAAAGGGCATTATATTATGAAAAGCGAAGATCACGATTGCAGTATCCGAATCAACAAATACATAAGCGAGAAGGGTTTGTGCTCCCGCAGGGAGGCTGATGAGCTTATCAGGCAGGGAAGGGTCACTATAAACGGCAAGAAGGCTTCCATCGGCAGCAAGGTATATCCCGGGGATATTGTAAAGCTGGAAGGTAAAAAACTCTCTCCCAAAGCTCCTCCGGTCTATATTGCCTTCAATAAGCCTCCCGGAATTGTGTGTACTACGGACAGAAGGGAAAAAGACAATATCATAGACTTCATCAACTTCCCTAAAAGGATATTCCCGGTAGGAAGGCTTGACAAAGAATCGGAAGGCCTGATCTTCCTCACAAGTGATGGTGATATAGTAAATAAGATACTTCGGGCAGGCAACAATCATGAGAAAGAATACATAGTGACGGTAGACAAACCTGTTACTCCAGATTTTATCGAATCCATGTCAAAGGGTGTCAGGATTCTGGGAACTGTAACAAAAAAGTGCAAGGTATCCCGGATATCCAGGTATGTGTTCAGGATAATCCTTACAGAAGGGATGAACAGGCAGATCAGAAGGATGTGTGAGGTATTCGGCTATGAAGTGGTGAAATTGAAGCGGATAAGGATTATGAACGTTAAGCTCGGTTCACTTCCGGAAGGAAGATGGAGATATCTGACAAGCCATGAGCTCAATACAATCAACAAGCTTGTTGCAGAATCAGTGAAGACCGAAGAGGCCTCCAGATAAAATGTTCCTCCGGGATCATCGTTTTGCCGGAACTTTTATTAATTATTGGCAGTCAAAGTTGTATAAATTCAAATAAGCTATGAAAGGGAGATAAATATGAAAAGGATAGTATCCATTATTACGCTGACTGCAGTGCTTATAGGCATCCTGCTTACAGGACCGGTGACCGCTGCTGAGAATAGTAATCTGGATCTTAAAAAGGCATTGGAAATTGCCAAAACTGCTTTTGACTTTGATACCACAAATCATGACTTCAGCAGCAGTTATACAGAAACAAAATTCGGCAGAAAGCTGTGGTACCTGAACTGGAATGCCAAGGAGGGAAGCAAATCGAGCATGAGTATTACCGTTGATGCGGCAACAGGGGAAATAATAAATATGTATCAATGGAAGAACATGCCGCAGCCTTTAAACAAAATTCCAAAGTACACCAGGGAAGAAGCTTTGAAGGTAGCCGAAGCTCTGGCCGGCAGGCTCCATCCTGACAAATTCAAAGATGCGGAGCTTATGGACGAATACTGGGATAATATCTACCGATCCTATTACAGCAGCGATTCATATAACTTTAATTTCATAAGAAAGATAAAGGGAATAGACTTTCAGGATAATATGATACAGGTACAGGTAGACAAAAACACACTGGAGGTAAGAAGCTTCAACCTGGATTGGGATACGGTAATACCTATTCCCGACTCTGCAAAAGCAATAAGTGCGGATGCGGCAAAGAAGATATTTGAAGAAAAGCTCGGTATTGAGCTGGCCTATCAGATGATATATCCTAACAATTCAAGGGATCCCAAGCTGATACTGGTATACAATCAGAAGAATGCAAACCAGCGTATTGATGCTATTACCGGTGAGATAATGACCCAGCCTTATTACGGATTAATGGAAAGGTCTGCAATGGGCGGCGATACCGCTGCGGCAGGTGTTGTGCTTACTCCCGAGGAGCAGAAGGTGATTGACGATTCCAGCAAGTATATAAGTTTGGAAAGAGCTGTAGAACAGCTTAAAAAATATCTGCCTGTCGACGGTAAATACAATATGGATAATTCAAGCCTTTACGGCGGCAATAATAATGAAAATGCAGTCTGGAGCATCAGCTGGAGCTATATTGACAAGGAGAAAAACACATACAGCTATCTATACGGAACAGTGGATGCCGTTACCGGCGAAGTCAGAAGCTTTAACATAAGCAACAGCGAAAATGAATACAAGGCAGGACGCGTTCATAAGTACACAAAGGAACAGTGCAGGGAAATAGCTGAAAAATTTCTTAAAGAAATTCAGCCAGTCAAATTCAATACCTCTGAATATAGGGATCTCTATTATGACATATATGTAGACCCTCAGAATGTATCCAGTTACAATATTAACTATATCAGGAAAGAGAACGGTATCTCTGTTCCCTTCAACAACATGACCATAACAGTAAGTGCTTATACTGGAGAAATAATAAACTTCTCCATGAACTGGCAGGAGCTGGACTTCCCGAGCGCAGAAGGTGTAATAAGCCTGGAAGACGCTTATAAGCTGCTGTATGCAAAGCATGACCTTATGCTTAAGTATATAAGGGTATATAATTACAACAAGTTTAATGACAGTACGGAAATAAAGCTTGCTTACATGCTGGATGACTATTACGGCATGATAGATGCCAGGAGCGGCCAGTTTATAGACTATAGCGGGAAACCTGTCAGAGAATTCAAAAAGGTATCCTTCACCGACATAGAAGGACATAAATATGAAAACGATATCAAGCTTCTTGTTGAACTGGGAATAATTGATTCCACCGAAGACAAGTTCAAACCGGATACAAAAATAACCCAAAAAGAATTTGTTAAGCTTCTTATGAAAGCAACCCAACCGGATTATTATCCTATCCCCTATGCAGCAAGCGACAGCAGTGAATACGACATGTACTATGAAAACGCCATAAGCCAGAACATACTGTCCAGAAATGACAAAAAACCGGAGGCCTGCATCACAAGAATGGAAGCGTCCAAAATGACAGTTAATGCACTGGGTGTAGGCTTTGTAGCCGACTTAAGCGGTATATTCAGCCTCAATCTCAAGGATGCCGCAAGTATCACAGCAGAAAACAAAGGCTATGCTGCAATTGCAGCAGCATTGGGAATCGTTGACACTTCTGCAGGCAGCTTCATACCGGGTTTGGAGCTTACAAAATCGGAAACAGCAGGGATGCTTGCCAGCTATCTTAAGGTGGATAAAGCCCCGAAATCATCAGAACCAACCATAGGGACACCAGCAATAATGCCGGCATTGGATGCTCCGGCAATAATGCCTAAGGCAGAGTAGAACCAGAGACGGACACGGGGACGTTTCTCCTGTCTCACTTAATGTGAGACACGCGAAACGTCCCCGTGTCCTTTTCCCGTGTCCTTTTTTATGTAAATTAGATTACAAGCCCTCCGTCTACCGAAAGCACAGTTCCTGTTATGAAGCTTGCTTCATCTGATGCAAGGAACAGATATGCATTTGCAATATCCTCCGGCTTACCGAGCCTCTGCATGGGGGTTTTTTCACTGATTGAATCCAGAACCTTTTGAGGAACAGTCTCAAGCATGGGAGTCATTATAAAGCCGGGAGCAACTGCATTTACCCTGATACCCTTTCTTCCAAGCTCCTTTGCCCAAGTCTTTGTCATACCTATAACTCCCCATTTGGCAGCTGCATAGTTTGTCTGGCCAATGTTTCCATATATCCCTACTACGGATGAAGCATTGAGTATTACGCCGCTTCCCTGCTCCGTCATTGTGTCAAGTACAGCCTGGGCACAGTTGTATACGCCCTTCAGGTTGATATTAATAACTTTGTCGAACTGCTCTTCCGTCATCTTCTTAAGCATTGCATCAGCTGTTATGCCTGCATTGTTAACAAGTATGTCTATTCTGCCCCAAGCCTTCTTAACTTCCGCAACCATTTCATCAACCTGTGCCCTGTTGCTGACGTCTACCTTGAAGCCCAGAGCCTCAGCTCCCTTTGACTTGATCTCCTCTGTAACTTCTTTTATTGCATCTTCGCGTGTACCGCAAATCACTACCTTTGCGCCTTCCCGGGCAAAGACCATTGCGGTCTCCTTGCCTATCCCTTTTGTAGAACCTGTGACTATGGCTACTTTATCCTTAAGCCTCATATATTTTCCTCCTTTTATGTATACTACATCTCTACTACGAGTGCGGTACCCATACCTCCGCCGATACATAAGGTTGCAAGGCCTTTTTTCACGTTTCTTCTCTTCATCTCATAAAGAAGCGTTACCAGTATCCTTGCGCCGCTGGCTCCCACCGGATGACCAAGAGCAATTGCTCCTCCGTTGACATTCACCTTGTTCATGTCAAAGCCCAGATCCCTTGCCACTGCAATAGACTGAGCTGCAAAAGCCTCATTGGATTCGATAAGGTCTATATCCTCCAGCTTGAGGTTTGCTCTCTCCAAAGCTTTCTTTACTGCTTTAACCGGTCCTATACCCATTATGCTTGGATCCACTCCGGCAGATGCATATCCTGCTATTCTTGCAAGAGGCTTTAAACCGAGCTCTTCCGCTTTATCCGCTGCCATTACGACCAATGCCGCTGCACCGTCATTTATACCTGATGCGTTTCCGGCTGTAACCGTACCATCCTTCTTAAACGCAGGCCTCAGCTTCGCCAAGGCTTCTGCGGTTACTCCCGCTCTTGGGAATTCGTCGGTATCAACCACAATATCACCCTTTTTAGAAGGAATGACTACGGGAACTATCTCCTCCTTGAATTTGCCTTCCTTAATAGCTGCCTCGGCTTTGTTCTGGCTGGAAGCAGCAAAAGCATCCTGCTCTTCTCTTGTTATATTATATTTTTCCGCCAGGTTTTCGGCAGTAATGCCCATATGGTAATTGTTAAATACATCAGTGAGGGAGTCGTATATCATTGAATCTATTATTTCTCCGTGACCCATTCTATAGCCTGTTCTGGCATTTCTGAGCAAATAAGGAGCTGCACTCATGTTCTCAGTTCCGCCCGCAACAACAATGTCACATTCCCCGGATATTATCTGCTGGGCAGCAATCTGTACAGCCCTCAAGCCCGAACCGCATATCATGTTTATTGTATAAGCAGGCTTTTCAACCGGTATCCCTGACTTCACAGCTACCTGCCGTGCCACTCCCTGGCCAAGGCCTGCCTGAAGAATACATCCCATGATGGTATCGTCCACCATTTCGGGCGTGATTCCTGCTCTTTTGATTGCCTCTTTGACTGCAGTCACTCCAAGGTCTACTGCGGAAACTCCTGCCAGACTGCCGTTGAAATTACCTATTGCCGTTCTTGCCCCACTTACGATAACAACTTCTCTCATTGTGTTTAATACCTCCTCAATGTATTATTACTATTCGTATCAATACATTGCAACTTTCATGCCAAATTTGTTTCAGTCCTATGTTACTTAGAAAACGAGCAGCACTAAACACAGATGTTCCACTGATTCCTGCGGGCTGCAGCAGAGAACTTCGATAATCACTTCATTGCCGCTCGTTATCCATGTTTCAAAAACTATCACACGCCGTGTATTCAGTGAGTTTCAGTGTTTTCAGTGTTATCCTTATTTAATTCCCTTTTCGCCTAAAATTGGGCGTATTATTGCTTCTTGTACCAATCTATGAACCTTTCTATTCCTTCTTCAATTGAAACTTCAGGATTGTATCCCAATACAGCTTTCGATTTTGTTATGTCCGCATAAGTATGTTCCACATCTCCCTTCTGTACCGGCAAATATACTCTGCGTGCAGGTTTGCCAAGCTTTTGCTCTATTAAGTCTATCAGCTCATTAAGCTTTATCGGGTTTGAATTTCCCAGATTGAATAT
>DAOLPD010000112.1:0-10157 GCA_035417425.1 Bacillota bacterium
CCGCACCTATTGCACCGAGAACGATTCTTATGCTGGCTGTGGTCTTTTGCATTGATTCGAGAATATCGGTCAGGCTGTCTGCAAAAAATCCCATATCCTTTATCTGATTTTTTATGCTTTGTACATCATTTATATCTTTCGCTTTCACTATTATTCTTGAATAACCCTTAATATCCCGGTAATCTCCTGAATTATCATTCTTACTCTTACCCTTGTTGAAATCCTTTACTATTTTTTTAAGCTCGGTAATGTCCATAAACAAGCTGCTGTAATATTCATAGTTTCCTTCCTCAATCAAACCGACTCCATTTATTTTATATGTTTTGGGCTTTTTCTGAGCCGAAGAATCCGCATACATGTATTCCTCTCCATAAGACATATCCAGTGAAAGAGTGATTCTTTCGCCCAATAGGTCTACATCCGGAGTGTTTCTGCCAAATCTTCCCCTTTGCGACGCTTTAGGGTTATATAAGTTATTCTTTACTCCGAAACCGAATACTGCATTCATTTTATCCCCGGCACCCAGCAGCCTTCCTTCCGAGACCTTCAGACCCAGTTTATCCATATGTTCGGGGTTGATTCCATGAAGCTGGACATAGCCGATATATTTGCCAAGCTTTATTTTTCCGTGAGTCTCAATGAAGGGAATTACCGCTTCAACACCATCAATTCTTGTAAAGTCTGACACTGCGGCATCATCCAAATCCCGCTTTTCCGCAGAATTTGCCCTTCCCGCCTCTGCTTCATCATAAATATAGTACATACCTGTATCGGGGGATCTTACATTTATTGAATTAAGGCTTCCCATTCTGGATATTTCACTTTTGAAGCCTTCATTCATGCCTATTCCTATAGAAACCATTATTACAATTGAAGCAGTGCCTATTACAACGCCCATTACAGTAAGCATTGTTCTCATTTTTCTTCTGAGAAGGTTTTTAAAGACTATCCTTACTATATCTATACTATTCATCCAGATCCATGTCCTTCCTTCTCTTGTTTCTGATCAACCTCCTGGCGGTGAAAGCCGCTGCTGCAGCTACTGCGATACATACCCAGAAAAACCAGTTCTTTACGGTATATTTCATTATTTTATCCTTAGTGCTCATGGCAGGAACGGGCATTTCTCCTCCTTGAAAATCAATGGGAGGCATTTCAATGGCATTTATCGAAAATTCCCTTTCATATATAAACTCCTCTCCTGAAGGATCCTCATAGCTGAAAACTACTTTTCCTTTGGCAGGCCCGGGATTCATCGGCGTAATCATTGCCTCATAATAGTCACTGGAGCCTGACTCAAAATTTCCTATGAAGGCTTCTCCGTTTTCAATCTGGAAATCACCCTCAATCTTTATCATCAGGTTGGAAAGCTTTGTCTTTCCTTTATTATAATACTGAAGGCTTACAGGAATAGGCTGACCGATAAATGCTTGCGGCGGGAGCCCGATTTCCGATGCATCCAGCTTGGATTGCTGTATTACAGGAATTCCTATCAGCTCTTCCGCTTTATACTCAGTACCGTCATCATCCTGGTATTCGATATTTGCCGTTATATTGTAGTATTTGGGCTGGGCATCGGGAATAGTGTACATTGTAATGCTTCTTACAGCGGTGCCCTTGGGCTTTATGGCATCAACGAAAAACGTATTGCTGCTTCCCACGGGTGTAAATACCACATTGCCCTCTTTATCCGAATCGATTCCTGTCAGATATATCTTTATATTCTTTACTTCCTTTGTGCTGCTTGTATTCATGAAGGTCAGATCCATGCTGAATTCCTCACCTGCTCTGACCAGCTTCGGTTCAAAATTATAGTTGCTTATTATAATTTTGGGAGTAATCTTACTGTTCCCTCCGTTTACATATACTCCCGCATACTGATTGACGGAATGCTTTGAGCCATCCTTCTCCGCATCTTCATATTCCAGGCTTATCATTATGTTATAATTCTGAGTCTTTGTTTCATTATTGGCATAGAGTACGTATTCCAGCTTCTGCTGTTCTCCCGCAGCCAGGTTCTCAATGATTCTGACATCCGGAGATTTGGATATTATGCCTTCGTCTCCCTTGATCGTCAATTTGACATTCCTTGCGGAGGATTTGCCTTCATTATGAACATCAAAGCTCAGCGTGAAGTTCTCGTTTGCCCTGACTTCTTTCGGCAATACGGAGATATTATTCAGTGCCACATTTGAGCTTTTGGCTTCTCCCCTGACATTTACAAAAAAACTTGAACTGTCGGTATAGCTGTTGTTTCTTTGATCCTTATACTCTATCTTTATTTCCAGGCCATAATTTCCGCTTTCCATAGTGTCGGCAGCTATAAGATCCAAAGTAATATTCTTTTTACCGCTGCCTTCAATACTGTCAAAATACCAGTTGTTAACGCCGCTGTACAGGGTAAACCCGTCTTTATTCAGGCCTTCGATGGAAACCTTGGCATTTCTGGCATCTATACCTCCTACATTGGCCACGTTAAAGCTGACTTGGAATTTTGACCCTGCATTTACAGGATATGCGCTGTGCTTTATGTCCTGGATCATAAGCACCGGTTCATTCTTGCTGTTGGTAACCTTGACATATATCTTGTCATTGCTGGTGAATAAGCTGTTCCTTGAGTTATAATAATTGAATTGTACGTTTATTTCATAGGTCTTCTCCTCGGCATAGGGTTTTACCTTGAGGCTGAAGATCAGACTGTCGCTTTTTTTGGCGTTTAAATTGCCGATTGATTGTACCAGGTTGAGACTGCTTATTTCAAAGGGATTATCGCTGCTGTCCGATAGAGAAAGCTTAACGGTGACATCTTTTGCCGCATATCGGCTTTCATTTGTTACTGTAATGGGTATTTTCATGGTTTCTCCTGCGGCAGCCACAGGAATAGATGAGCTTTCTATAATGAGCTTGGGTTCGTTGTCGGAGCTGCTTACAGGGGGATTGACGCTGTTTTCGTCTATCTCTGAAATTTCAAGATTATATATTAGTTCGCCTTCAGCTGAACCACCCTTAGAATAATCTATCTTAATTGGAAGGCTGTTGCTTCCTCCGAGATACCGCAAATTAACGCTGTATGGCATGTTTAAAACCGCAGGCGAAACATTGAAATCTCCTCCCAACACTTTGAAGTTAGTGCCGGTTTCGATTTTGAATCTAAAGCTGCTTATATCACCTGCGTGATCCTCATCTATTGTAAAATACAGTGTGAAAATGTCCCCGTCCAATATCCTTGATTCATCAACATCGTATGATATATCAAAATCATCATAAACACCTGCCGATACATTTATAGCAGGCAGACCCGCAAATGCTATTACGGCAGCCAAAAAAACAATAAACAGATTCCTTTTCATATTAACCCCTTCCCGCCTTTTCACTCAGCATATCTATTTTTTCTACGTTTCCGTCCTTTATATATATGACTCGGTTTGCATATCTGGCTATTTCCAGGTCATGAGTCACGATAATGAGTGTTTGCTTGAACTCCTCGGCCATTCCGGTTATCAGGTCCATTATTTCGATGGAGGTCCTGGTATCCAGGTTACCCGTTGGCTCATCCGCATAAACTATCTCAGGATTTGAAATAAAGGCTCTTGCGATACTCACCCGCTGCTGCTGTCCTCCGCTCATCTGAGAGGGCCTGTGATTCATCCGCTCACCCAGGCCGACGGCCTTCAGCAAGGCCTTAGCCTTTTTCTCTCTTGCAGCCTTGGGAACTCCTTTGAATATCAGAGGCAAAGTAACATTTTCCAAAGCAGTAAAGTGTTCAAGCAGATTATAGGATTGAAAAACAAAGCCTATGTATTTTTGACGAAGCTTTGCCAGCTGTTTTTCATTCAGCCTTTCAAGGTTATAATTCTTGATTTTCACTTCTCCCTTTGTTGGTTTTTCAAGACCTGCCATAAGATTCAGAAGGGTTGATTTCCCAGAGCCTGATGTACCCAACAGGCAGCAGGTCTCTTCTTTTTCAATTTCAAAGCTTATGTTGTCAAGGGCTATGACCTTTTCGTTCCCCATCCTGTAAACTTTTCTGACATCTTTAAGCTGTATGATTTTATCCATATAATCCACACTTCCATAAAAAACTGCGTCTTGTGACCTCATCCTAATATTAGACTAAGTTTTTCCTGTTTAGTTTCATTTTTTTGAAATACTCAATTAATACGGGACATTAATATATTAACACAATCTGGCAAAAAAAAGAATTCCTCCGATAACCTTTTGGAAATAGAGGAATTCTATTATATAGCTGAAGCATGGTTCTAAATTGCCGGATTTCCAAGCTCAAACTCATGATGAAGTGCATTTACGGCAGTATTTGTATTTACGCTTTCTATCAGGCAGGAAATAGTCGTATGGGAGTCGGATGTCTGGAAAACCTGAATATTGTGTTTTGCCAGGGCCCTTATTGCTTTTGCCAATACACCCGGAACCCCGCGCATTTTGTTTCCTATTATCGTCACCTTGCTGCAATTTTTTTTCAACTCATAGTTGTATCCGTATCGGTTCAGCACTGCTTCAAGCTTTTCAACATCATCATCAACAATAATAAACAATTTGAAATCAGGATTCACATTAATCATATCGATGCTGATTCCCTCTGAAGCTATTGCACTGAACAGATGGTTGTCATTCTCATATTCCTTTGCCGAACCGTCAAATAATATTCTTACTCTCGTTCTTCCGCCTACATGGGCTACAGCCGTCAGCACCTTATCACTCTTATCATATCTGTATCTGTGGTTCTTATCGCAATTGGTAATCAATGTGCCTGCTGAGTCTGACATCGTATTCTTTATAAATATCGGCAGGCTGCTTCTCATTGCTACTTCTACTGCCCTGGGATGGATTACTTTTGCGCCGTACTCCGCCATTTGAAAAACTTCATTGTAGTATATGGTATCAATGACTGCAGCATCCGGTACAATACTTGGATCTGCCGTCATTACGCCTTCAACATCCGTATATATCTCAACCGCCTCAGCATTAAGTGCTTCTCCGATTATCGCACCGGTGACATCGCTTCCGCCTCTTCCGAGAGTTGTTATTTCACCATTCTCCGATATGCCCTGAAAGCCTGCAATAACAGGTATAAGCCCCTTATCAATGCATTCTTTTATATAACGGGGCTCCACTCTTAAGACCTCAGCATCACCGAATTTTTCATCGGTTATTATTCCTGATTGTCCGCCTGTCAGCACTATATTTTCATAGCCTCTCTTTTTTATTGTATTGGACAGTACAACACAGGATATTATCTCCCCGCAGGACATGATCATATCCAGCTCCCTGGGATTGTTTTTGACTCCTACGGAGCTTGCAAGGTTTATAAGTGTGTCTGTGGCATAGGGGTCACCTTTTCTTCCTATTGCAGAGACAACAACAACAGGAAAAAATCCTTTCTTCACTGCACTTTCAATTTTGTCAACCACTAATTCCCTTCTTTCCTGAGTTGAAACAGAGGTTCCGCCAAATTTCTGCACAAGTAGCTTCATGTTATTATTCCTCTCTATTTAAGATTTCTCAATTATGATTGGCTGAAGCTGCTTCGTTATTTTATCCAAAGCCTCACAGATAACTGCTTTATTCTCATCCGAAGCCAGCTCCGCAAGCTTGTTCAGTATCAGGTTTATTGAGTCCGCAGCATTTCTTAATTGTAAATTATCGGGAATATCACTGCTGTATACTATTTGATTCCTGGTTTTCTCCAGATTCTTGACAGTATCAAGTATAATCTCATCAGCAGTCAGGTACCTCCTGATAATGTCGGAAATACTCCGGCTCTGCATTGTCTCTTTTTGTTCCAAAGCCTTTATAGTCTTTTCAAGAAGTATCCATCTTTCAATGAAGGAACTGAGCTGCGCATTCTCTTTACTGAGAAGCATCTGCTTTTGAATGGATATATACGGATTATTGTAGCTTGACTCAAATTTTGCTTCAACATATTGACTATAGTAATCGGGGTTATGATTCAATATAAGGTCCGCAAAACAATCCACTATGGTTTTGGATCCGGCGGATTCCTTAATCTTATCCAAAGAATTCAGGTACATATGTATTTCCTTCGGATTATCCATGCCTATCTTTTGAAGAAATCTCAGCAGAATATCCACTCTGCCTATGAAGCAGCCCTCAGGAAGGCTGCCGGATATCTTTTCCCTCAAAAGGGCGGCAAGTTCATAATGATTGTTGAATTGCTGCTCCATGGTAGCTATCCTGTGCTTGAAAGACTTTTGAAGCCTTTCCAATGCTATTTCTCCCGAAAGTACAAGTCCGTTAAGTTCATCCAGTATGTGGAATTCCTCCTCGGAAAGCTTTCCTATCTGAGGCTTGTAGGCAAGGTCATGTTCTACTTCCGCCCATGCGTGCATAAGGGCTGACGCTATCTGTATCTCAACCTGGGCATGTGCGAATCTCTTATTGTTCTCCTCCAGCTTTTCCTCTTTTATCTTTACTCTGTAATGAACAGCATCATAACCTGTGAAGCGTCTTTTGAACGGATTATCCTGCTGCTGCTTCTGCTCCGCATTCGGGAATTTTTTTATTTTTTTGGTAATGAACTCGGATTCAATTAGCCTTCCTATTTCCTCCCTGTCTCCGGGAAAATAGATTGCAATTCTCACTCCTGAAAGATCCACTATATCCCGGTATATCTGTTCGATGCTTTGATATTTTTTGATGGAATTTCTTTTCATCAGCTTATCTTTGAGGCTTTCGGGCTTTTTCGCACGATAGGTTACAATAGCTCTGATCCCGCTTCTGTGTATTATGGTTTCACAAATCATCGCTACCTGGTGGGCCAATTCGTTGTAAAAATCATATTCCTTGGCGTATCTTAACAGAAAGGTATCGATAATACTCATAGGAATTCTCCTTTAACAGGTTATTATATATGCTCCCTTACTAAAATTATAGCAATTCTGCCGAACAGGTACAACATGCGTAAAGTGCGGAATTTCATGCCGCATTTTTTTCAATAAAAGACACGGGAAAGACACGGGGACGTTTCTCCTGTCCCACTTAAAGTGATACACGCGAAACGTCCCCGTGTCTTTCCCGTGTCTTTCGCCCCCGTGTCTAAAAATAAGAGCTGCAAGCACTGCCTGCAGCTCCGGTCATCTATTTTAATATATCCGCAAAATCTATTATTATCATATCGTTGCCGATCTTCTTTATTCTTTCCCACGGAATCTCTATATATCTTCTGTCTATGAAAAACGACAATGTCCCTTTGTTTTCAGGAACTATAAGAGACTTTATCTTACCGGTTTCCCCGTCAATCATTAGGTCGCAGTCACCCAAATAGCCCAGCCTTTCACAGTCAGGAAGGGATACAATCTCCTTCCCGCCCAGCTTGCTGAATCTCATAGTACCACCCCATCAATAATTCTATAGTTAATTATATTAATGAAGCGGACGAATATTCCTAATTAATTTACTTACCTGTTGACCCGAAGCCTCCCGAACCTCTTCCGGTGGCTTCCAGCTTGTCTGCCTTTTGAAGCCTAACGTTCAATACAGGCATAAATACTATCTGTGCTATCCTGTCTCCGTTTTTTATTGTATAATCTCTGCTTCCATGATTGATTACGGGGCATATTATCTCGCCGGTATAATCAGAATCTATTACGCCAACACAGTTTGCAAGGGAAATCCCATGTTTGCTGGAAAGGCCGCTTCTTGGAAATACAAAGCCTCCGATACTGCTGTCAGGAATCTGTATTGCTATTCCTGTTTTTACCATTGCAATTTCCCCGGGTTTTATAACGATATCCTCGGAAATGCAAGCACTCAGATCCATGCCGGCAGAGCCTTCCGTTGCGTATTGGGGTATCTTTGGTTCCGGATTTCCATCCGGGCTTGTCCGAATGTATTTTACTATTATATCCTTCATTTCAAATCCTCCCAATTTATGAAAGCAGTTGTCACAGGCTGCTTCAAATCCTTCGCTTATTTGAACAGCTTTCTTATATCCGTGCTGTTTTTCATGTTTCCTATTACCGCAGCACCCATGCTGTCTGTATCGAATATGTGCTTTATGGCACTATTCACGCTATCCATATCAACCTTGTCTATTTTTGCCAATATCTCCGCCGGAGAATATATTATGTCAAGCAAAAGCTCAGATTTGCCTATGGAAATCATTCTTCCGCTGGTGCTTTCCAGGCCGAGTATATAACTGCCCTTAAGCTGCTCTTTGGAATCAAAAAGCTCTTCCTCAGTAATGCCATTGTTCTTTATCAGGTTTATTTCTTCCATGATAAGCTCCGCTACGCTTTTAAGGTTATCAGGCTTTGAACCGGCATAAATTGAGAACAGCCCGCAGTCTTCAAAGGAAGAAGGATAGGAGAATACTGAATACGCAAGCCCCCTGTCCTCTCTTATCTTTTGGAAGAGCCTGGAGCTCATGGCTCCGCCGAAAACATTATTTAAAACCAGCATGGGATAAAATGTATTGCTTTTTATATCTACACCGTTAAAGCCCATACAAAGATGTACCTGTTCAGTATCCTTGTTCTTAAGGGTATACTCAGGCTCAAAGCGGGGCATTACAATATCAGCCGCGGACTTATCAATTTGTTCGGCTTTCTCAAAATACGCCTTTATTCTGTTTACTGCATCCTTATGCTTGAAATTACCCACAACGGAAATGACAATATTCTGAGGGCCATAGTTTTCTTTAAAATATCGGACTATTGTATCCCTGTTAAGATTACCGAGGGATTCCTCAGTTCCGAGAATGGACATTCCCAAAGGATTTCCCGACCATACTGCCTGGCTGAATAGGTCATGTACAAGATCCTCGGGAGAATCTTCATACATGTTTATTTCTTCTATTACTACTCCTCTTTCCTTATCGATTTCTTCGCAGTCAAAGTTGGAATTGAAAAACATGTCCGCCAGAACGTCCAAAGCTATATCAAAATGAGTATCCAGCACTTTCGCATACAAGCATGTGCATTCCTTTGATGTAAACGCATTAAGCTGGCCTCCGAGTTTATCTATACTGTTTGCTATATCCTTTGCCGATCTGTTCTTAGTGCCTTTGAAAAGCATATGCTCAATAAAATGGGAAATACCGTTATTCGCTATACTCTCATATCGTGATCCCACCTTAAACCATAAACCGATGGAGACTGAATTGACATATGGTATTTCCTCAGCAACTATCCTTATTCCATTCTTCAGGGTCTCTTTAAGATACATTATTTACCTCCGGATTTTCGTTTTTTAAAATGTACATCTCATTATATATAAAATGCGGTATTTTTTCAATCGTTTTCTAATACTTCACTTACCGTGGTTATCTCATAGCCGTGGCTCTCCAGATTCTTAATCATTTGGGGCAGTGCATCAATGGTAACCTTGGTCGGATGCATAAGGACAATAGCGCCTTTATGATGTTTGTTTTCCACTCGCTGCAATATCTTTTTGTAATCCCTGGTATTCCAGTCTATTGTATCTATGCTCCACATAATGACCTTGTATCCCAAAGCTTCTGCCGAGCTTACCACAGTATCGTTGATATCACCATAGGGCGGGGCAAACAGAACCGTTTTGTATCCGGTTATTCTTTTTATTATCTCCTCCGTCCTGGATATTTCCTGCTTGTTCGATTCAGGAGTAAGCTTGCTGTGGTATAAGTGCTTATAGCCGTGATTTCCCAACTCATGCCCTGCATTATGTATATTCCGCAGAAGCTCTTCATTTTTTTCCGCCCATTGCCCTCCGATAAAGAAGGTGATTTTTATATCCTTTTCTTCCAGCAGCGTGAGTATCCGGGGCAGGTATTCCTCTCCCCATACCACATTGCAGGCAAAAGCAATCTTTTTATCATCTTCCATTCCTTTATATATCGGATCATAATAATGAAGTGTATTTATGCTGATGGTTCTCAATGCGAATATAAAAAGCAACAGGGCAGCAATTATCAGGAGCATTACTAAGAGTTTTGTCTTACTGATTATTATTATCCTGGATTTCAAGACTATCCCTCCAAAATGAAATATTATAGTTGGTATAATAATTCATATTCAGATAAGAAGTCCAAAATACTTCAATATTCGGCCCCGAGGCCGCATAAAAAAAGCGGCCTTACGGCCGCACAGACTGAAGACAAAGTATAAAATTTTCGAGAGAATCCTTGAAAACAAAAAGGA
>DAOLPD010000113.1:0-9980 GCA_035417425.1 Bacillota bacterium
TACATTCTAACTTATTTTGACCGTTTTGTCTGTCTTGTTTTCTGGGTTCATTATAATTGACTTTTATTGTCATAAATGTTAACATTTAATCATAGTAGAAATTGTCGAAATTTGTTGTATAATGTAAAAGGAGGAGAGTATATGAAATCTACAGGAATTGTAAGAAAGGTCGACGAATTAGGTAGAGTTGTTATCCCGATAGAATTGAGGAGGACTCTTAACATCGAGGAAAAGGACTCCTTAGAGATATACGTTGACGGTGAGCACATCATACTGAAGAAATATGAGCCGGCATGCATATTCTGCGGAAACGCAAAAGACGTAGTTCAGTACAAGGGCAAGAACATTTGTCCGGCTTGTATGGAAGAATTCAAGAAATAGTATAATCAAATATGAGGGGACGTTTCTCTTGTCCCGCAAGCGGGACAAGAGAAACGTCCCCTCATATTTTTATTCACTTACCTTATTCAAGTCATCCAAAATCTGGTCCGCATCAAACCCATGAACCATTGCAGCCTGTTCCACAGACTCTCCTGTAGCACCCGGTCAACTAAGGCAGTGCATACCATACCTCAAAAAAACTTCAGCAGTTTTAGGATTTGCTCTTAATATCTGAGCCACAGTCATATCCTTCGTGAATTGCATCTTTTGTCCTCCTTTCAAGATTACATCCTATTTTATATACTTCCTTTTTCGGGAGCTTCCTATCCTCTGCAACCTTTTTTATTGCTTCTTTTTTGTCTGTTCCCTGCTGCAAATACATTGCAATATGATCCTCAACAGATATATTATCCCATTTCTTAAGTTCAATATCAATAAGTTCTTTTTCGCTCATGCCTTCAATAATCAGTACGAATTCACCTTTTATATTCCGCTCTTTGAAAATTCCAATTACGCTGCTTATTTCTCCTCTTACGGTTTCTTCAAATTTCTTTGTTATCTCTCTCGAAACGGATATCCTCCTGTCACCAAAATATTCCATGATTTCGCTCAAAGTATCCAATAAACGATGAGGCGCTTCATACACTATTATAGTTCTTGGTTCTAAGGAGAGCTTTTTGAGCCTTTCCTTCCTCTCCTTCCTATTTGACGGAAGAAAACCTTCAAAACAGAATCTTCTTGTTGAAAGCCCCGAAACAATCAATGCTGTAAGTGAAGCAGAAGGCCCCGGCAGCGGAATAATTTCAATACCACTGTCAATACAAAGCCTTACAAGTTCCTCTCCGGGATCTGAAATTGCAGGCATACCCGCATCAGAAACCAAAGCAATATTCTTTCCTGATTTTAATAGCTCAACAATCTCTTTGCCTTTTTCATACTTATTGTGTTCATGATAACTTATCAGGGGCTTTCGGATTTGAAAATGATTCAAAAGCTTTATTGCCTGACGGGTATCCTCGGCGGCTATGATATCTGCTTCCCTTAATACCCTGACGCACCTCAGGGTGATATCTTCAAGGTTCCCTATGGGAGTTGCGCATAGATATAAAATACCGGTAATCATACTCTCCTCCCGTATATTCTGTGTATCTCTTCAGTATATTCTCCATTTTCATCATGTATATAAAGGGGATCCAGGAACTTAAGCTCCTTGTTTCCTCCTCTTGTCCCTTCAATCAATAACAGGTTGGGCCTTCTGCCAATGGACGGATGTACAAATCTTATGCGTTTTGGTTCAATGCCAATATCTCTCATTCCATAGATTATATCTGCCAGGCGGTCGGTCCTATGGACCATAAACAGCTTCCCTCCGGGCTTCAGCAATTCCCTTGCTGCAATCAAAATATCCTCCAGGCTGCACATTATTTCAAACCTTGCGATGGCCTTTGTTTCAGAAGGATTATTTATACCGCATTCCTTTTTCATATATGGAGGATTGGTCACTACACAATCATACCTTGACTTTCCCAAAAGCGTTGGTGTATCCTTAATATCCATGCACAGCACCTTGATGATTTTTTCCAGTCCGTTTAATCTGATGCTGCGCACAGCCATGTCAGCTATATCCTTTTGTATTTCCACAGCAGTAATTCCAGCAGGCTTTTTCCTGGAATATATAAGAATAGGGATAATAGCGGTTCCGGTGCCCAAGTCTATTACTGAATGCTTGTGCTTTATATCGGCAAAATCCGAAAGAAGCACAGCATCAACGCCAAATCTGAAAGAATGCTTTTTCTGAATTATACTGAATCCGTTCTGTAAATCATCGACAGTCTCATCCGGAAGCACTAACTGTTCCATGACACACCTCGCTAATCGAAAAAAGACCTCATCGGTCTTTTTTCTAATTACTATTAATCCTGCACCGGAGCATCAACCGGGCATACATTGGCACATGCACCGCATTCAATGCATTCATCCGGGTTTATTACATATTTATCATCGCCCTGACTTATACAACTTACTGGACATTCCGACTCACATGCACCGCAGCTGATGCAAGTATCTTGAATTTTATATGCCATAGTAGCACCTCCTAAATAAATTACAAGTACATTCTATCACTATTCTATTATAAATAAAACCCTTTGTACTGTTTTTGTTTAATTTTTCACTAGTTGTCTTCAAGCAGTTCCAGGTTTTCTATGTCCCCCTCTATATCAGGTTCAATATCCTTCCCCGGCCTTAACTGAACTATTTCTTTTACATTAAAATCCTTGATTACACGAAGATTCCCTTCCATTAACTCAAGCTTTACCTTGACCATCTCAAGAAGTATATTGGATTCCACCACTTCACCCCGTCCTTCAGGAGTATCAACCAATGCCCCTACCTTAGGCATATATTTCCTGGCGCACTCATATGTCTCGTGCTCGTATTTAAGGCAGCACATGAGTCTCCCGCAAATGCCCGATATCTTTGTAGGATTAAGAGACAGGTTTTGCTCCTTTGCCATTTTTATGGATACAGGTGCAAAATCTCCAAGGAATGTTGAACAGCATAGGCTTTTACCGCAAGGGCCTATTCCGCTTATCATCTTGGCTTCATCCCTGACACCTATCTGACGAAGCTCTATTCTGGTCTTAAAAACTGAAGCTAAATCCTTCACAAGCTCTCTGAAATCCACACGTCCGTCTGCAGTGAAATAGAATATGATTTTGTTGTTGTCAAAGGTATATTCTACATCAATAAGCTTCATGCCAAGATTATGGTGGTTAATCTTCTGCAGGCAAATGTTAAAGGCCTCCTGCTCTTTCAGCTTATTGTTCTCGTAGATCCTGTTGTCTTCCTCTGTTGCAATTCTAAGCACCTTTTTAAGAGGAGCGATTATTTCTTCCTCAGGTACCTCTCTTATTCCCAATACAGCTTTCCCGAACTCTATACCCCTTATAGTCTCCACCACAACATTATCGTCAATGTTTATTTCCAAATCACCGGGATCAAAATAATATATTTTACCGGCTTTCTTAAACCTTACTCCAACTGTTCTAACCATTATTTGAATTTACCTCCGCAATATTAAATAGCATACCATCAATGCTGTTTTTTATACCAACGTTGTGCTTAATATATCTATAAGTCTTATTAATTATCTCCATTATACTGTTTAACTTGGCTTCCGTCAAAAAAGAATTGTGCCTCGACAAAACCTCCAAGCTGTCGGCATTGATAATAAGATTATCGTAAGCCCCTTGGCTTTCTCTCAACACTATTATATCCCTGAACCAGGACAGGGAAAACTCAAGAAAGCTTTCTGCAGATTCCCTATCCTCAATTGCTTCTGATGCCAGAAGGATTGCATCACTCCCATTCCCCGTCAGTGCCTTTTCCAGGATATCAGTATATAATGCACGAGCCTTGAAGCTTCCTTTATCACTCAGAAGCTCCAGTGCCCTCCCTACTATTCCCTTTGAATGCCTTACAGCTGCTTCGACATCCATTTCGGAATAATCATATTTGGATTTTATAAAAGCCTTCATTTCCAAGCTGTCCACAGGTTTGAACCGATATACCTGGCACCTGGAGACAATTGTAGGCAATAAAAGATTATGATTTTCTGTAAGTATCAAAAATACAGTGTTTTCAGGTGGTTCCTCAAGAGTTTTCAAAAATGCATCCTGTGCTTCAATAGTCATCTTATCTGCATTATCTATGATTATTATCTTATATCCGCTTTCAAAGGGTTTTCTGGCCGAATCACTTATTATGCCGCGTATTTGTTTTATTTTAATGCTCTGCCCGATAGGCTCAACAAGCTCCAAATTGGGGTGATTGCCACTGCTTGTTCTTATACAAGAGCTGCATCTCCCGCAAGGCTTGTCATTGTTCTCACCGCTGCAGTTCAAAGCCATTGCAAAAATAAAGGCCATAAGCTTCTTGCCACAGCCTTTAGGCCCGCTAAAAACATAGCCGTTTGAAATCATATTTCTTTTCACTGCATTTCTCAGGCTTTCAACTATTACCCTCTGCCCAATTATGTCATTAAACCCCATCGTCTCTTCTCCCTCGATATCTATATGTTTTACACTAAACATTTTACAACAAATTCAAATAGTGTAAAACATTTTCCTTGATTCATATGTTGCGAAAAGTACATCGTTAATAATACAAAAGTAGACGCTTCTGCTACTTTTGTAATGATAAATCTTTTTCGCAACATATATAAAATTCTATATATACATATCCAACAGCATACCTTTAATATTTCCTATACTTTCAAGTATTTTTATGTTATCCTTTTCCTCCTTGAGAAATTCCCTGCTTAACTCCTCAATACTGGCATTGACCTTTCTTACAAGGGCATATACCTTATGCCTTCCCCTTCTGTCGAAATGGCTTTGTTTTGAAAACTTAAGGGAATTATTCACTACCTCATCCATGAACTCTGCAATAAGCTTCTTATATTTCTTTAATTCCCTTATATCCATACTTTTTACAAGATTATCCCCTTGCTTCTCAATATCGCTCATAAGCCTGTTCAGGCGGCTGGTTAAATCCTGCTCGTCTGTCTTTCTGAGAGTATTTTCAAAGCTTGATTTGAAACTGCCGATATCTGATTTTTTGTCTTCTTTCGCCACTGTACCAATTACAGAAGGGTGGGTCTTGATTTCTGTTATCTTCATAATACTTCACCCTTAAACCTTCTCAAACCTGTCGATGTCAACTACAAATATTGTTGCACCGCCGACCATCACATCAATGGGATATGGAATATAAACCCCGGCAGAACCTGTAGGCGGAATTGGGGTAGTAAAGGTCTGCTTTCTGCTTTTGCATATATCCTTAATTATTGATATTACCAAATCCACCTTCTCCTTCTCAACACCTATCAGAAGTGTGGTATTCCCTTCCCTGAGAAATCCGCCCGTAGAAGCAAGCTTTGTACTATAGATCTTTTCCTTGACCAACGCTTCTACCAGATCCTCAACATCATCATCCTGTACAACTGCTATCACAAGTTTCATAACTCATACCTCCTTTTTTTACTAATTACCCATACCTTTTTCAGCTTGGAATCAGAAATCCCGTTAAGCTTTATTCCATGTTCAACACAAAGCCTCAGATACTCGTAAATCTCACTGCTGATTGTTTCTCCCGGCATCAAAACTGGTATTCCCGGAGGATATGGTATTATCATTTCACCGCAGATCCTTCCTATGCTTTGCTCCATATCCACCTGCTCTTTTTCATAGTATACTGCTTCCCATGGCATAAGGGAAGGCTCCTGCGGCCTGAAAAAAACTGCCGGTGCCATAGCTTTTGCCTTTCTTTTCTCCGCATTTCCCACAAGTTTTTTCACTGCATTTACAAAAGCTTCATAATCAGACCTGCAATCCCCTATCGTTGTGATTGCAACTATATTATATAAATCGGACATTTCCACCTGTATCTTGAAATTCTTTCTCAATATTTCCTCAGCTTTAGTGCCGCTTAGGCCTGACGCTCCAAAATTTACTGTCAGCCTTGTCGGATCAAAATCAACCGCTCCAAATCGGCCTGCCCTATCCGGACCTAAGCAGCAGCACCCTTCAGTATCATTGATTTCGCTTCTTGCCCAATTGCTCCAATCTATTGCATCATCCAAAAGCTCACGCCCATATTGCTGCATAATAAACCTTGCCGTATCCAAAGATGCCAGCAGTATATGGGAAGGGCTCGTTGTCTGAACCAGCTGCAAAAATATCTTCAGCTTCTCAATATCAACTCTTTCAGATTTCACATGGAGCATCGAACTTTGAGTCATAGAAGGCAGGGTCTTATGTATACTTTGAGATGTCATGTCTGCTCCCGCCTCAAGCGCAGATATGGGAAGCCTTTCGTTGAAACAGAAATGAGAACCGTGCGCCTCATCCACAAGCAGCAGCATTCCTCTATTATGTACGATTTCTGCAATCCTCTTCAAATCAGAGCATACTCCGTAAAAAGTGGGATTAGTGATTACAACTGCTTTCGCATCACTATGCTCATTTAGTATATTTTCCACTGTTTCAGGCTTTATCCCCATTGCTATTCCAAGCTCATAGTCTATTTCCGGCTCAATGTATACCGGTATCAGCCTCCCGAGTATTACTGCACCATATACCGATCTATGGCAGTTACGGGGAATAATTATTTTGTCTCCGGGATTTGCGGATGCCATTATCATTGAATATATACCCGATGTCGTACCATTAACAAGGAAAAATGTATAATCCGCTCCAAAAGCTTCTGCGGCAAGACCTTGTGCCTCGAGAATTGCGCCCTCCGGGCAGTGCAGATTGTCAACTCCGGGCACTTCAGTAGTATCCAGGGCTAATATATCCTCAGGCAGAAAATCAAGGCCTGTTTTCTTATATATGTTTCCCCTTTTATGTCCGGGCATATGAAAAGGCACAGCTCCTTCATTCTTGTATGCTCTAAGCGATTTCAATATAGGTATGCAATCAATATTCATCAGACATCCCTTCTATTACTTCCTATTTTATCTGAGAAACTTATATATCTTTTGTATAATTATCCGGTACTTGGCAATTATTAAGCTGAAATAATTTTTACTACCTTAATTATACTATATATGCTCTTGGTTGTTTACAACATAATGATACGAAAGTTTCTCCAAGACATTCCAAAATAATTGCCGAATTGGCATTATACTCCAAAAAACAACTCTGTATATTCGATATTGTTTGATTATTATACTTTCATTTAATATAATATAAATATATAGTTGCATATTCTTTTTATCGGCATATTTAATAGTATGAGATTATTTCAGCAGGTTTGAATATGGAAGTGATGTTATGCTCCGACCGGATTTAGAAAAACATCTTAATATAATACTAAAAGTTTTAGTATATGTTGTCATGGCCTTGATTGCATTCTTTGCACTCAAGTTTGTTTTTGCATATCTTATGCCATTCATTATTGCATTGATACTATCCATGATAATTGAACCGCTGGTTATATTCTTTCAGAAACTTAAGCTGAAGCGGGGCATCTCAGTAGTATTATCAATTTTGCTTTACCTTGGAGGATTTGTCGCTTTTTCAGCCTTCGCAGTTACAAGGATAGTGTATGAACTGATAAAACTATATAACCGTCTTCCAAAATATTATGATGTAATATATAATTTTTCAGCTGATGTGATTCAGCAGGCAACCGACTTGTATCTGCAGCTGCCTCAGGAAGCCCTCAATATAATGCAGGATGTTCTAAGGACTGTCTTTGGTAAAGTAACGTCTTTCCTAAGCCATACAACTACATGGCTAATAGATACTTTAACAGTACTTCCGTCGACAGTGATATTCATATTGATAACTCTTATTGCAACATACTTCATTACAAAGGACAAAGGCCTGATTAAAGACTTCATTTTCAGGCAGCTTCCTCCAACATGGAGTGCTAAAATAATCTCACTAAAAACAGACCTTTTTGTAGCCTTGATAGGCTTTTTAAAAGCTCAATCCATTATACTGAGTGTAACATTTCTTGAATCCTTTATAGGATTGACTATTATAGGTATTGACTACGCATTTATTCTGGCAATTATCATTGCTTTGTTCGATATTTTACCCGTTCTTGGCACCGGAGGCATTTATGTCCCTTGGGGAGTAACCAATCTTATATTGGGCAACTATAGATTAGGCATTTCACTCCTGGTTCTTTATGCAATAATTACAGTGGTAAGATATATTATAGAGCCGAAAGTAGTCGGGCAGCAGTTAGGAATACATCCTATCCTCACATTGATGTCAATGTTTGTAGGCTTGAAGCTTATAGGCGTCGCAGGTTTGATCCTAGGTCCTACAGCAGTGGTTTGTATAAAGGCGCTTCAACATGCAGGAATACTGCCAAAATTCAAATAAAAAAAGCGTCTCATTGGACGCTCTTATTAACCTAACCTATGAAACCTTGTCATCATTTGTTGCATAACATGCTGCGGCAGGAAGCTCAATCACAAAGGTAGCACCGCCCTCAAAATTATTAAATGCAAAAAGCTTTCCATAATGACCTTCTATAATCCTTCGTGATATTGCCAGCCCTAAACCTGTTCCGTTTTCCTTTGTAGTAAAGAATGGTTCGAAAATCTTATCAAGGTACTCAGGTTTTATTCCCTCTCCATTATCCTTGAATTCCATTTTAACCAATTCATTAATCTGGTCATACCAAATACTTATATTCATCCTTCCGTTTTCATGCAAGACCTCTATTCCATTTAGAACTATATTTATAATTACCTGTCTTATACTCTCTCTATCAGCATTGACCATTGGTATATCCTTCTGCATATCCACATTTATATGAACCTTCTTGACCTCAGCATTACTTTCAATCAACGGAATTACTTCCTCAATAATACCGCTTATACAGGTTTTAGTGAATACGGGCCTTTTCTGTGTAAGCGTGAGAAACCCTTGAGTCAATGCGCTTATTCTATTAATTTCATTTGTGATTATTTCATAGTACTTGCTGCCTTCAAGGCAATGCTTCTTACCCATAAGCTGGACAAGCCCCTTGACAGAGCATATGGGATTTTTTATTTCATGAGCCAGCTCGGCAGCCATCTGACCGGCGGTTGCAAGCTTTTCTACATGCAACAGTTGCTCTTCAAGCTTTTTCTTCAGGGTAAAATCATGTACAACCGCAAGTACTCCTATCACATTCTTGCTTTTACCTCTTAACATATATGTAGATACTGCGAGATAGCACGATTCTTCATCTATGAAAAGCATTTCCTCCCTCTGCCTGTATTCCTTCTGGGTCTCCAGAGATTCAATCAGCATCAGCAGCAGTGATTTGCTGGCATTGTTATAATTCAGTTCGTTAATGAGATTATATATATTCCTGTTGATTATCTGATCCTTTTCTACTCCTAATATCCGGCACAGCCCTTGATTAATATTTCTGACCCGTCCCTTATTGTCTGTCACTATTATGCCCTCGGAAATAGTGTTAAATATCATACTTCCATCAGAAATTTCATCCCCGATAATATTAAAAACGCTATTATGATTTGAATCACTTATGATCAGCTTATGTGTGATTCTGCCCATAAGCAAAATAACCAGCACCTCGCTAGAAATTAGTATTTTTATTATATAGCTACTTGTACCGGAATTTGAATAAACAAATGTTTCATATACTATGATTAAGATAAGAATTATTAGAGTTGATAGTGAAAAAATATATTTTGTTTTAAGAGAAACACTGTCAAAAAATTCTTTCATTCTCCTGCCCGTCCCTCTTGGATTACGTTTCAGATGATACTATTATGTCTAAGTTACATATTAGAAGTATAATATAAAATTTAAAGTTAAAACAAGCCTTTTATATATAATGTTTCTTCACTCTGTGAATAGTCCAAAATACCTAATCTGTTACCAATTATATAATATTCCATGCCTTTCAAAAAAATGCATTGACATATGGCAAATTTTATGTTGAATTATGTCGAATTATAAGAGAAGATAAAAGACTAGTGACAAGATTTTTCTTGTCACTAGTCTTTTTACCTGGCGGCGATCTACTCTCCCGGGACCCTTCGGTCCAAGTACCATCGA
>DAOLPD010000114.1:0-9933 GCA_035417425.1 Bacillota bacterium
AAGTGTGCCCTGCTATACTATACAAGCTCTTGCTTGGTTATGTAAATTTATAGTTATGTCGCATAACTCTTCTTATGCGAAGTAAGGGGTGTCGTAAACTGCTTAATAAGCAGGTTACTACACCCCTTTTCTATAATTTTTTACTTTCTAAAGCACTTCACAAATCTGCCCCATCCGGGCTCTCCCAAAAAGGAGCCCTCCTCATACACCAGTCTGCCCCGGGAGAAGGTCATGACAGGATAACCTGTCATTTCACAGTTTTCCCATATGGTGTAGTCGACATCAGAATGCATGTTGTTCCTGGATACAATAAATCTCTTCTCCGGATCATATATAACTATATCCGCATCACTGCCCGCAGCTAAAGTTCCCTTTTGCGGAGCGCAGCCGAAAATCCTTGCAGCATTGGCGGAGCATACCTCTACTGCTTTATTGAATGTTATGTTCCCTTTATTAGCCTCACTTAACATATATGGGTACATGTTCTCAACTCCCATGCAGCCATTAGGGATCCTGGTGAAGTCATCCTTGCCCCAATCCTTTTCATAAGACTGGAAAGGGCAGTGGTCTGTGGCAACCGTTGAAATATATCCTCTTCTCAGGCCTTCCCACAATGCCCTGCGGCTGTCCTCCCCCTTAATGGCAGGAGAGCATACGAAATTCCTGCCGTCCTCTCTCCTATATACTTCGTTGGTGAAATTCAGGTAATGAGGGCAGGTCTCCGCATATATTTCAAAGCCTTCATCCATGGCTCTTGAAACTTCATCCAGGCCTTCCCTGCTTGCCAGGTGCACGATGTACAGGGGAGCTTCGAAGGTTCTGGCAAGATAGACCATTCTCCTTACCGCATCGACTTCTACGAACTCAGGCCGGCTTTCGTAATGATACCATACCGATGTCTTTCCTTGTGACAGCAGCTTCTTTATCCTGCTTTCAATGAGATATGGGTTTTCAGCGTGTACGGCAACCAAGGCACCCGTCTCCTTTGACCTTACTAAAGCATCGGCAATTACCCCGTCATCCACCATCATATCCTTGTAGACCATATAAAGCTTGAAGCTTGGCACTCCGAACTCGACAGAAGCCTTGAATTCATCAAGGACTTTTTCGGTCAGGTCGGTGATGGCAATATGAAAGGCATAATCAACGCAAGCCCGTGACTCAACATATCCCAGCCTGCTGCTTGCTGTTTCCACAAGCCCCATACCTTTCTCCTGAGTAATGAAGTCGAATACCATCGTTGTACCCCCGCAGGCAGCAGCCCGTGTACCGGCTTCATAACTGTCGGCCGAGACGGTTTCTCCAACAGGCAGTTCCAGATGAACATGGGCATCAATGGCACCCGGCAGCACCAATTTGCCGGCGGCATCAACAACCCGTTCACCTGCTGCCTGAATATTCTCGGAAATCATCTCAATCTTGCCGTTTTTCACGGCAATGTCAGCTTTATATGACTCCGAGGCAGTAATGATTGTCCCATTTTTGATTATCAAATCCATATCATCATTCATAAATGGCACTTCCTTTTATCCGTATATTTCGCAAATTGCTATATATCAATGAAACTGAAGCTTTCCACATCAAAGAGGCCTCTGTCGGTTACCCTTAACTCGGGTATAACCGGCAGTGCAAGAAATGACAGTGTTACGAAGGGATCAATTCCGTCAGGTACTTTAAGGCTTTTTGCTGACTCTATCATGCCCGCCAGCTTGTTTTCCACAAAAAATGCATCTCTGTCACTCATTAGGCCGGCAATGGGCAGCGGCAGCGTACCTTTTACCTCTCCGCCGCTCACAACGGTATAACCTCCGTTAGCTTCCTTCAGTACTTTCGCAGCCAGAAGCATATCAGCGTCGTTATCACCTATTATTATAAGATTATGGGAATCGTGGGCGACGGTGGATGCTATGGCACCATTCCTGATACCAAAGCCTTTTACAATTCCAAGCCCGATGTTTCCGGTAGCTTTGTGCCGCTCTACAACGGCGATTTTTGCAAACACTTCATCGGGTATGAAGTTGTTTTCGTTGTCCTTGGGTACTGCAAGCCTTTCTTTTTTTGTAATCAGCTGATTAGGAATGATGGTTATAACATTTGCCGTATCATCTTTAATTCTTATTTTCAGGTGCTCAGGGGATAAGTTGGGGATTCTTACTGTGTTTAACACATTTGGGTCATCTATGATTCTGCTGATATTAGGCTTTTTGCCCTTTTCACAAACAACCGACCCACGGAAAAGCACCTTATCAATATCAAAGTTGTTTAAATCGGAAAGTATAAGCAAATCAGCCGAATATCCGGGGGCTACAGCTCCTAAACGCTTTAAATGGTAGCACTTTGCCGGATTTATTGTTGCCATTTTTATTGCTTCAATAGGGTCTACACCAAGGCTTATTGCCTTTTTTACATTGAAGCTTATATGTCCTTCCCTGGAAATATCCTGCAGGTGCTTGTCGTCAGTGCAAAAGAGACAGTGGTTCAGCGGAACGCCCCGTTCAATAAGCCCTGATATTATGTCATCAAGGTTTCTGGCGGCAGAGCCTTCTCTTATCTGCACATACATGCCAAGCCTCAGATGTGCGATAACCTCATCAATATTTGTGCATTCATGGTTGGTCAGTACACCGACAGCCTTGTACGCACAAAGCTCATGCTCCGATAATCCCGAGGAATGCCCGTCTACAACCGCATTATCATAAAGCTCGATTTTGTTCAGAATTTCCTTATCCCCGGCCAGCACTCCAGGGTAATTCATAACCTCTCCGAGCCCAAGTATATGGGAGCTGCCCGCAAGAGGCTCCATTACCCTTGCCGTAAGAGCCGCTCCGTTGTTTTCAAAAGGAGTTGCAGGTACACAGGAAGGCATCATGCAGAATATATTCATAGGTACGCTCCGGGCTTCGTTCAGCATGAAATGTATGCCTTCAATACCGCATACATTGGCAATTTCATGAGGATCTGCTATAACAGTAGTCGTTCCATGCTGTAAAACAACTCTTGCAAATTCAGCCGGAGTTATCATGCTGGATTCAATATGAACATGGCAGTCGATAAGCCCCGGGCAAACATACTTGCCGGCGGCATCAATCTCTTCCTTGCCTGAATAGTCTCCGACACCTACTATAAGACTGTCATGGACTGCAATATCGCCTGATATTATTTCATTTGTAAACACATTCACAATACCTGCATTCTTGATGACCAGGTCTGCTTTTTCCCTGCCTAACGCAATCTCTATTCTTTTTTGTTTCTGTTCAACACTCATTTCAAATCCCTCATATGCTTAAGGCAGCCGCCGTTTTTTACAAGCATTATTTCAGCGATGATACTCAAAGCTATCTCCTGATGGGAGTCCCCTCCAAGGCCCAAACCTATTGGTGCATACACGGCTTCAAGGTCCTCCTGCTTACAGCCCTCACTAAGAAGCCGGTTAAAGACATATTTTGTCTTCTGCCTGCTGCCTATCATGCCTATATAACCTGCGCCTCTTCCTATTGCTGCTTTAAGCGCATCCGCATCGCTTCCATGCCCTCTCGTCACTATAACTACATAGCAGTCTTTATCCAAGGGATATTTTCTCATGCACTCTCCAATATCTCCCACATGAATATCACAGTTAGGAAACCGTTCAGTATTACCATATTCGTCTCGGTCCTCCATTATGACTATATGAAAGCCCATCAGCCTTCCAAGCTTATGCAGTTCAAGGGCTATATGCCCTCCTCCCGCTATAACAAGCCTGTCTTTTGCTTTGAACACTTTTATAAAGATACTGGCCCTGCCTCCGCACTGCATATGGAGTTCCCCGGTATCATCAAGCTCCATCTCCAGATACTTGTTCGTTCCTTCACTCATACAGAGAAGAGCATATTCCTTTGCTTTTTTTTCAAGACTGCCTCCCCCTATAGTACCAAGAGTGCTTCCATCCTCAAAGACAGCCATCATAAAGCCCTTTTTACCCGGTGATGAGCCCTGCTCATCAACCAGGGTCACAAGTGCAGCCTTTCTGTTTGCTTTTACTTCTTCGGCAAGTCTCTCTAAAATCGCATATTCCACAATCTCACCCTCCATACTTTTCTTTTCTGAGTGTTAATATTGCTTCCAGCACTCCCCCTGCTACTGACCTTGATTTGTCCGATATTGTAAAGCAATATTCCCTTATGCCCCTGGGGTCTATATCTCCAATCTTCAAGCCCCTCTGTACATAAGTGTTATCTGCAATAAGCCCCCTTATTACTCCGTCTATATTGGATTTTACCGGCTCATCAGCCACAAATGCAACCACTTCTCCCTGCTTCACAGCATCTCCTATCTCACGAATATTCCTTGTTATACCCGCTATCGGTGCACGAAGCAGCCGTTCTTGTGAATAACCCATAACACTTCCAGGAATTCCTGTATCAGTGCAAGCTGTGCCCTTGTATATGACCTTTCCTAAATCATGCCCTCTCTTAGTTTCAACTACGGCATCAACATCCACTCCCGCCTCGAATCCCGGGCCGGCACCAATTGTGACTTGAGCCATCCCTTTATGTATTCCGGTGTTTCTTTTTGCCAGAACAGCATCAACAATCGCCAATGGTTTTATATGTTCAAGTATCTTCAATTCGCTGTCACACAGTACCGGAATATGGCCATTATTCCATATTTCATATATGTCTTCGATACATTCCGCTTTTACCGCACGGACACCCTCCACTTCCGCTTCGCCTTTCAGAACGGCATTTGCAAAGGAGGCAAAACGCCTTACAACCGTTGGTTTCTCAATTTCGGTGAGAAGCAGCCTGAAGCCGCATCTATGAAGCCTGTGTGCTATTCCGGTTGCAATGTCTCCCGCACCTTTTACAATAATAATATCATCCATTTTCGCCCTCCAGCCTTGTTATTGCTTCAAAATCTTCCCTGGTATCAATGTCCATGCCCAGCTTCGCATCAGCAAAATTGACGGTAATAATGCCCTCTTCCATTTCTTCAAGCAATACGCGCCCTCCCGAATCTCCCGTGAGGCCCATAAGCTTATTCCGCAGCTTCGAAGCAAATATCACGGGGTTTCCTTTTATTCCATTATATAGCGGAACTACGGCATTGCAGTGCTCCGGCGAAAACTTCCCAATCAGTATATTGATAATACTTTCATTGATAAAGGGCTGATCCCCCACAAGAAACATAAAACCATCGGCAGACCGGCAGGAATTCTTAACCCCCAAACTGACAGAATGACTTTGCCCAATTTCAGGAGCATTATTCTCCACAATTTTTGTCCGGTATTTCTTCCCTATATTGGCCACAGGATCGCTGCCGCACACCAGGATGATCTCTCCAAGCTCTGATTTTGAGGCTGCTGCTATAACTCTCTCAATTACAGGGACTCCTGCAACCGGAAGCAGCAGCTTGTCCTCACCCATTCTCCTGGATAATCCCGCTGCAAGTATTATGCCGCTTATCATATTTTCACATCCTCAATTTTGTAACTACTATCCCGTCAGGCTCATACCCCATATCTGAAAGCCTTTGAATAATTTTGCCGGCTGCAGACCATTCCTTTTCCCCATCTGCTTTATTTAACACTACATATCGTTCAGCCCGGGAAGGAACGGCTTTAAACAAACCCTCTTCATGGGCAATTAATCTGCCGATCATATCTGCATCGATAATATCTCCCTCACGGCAGCCTGTTATATTGCAGAACAGCTCGGGCCTGTGGACATTTTCCGGGCATACCTTTTTCCCGACACAATCAAGGCCTATTAATCCAAGCACCTTTGAAGCAAGGGATGGTATAACGGGCTCATGCTCTCCCGGCGCCTTCAGAGACCTTCCTTTTGAACCGTCTCCCTCTACAATTATATAATCAAATATGCCTTTTAAAAAAAGGGCATCCAGATATTCCGGATCAACTCCCAGCAGCTTGCCTTCTTTAGAAAGTGCCCTGCCGTAAACAGTTATACCGCTTCTTATGCTCTTAAACAGATCCGGCAGCAAAAGATCCGCGATTACTGTTTGAGCATTTTGACTCTCTGAAGGATAATAAATAGCTGTGGTAGTTGTGACAAGAACCTTTTTTCCCTCAGTCGAAAGTTCTTTGGCCAGCCTGAACATTGCAGAGGTCTTACCCCCTGCTCCCACCAGGCAGATCATCACTTTCTTCCATTTGTCTATATTTACTTGACTATATAAGCTTTCCATACTCTACCTTCCAAATGTACAATTAGGGTACCTGCAGCTTTCACAATTCTGGCAGAGCCCCCCGTGTCCCAGCTTTGTAATGTCCCTTCTGGTCACCGCTTCTCCTGCAAGGAGCCTTGGGAATATAAGGTCAAATACGGTATATTTATGATACATCCCGCAGGCAGGTATGCCAATTATAGGAATATCCTTATTGTATCCCAGCATGAACATTGCTCCGGGAAGTATCGGTGAGCCATAGGTCACTATCCTGTCAGATACCCCGCTTATTGCCGAAGGTGTGACGTCATCCGCATCTACAGACATTCCGCCTGAGACAAGTACTATTTGCGCTCCGGCCTTTATCTGCCCTTCAATGGCTGCTTTTATCCGCTCCATGCAATCTGGTGCGTAGGTAAGCTCTGTCAGCACGCATCCATATTCCTCAACCTTTTTGGCCAGCATAGGTCCGAACTTATCCTTGATTCGTCCCTCGTACACTTCTGTGCCTGTTACAATTATGCCTACCCTATGACTGAGCAGTTCCTTTATATATACCGCCTTGCCATACTCCCTGCATATTTCTTCAACTGCCTCGATGCTTTCCTTACCTATGGAAAGGGGGATAATCCTTGTACCTGCCACAGTTTTACCTGCATTTACAACTGTATTGTTATGAAGTGTGGCCATTATCACCATATCAATATTATTAATAGCCTCAAGAGCTTCAAGGTTTATTTTCAATAATCCTTTTACCGAAGCCTTTAAGTTGATTTTCCCCTCCGAAGGCCCCTCCATGTATATTCCCTCTCCTGCAGCTGCTTCAGCTATCCTTATAGCTGCCTCGTCCTCGTGAAGAGTATTATCATCCAATTCCAATACAAATATATTATTTTTACCCATTTTCTTAAGTTCATCTATATCTTCAGCCTTTATTATGTGGCCCTTTTTAAATGCCGCCCCCTTGAACTCTCCCGGAACAATTTTAGTAAGATCATGTGCAAGAATGGTTCCCACAGCGTCTTCCACCCTGATTTTCTTCACGGAATCCTCCTCCTCTTTTACTGTGTAGTTATCAAAACTTCTATGTGTTTGCGGAAAAATCCTTTAATATTATTAGGAAAAAACAGCCAAGCACTTTGCATAAGTATCTATGATTTTTTTATGATATTTAGATAGAATCCGCTGGTTGTACCCTGTTGATATACCGATTCAAAAAAAATCTCGCCGTTATGTGCTTCAATAATGGATTTGTTGATGTACAATCCGAGTCCGTAGCCTTTTTTTGAGTCGTCTGCCTTATAGAACATATTGAAAACCTTCTCCTGCTCCTCATCCTTGATGCCTGTTCCATAGTCTTTTATACAGGTCAATATCCTCCCATCCGCTTCATTAATAATTAATTCAATCACTGAATCATCTTCTGAGAACTTTACTGCATTGGATAAAATATTATTGATGACTCTCTGGATTTTCATAATGTCAATAGCAACGGTTCCCTCAAGGTCAATACCCTCATAATCAATCTTTTCTATTAACTGATGCTTTTGGTTGTTCACGTAGTTTTCCGTATTGTACATAATCATGTTTATATAATCTGAGACTTTTATTTCCTTCAGATTTACTCTTATATCATTCGCTTCATACGTATTATCTAAAATATCCTCCACAATATTTTCAATCTGTTCAGAACGATATTGGATTCTTTCAATGTAATCCTTTGCTTTTTCCCTGTCCACCATCTCCATGCTTAAAGCCTTGCTATAGCCTTTAATCAGGGTAATCGGTGTTTTAATGTCATGTGACAGCATTGACATGAATCGAGATGTGCCCTGGAAGGTTTCGTCCAGGTGCTTGGCTAAGTTTTGTGAGTTCATTGAAATAATTTTACTCTCATACTTAAGCGACTCAAAGATCGTCTTTAAGTTAATCCTCATTTTATCCAGCTCTTTGCTGAGCTTCCCAATCTCATCCTGGGTTCTGATGTTAATGGCAATATCAAAGTTTCCCTTTGCAATTCCTGATACACAATTTACCAAAGTCTCTATAGGACGGGATATTGTACGGCTCAATGCAAAATCGATAATAAAGATTATCACCAGTATCCCCAGGAGAATTTGAATCATCTGATTCCGCATCGTATAGGCTGAATTAATAAAATCAGATAAAGGTGCCACTAAAAAGAGACTCCAGTCAAATCCTTCTATACTTGAATAAGCGGCTATATATTCTACACCGGCAACCTCAATTTCAAAGGCTTCTGATTTTTCAAAACCTTGTGCCTTCCTGCCGATTGACTCAAAAATATGATTGAACGCCGCTATCTTTTCAGCGTCCTTAGGACCGGTAATCAGGTTATAGGTATCGTCCAGCAGTACGGCAAATCCATTCTCTCCATATTTTATATCATCAATGATTTCAAGAATGTAATCCACATATATATTTGCTGCAATAACTCCTTTATGCCCTTGTAAATCAACACCTGATGCAATAGCAATGACATTTTCCTGTTTATTAACATCCCTATATGCAGAAGTTGTTACATAGTTTTCCTGATTAACTGCTTTCCGAAACCAGGGTCTTTCAGTAACCTTATAGCTTTCATCAGGTATCCACCCGTAAGCATCCAGCATTCTATTGTCGTCCGTACCAATGAAAATACTGATAAAATCCTTATTTATACCGGAATACATCCTTAGAAGCTTTATGATCTCCTCATCGCTCTTAGGACTCTTCAGCTGTATCTTTAATTCCATGAGCATTTTTGCTTTTTCAGAAAGCCATGTATTGATGATTTCAGAATTGTAAAATGCAGATTTCACTCCGAAGTCTTTTGCCTGGTCTTTAGACGATCTTATAAGTGAATTCATGCTTATGAATGTAATAGGAAGGGCTGCAAGTACTCCAATAATCAACATTGCTGCCAGTATTTTAGTGCGTATTTTAAGAATCATCTTACATCACCCTCAAAAACATAGCCGGCGCCCCAGATTGTTTTTATATATACCGGGTTATCAGGATCATCCTCAATCTTTTTTCGAAGTCTTTTAATGGTCGTGTTAACCAAATTCTCATCATAGAAGGAATCTCCCCAAACATTGTTAAGAATTTGGTTCCGGCTTAATACGATATACGCATTCTCAATCAAGTAAAGCAAGAGGTTGAATTCCTTTGATGTAATATTTACATCCTCTTTGTTTTTGTAGACCTTATAGCCCTTTCGATATATTGCAATATCCCCGAAGGTAATTATCTCATCCTTTATGCTTCCTTTATTATAAGACCTTATCCTTCTTATATTGGCTTTGATTCGGGCTACCAGTTCCACCGGATTAAAAGGCTTTGTAATATAGTCGTCGGCACCCACCCCGAATCCAAGAAGCATATCATTCTGGGAGTTCTTACAGGTTAAAAAAATAATCGGTACATAATTGGTCTTTCGGATATGTTTGCATAGCTCAATCCCATTCATGCCATCCAGATTGATGTCCAAAACCAGAAGTTCAATATCATCGGTAAAAAGCTCCAATGCCTTCTCAGCAGAATTAGCTTTGACTACTTCTATATCTTCAATTCTTAAAAAATCTTCTATCATTTCCGCAATTTCAATTTCATCGTCCACAACCATAATCTTTGACATGTTCACAGCTCCTTCCGGATTTTCTTCTATTATACCATTATGATACCATTAAAAAAATACAAGAAAAATTTAGTATGTGATTATCGTGTGATAATGTCACCTTGTAAACTATCGTGATAAAATGTCAC
>DAOLPD010000115.1:0-9913 GCA_035417425.1 Bacillota bacterium
AAGAAAGCACTGAATGAAGCAATTGTGGAAACATATGCTACAGATTTTCCTGATGAGGAACTGATAAGAATGGATAATGTGATTTCATTTCCCCATATAGGTGCATCAACCTTGGAATCAGAGGAAAACTGTGCGGTTATGGCTTCAAATCAGATTAAGTGTTTTCTTGAATGGGGTACCATAAAAAACTCTGTAAACTTTCCGAACTGTGACCTGGGAAATATGTTTAATCATAGAATTACCTTATCGCACTTGAATATACCCAACATGGTCGGGCAAATAACCGGCATACTTGCAAGTAAAGGCTTAAACATAGAAAACATGATTAATAAGAGCAGGGATAAGGTGGCTTATACAATTATTGATACAGATACTGACATACCGGATGATATACTTGGAAAACTGGAAAACATAGATTCAATGATCAGGGTAAGAAAATTGTAATGAATGAAGTCACAATGCCATGTACCGCAACATATACTATAAGAGTATATGTATGAGAGGTGTATGGCATTTGATTATTCATGTTGTAAGAGCTGGGGACAGCTTATATTCGATTTCAAGGCGCTACGGGGTACCGGTGGATAGAATCGCATCCGACAACGAATTAAATGTTTCTGAAAGCCTGGTGATAGGCCAGACGATTGTTGTTATGGAAGGGACAAGACGGCACACCGTGAGAGCAGGGGAGTCGCTTTATTCAATTGCGAGACAATACGGAACAACTGTTGCCGCAATACAAGCGGCAAATCAGATTGCCAACCCGGCCATGATCAGACCAGGAATGGTTCTGACTATACCGTCAAGAACAGACAAGCTGGGTACCATTGATGTAAACGGATATTCATTTCCGAATATCAGTATGGATGTACTGAGAAAAACATTGCCGTACTTAACGTACTTGAGTATTTTCAGCTATGAAGTCAAACCCGACGGGAGCTTCAGGCCAATAAATGATGAGCCTCTGATTGCGGCAGCCAGAGAAGCAAATGTTGCACCCCTTATGGTGATAACCAACCTGAGGGAGGGAGGCGGCTTTGACAGTGACTTGGCAAAGACAATACTGACAAATGAACAGGTCCAGGATACACTGATAAATAATATTATAGAAAACCTTAGAGCAAAAAACTACACTGGACTTGATATAGACTTTGAATATGTTTATCCGGAAAACAGGGAAGACTACAATAACTTCCTTAGAAAGGTATCTTCCAGGCTCAGACCGTTAGGTTACTCAATAACTACGGCTCTGGCGCCCAAAACAGCTGCGGATCAGCCCGGGCTGCTTTATGAGGCTCATGATTATCCTGTCCATGGAGCACTGGTTGACCATGTGATACTTATGACATATGAATGGGGCTACACCTTCGGGCCTCCTATGGCCGTGGCACCTATTACCGAGGTGAGGAAGGTCATTAATTATGCAATATCGGCAATACCAAGGCGGAAAATTTTAATGGGAATTCCGAATTACGGTTATGATTGGGCTCTGCCCTATGTGGAAGGCAGCAGGGCAGCAACCATATCCAATGTGGGAGCGGTAGACCTTGCCAGAAGGGAAGGGGCTGCCATACAGTATGATCAAACCGCACAAGCTCCATTCTTCAACTATTATGCTGATGACGGAAGACAGCATGTTGTATGGTTTGACGACGCCCGCAGCATGGAAGCGAGATTAAGGCTGGTAAATCAGTACAATCTTGGGGGCGTAAGCTATTGGACCATTGGAAGATTCTTCCCCCAGAACTGGCTGGTCTTAAGCTCACTGTACGATGTAAGAAAAGTGCTGTAACTTGTGTTTCGTGCCCGAAGAATGCGCTGCATTCTTCTATTTTTTTGAATAATCAGTTTTTAATAAAGGATATTTTGATTATTTATAGAATAAGATAATTAATGTTAACTGTATCATGGCGGGGAGGGAATGAAATGAACATTATTGAGTATCTTAAGCAGCAAAAGGTGATTCCGCAGCATAAAGCCGACAAGTTCATCGAACTTCTGGCTACTTACGAAGAGAATGATGTGCTGTATGAGAATGCGATAAAACAGCTTGATCTCACAAATGATGAATATGACAAGCTCTTTACCGAATTGGAAAAAGGGAACTATGTAGACAGAATATATATAATTGTCTGCCCATATTGTGACAGCTTGGGGAATACATACGTTCAAAGCTTTGACATACCTGAAACTGACAAGTGCAGGTTCTGCCATAATGTATTCAATCATAAAGAAAACAATATGGAGGCTTTTCGCTTATACTTCAATTATCATAAAAGCATAGACATTCTGACTGAACTCAGCCAGAAAATCAACTACAATCAGGATAGGATTTTTGAGATAGCTGAAGAGATTAAAGAGCTGGAAACAAAAAGGAAATCCCTGCAAGACGAAAATATAAAGTTTGTAACGCTTCGCAACGAATTGCAGCATGATAAAAATGAAAGCAGGGCGTATGAAAAGACAGTTGATAAATATAAGGGGGATAGGGTCAAGTATATCGGCACCCTGATTTATTTGAAAAAGTGTGTAGCAAAGTGCAATAAATGCAATGAGGCCTTTGAACTGTTCAATGTCAATGAGAAGTATATCGGAGTATGTCCCAGCTGTGATTTTGAAATAGAATTATTAATGAAATAAATAATTGTGAATCAAAAAAACCTGTTAACGAACAGGTTTTTTTGATTTCTTTTTATCTTTGTACATCCTTATATCTGCAAGTCTTATAAGATCCTGGAATTCAGATCCGTCTGCAGGAAATTGAACAATTCCGCATCCGAAGTCTATCGAGGCAATAGTTTTACCGCAGTAAGTAAAGGGCATATTAAAAAAAGCTTCTTTTATATTGTAAATCTTAATTGCTGCCTGAGTTTTATCATTATCCTTAAAGATAATTGCAAATTCATCTCCCCCGTATCTGGCGAATATGTCATTGTCCCTTATGATTTCATTTACGCACTGGGCAAATTTCCTGAGCATTAAATCGCCGGCCTCATGTCCATAGGTGTCATTAATAAACTTAAGATCATTTATATCCAGCATTGCCAGGGAAAACACCGAGGCGTAAGCTTTGCTGGTCTGTATGGTATGCATCAGAAGCTCCTCAAAGTAGCAGCGGTTATATATGCCTGTCAAACTGTCATGCCTTGAAAGAAATAGGATCTTTTCGATTAGCCTGGCGTTTTTAAGGGCAATTCCTATCTGAACCGCTAAGTGCTTTATCAATGGTTTGTCTTCTTTGCTGAAAGCTTTATGATCATCCACATTATCCAGGTTTATGACTCCGTAAAACTCATTGTCTACCTTAAATGCACAGCTGAGGGTTGACTTTGGATTCATGCCCAAACCCTTTTGCAATATTTCGTATTTATGATCCGGAAGGTGTTCTCTGTTGAAGCTTCCCGGATTGCTTATTATGCAAGGTTCAAAAAAATCTTTCAAATAATACTGAAATACCTCTTCGATACTAAGCTTAAGATTTTCAAGCACATTGGAATCGTATCCCCGGGAAACCTTAAACTCCAAAACGCTGCCATCATATATCAGTATATTTCCTTTTTGAGCACCGGGTATGATCTCAATTGCCTTATCTATTATTGTTTGAAGTATATAATCAATTTCGCCGGAGGCAAGGACTTCACTTGTTATTTTCATAATGGATTCTGTAATCATGCTGTTTCGTTTTAGAAGAGTATTGCTGCTTCTGAGCTTTTTTATCAGATCTTTCTGCTTACTCTTATATGCAGAGTTCTTACTCATTCTTTCACCCCAACTATTTAGATTAGGCAAAATATCGAAAAATGTCGAAAAAAGTCTACTGACTATATAATATCAAAAATAAAGTATTAAGTAAAAAGAATTATTTAGATATATCAAGTTTGTCAAAAAATATGAAAGAATGAGAAGAAAATAGAAACAGCCAAATGCAGCTGTTTCTATTCTGGTGATCTGTTAGTTTCTGATTAATTGATGTCTTCCAATGAATATCTTCTTGCACCCAAGTACCTTCTTTTATAGTAATTGGAATCAAGGTCAGTAATGGTAACCTTATCGACTCCTGAGCTTGCATGTATGAACTTGTTTCCGCCTATGTATATTCCAACATGACTGGGGCCTTTTTTGTATGTAGTGAAGAAAACCAGATCTCCTGCCTGAAGATCGTCCTTTTCGACTTTGGTTCCGCTGCTGAATTGGCCGGAAGCGGTACGGGGCAAGCTGACATTGAATTTCTTCATAATATACACTGTGAAGCCGGAGCAATCAAAAGCCTTGCCGGAAGAAGCACCCCATACATAAGGCTTACCCAGGAATTGTTTTGCATATTCAACTACCTTTGCAGTCAGCAGAGCGCGGCTTGCACTTGCCCTATCTGCAAGAATTTTGTTGTAAGCAGTATTAAGCTTGATTATTGTAGCACTGTCGACAATACCGGTCTGGGGAAGTGCGTTTGCTGCCTGGAAGCTTATTACGGCTTCTACGGTAGCCTGGTCATAAAAGGAGTTGATTTCAGTTTTATATATATTCAGATCCCTTAGTTTTTTTTGTATATCAACAACTTTATCACCTTTGTCGCCTTCTTTTATTGGCACAAAGTCTTTAGGAAGTATTTCTGCCTGCGTAATTTTCAGGCTGAGGCGCTTGAATGTCTCATTGCCTGCAATACCATCCGGCTTCAGCCCTTCATCCCTCTGAAAAGCTATCAGTGCTTCATATGTCTTGTCCCCGAAATAATCAGTGAACTGCCCGTTATTAAAGTAGCCGAGTGTATTCAGTTTTTCCTGAAGGACACGGACATCAGGATGGGTCATGCCTTTCTTGAGGGGACTGTCTCCGAAATCCGCAAATACCGATGTTGTAAGAATGAAGAGAACGGAGAATGCTAATATAATAGTCAATGCGAGGTTCATCATTTTATTCTTCAATGCTTCAGCCTCCTTTGGAACTGTACTTTTTACAGTACATTAAATAAAATTATACAACATTATTGCAGGAAAATAAAGATAAAAGCTATATATGGCAGATATTACCACAACTCAGCAACAGAGGAAAAAATACTCATATTTTATTCTCTATACCATAATATGATATAATTACAATAAAATCATGCATATTCAGAGTAAAATATAAAAAATGAAATCAAGTAATGAGGTTGTTGATTTGAAGAATAAGTATAAAGAAATGCTTATAGTAGGTATGTGTACTGCGCTCATGGGGCAGGTGAATTTCTACCCCTTTGGTACGGATTTCAGAATAACCATAGGGGTTGTCGCATTCACCTTTCTCCTGCTTTATTTTCATACCATTCCGATTATTTCTTCGTCGATTATAACAGGATTATCTGTTCTTATGCTTAGAGTCGGAATAGATATATTTGCAAATTCAATGGGATTGGAAGCAGCATTTTATAAGCATATGCCCGGGATGATGTATTATATTACATATGGTATAATTATTGAGGGGTCAAGTTTCAGGAAGCTTTTTGAAAAGCCGATATTCTTTATTATGGCATTGACAACTGCAGATATTCTGTCCAATATTTTTGAGCTCCTTATTAGAAATCAGTTAAATAACAATTCCTTTGATGCAATTTTTTCAACTATCATGCTGGCTGCTGTTATCAGGAGCTGCCTGGTGCTGGCTTTGTTCTGGATTATCAAATACTACAGCTTGTTCGTGACTAAAGAAGAGCATCAGAAGAGGTACAAAGAACTTCTGATTTTGACTTCAAAACTAAAGTCCGAAATCTTCTTCCTTAAAAAGTCTATGCAGGATATTGAAAATGCTATGGCGAAGAGCTATCGTATATATAATACCATTAAGGAAAGCAATCCTATGGGTAAGGAAGAAATAGAAAAAATAACTGCGGATTGCCTCAATTTGTCTATTGACATACATGAAATTAAGAAGGACTATAACAGAATAGTGATAAGCATGGAAAAGCTTATGCCGACCGGAGATATTCACAAGACAATGAGGATCAGTGAGATATTTGAGACGATAGGTGATATATTCGACAGATATATTGAAGTTATTAGCAAGGATATCACTCTCAGCTTTGAGATGGAGAAGAATTATAGAATCAAAGAGTATTTTATAATAATGTCAATACTGAATAATCTGATACAGAACTCTGTTGAGGCTTGTTTCAGAAGCGATTCCTTCATAAAAGTCAGGTGCTTCAGTCATGAAAGCATGTTGTTTTTTGCAGTCAGTGATAATGGAAAGGGGATAGGTGAAAAGGAACGTGAGCTTATTTTTGAACCGGGTTTTACTACAAAGTTCAATCCGGAGACAGGGCATGTATCGACAGGACTTGGCCTGACACATATAAAGATTTTGTTGGAGCATCTGGAGGGAAAAATAAAAATTGATGAGGGTATTGAGGGTATAACACAGTTTGTTTTAGAGATACCGATGGATAAAATAGTTGGTGAGGTGGATGACAATGACTAGCTTTTTAGTTATTGACGATGACAGAACGGTCAGAAGCGTGCTAATAAAGATAATCGAGCAGTATGGTCTTGGAGACGTATGCGCAGAAGCAGAAAACGGACTTCTGGGAGAAGAGCTGATTTTGAGGTATAAGCCTGATATTGTAATAATAGACCTTCTGCTGCCCCATCAGGATGGAATGTCAATAATAAAAAAGGTCAGATCCCTGAATGTAAAAAGCATGTTTATTATGTTGTCGCAGGTCAGTGACAAGGATATGATAGCAAAAGCCTATGAACTGGGGATTGAGTTTTTTATCAGCAAGCCCATTAATGTTATTGAAGTTGTCAATGTAATAAAAAGAGTCGGCGAATATCTTACAATCAAGAAAACCTTTGAAGCTATTGAATCAACTGTTATGAATCTTGGCAGAAAGAGCGAAAAAGATTCGGACAGAAAGTCGGATATCGTAAAAAGGCTGCTGAATCAGATAATGGCCGACCTTGGCATATTGGGCGACCTCGGAAGCAGAGATATAATAAATATCTGCACCATGTTGTATGAAAACCCTGAATATGGGGATACCTTGGAGGAAACCCAGCTGAGCGATCTTTTAAAACTTCTGCAGAGCAAGTATACTTCAGAAGGCAGGGTTTTCAAGAGTGACTTTAAAGCAATTGAAATGAGAATGAGGAGGACTGTGGCCAAAGCGATGAAGAATATTGCAGCCATGGGGATTGAAGACTTCAGTAATGATAAGTTTGTTCTTTATAGCTCGTCTCTGTTTGATTATGTTGAAGTAAAGGCGGAAATGGATTATATAAGGGGCAAAGCTAAGTATAACGGTAAAGTCAATATCAAATCATTTATAAAAAGACTGCTGGTAATGCTGGAGCAAATTGCATAAATATAATTGCTCAAAATCAATTTTCTAAATTTTCTCAACGTGATTGTATATTCACGTTTTTTTTTGTTACTATTTGTTACTGTTGTAATAAACTTATAATAATAAATTGGAGGAGGGATTCTATGAAAAAGTACATAGTACTGACACTGGCTGTGGTACTTGTTATTTCAGCAGCACTTACAGGCTGTGCACCGCAGAAGACCAATCTGATATTGGCTACCGGCGGTACATCCGGTACCTATTATCCATTTGGCGGTTCAATGGCACAGATATTCAACTCAAAGATTCAGAACATGAACGTAACAGCTCAGGCAACAGGTGCATCGGTTGAAAACCTCAAGCTTATCGGCCAGAAGGAAGCAGAACTGGCGATAGTCCAGAACGACATGACAGATTACGCTTATAACGGAACAGAGGCTTTCAAGGATAGCAAGATTGCAAACGTTAGGGTTATTGCTAACCTTTATCCGGAGGTAATTCAGATCGTATCTTCCGCAGACAGTGGAATCAAAACTCTTACAGACATTAAAGGGAAGAAGTTCTCAGTGGGTGCTCCGGGAAGCGGAGTTGAAGCTAATGCCAGACAGTTGTTGGATGTTATGGGTATGACATACAATGATTTTTCAGCCAACTACCTGTCTTTCGCTGAATCAGCAGACTCCCTGAAAGACAATCATATTGACGGATTCTTGTTTGTATCAGGCATACCTAATGCGGCAATACAGGATACAGCTACTACAAGCAGCCTGAACTTCGTTTCAATTCCTGATGATGTAATCAAGAAACTGATTGATAAGTATCCTTTCTTTACTGAATTTGTTATTCCTGCCGGAACTTACAAGGGCCAGACTGCGGATGTAAAGACAGTAGCTATGAAGGCTACTTTGGTTGCCGGTGCAGAAGTTTCCGAACAAGTAATATATAGTATTACAAAAGCACTGTTCGAAAATCAGCCGGAATTAGCCTCTGCCCATGCAAAGGGAGCAGAGCTCAGCCTTGAAAACGCTGTCAACGGCGTATCGGTTCCGTTCCATCCGGGAGCAGAGAAGTACTATAAAGAAGTTGGAGCTATTAAATAATTTGGGAGGGCTGCCGGGCTGGAAATATCCGGCCCGGCTTCTTCATTTATGAAAAAGCTTATATATACAGTTTTTTTGCTTTTACTGATAATAATTATATTAAATGTACCGGTATTAAACAGGTTTACAATTTCAAACGGTAAGACCGGTGAGATTGCCTATATCGACAAAATAGAAAATGTGAGGGAATTTGCAGTCAGCTTCAGGCATTCGGTTAACCGTACTCTTGTAAACGAGTTCATAAGAATAGAAGGCGAAATGTTCGTTGTTTACAAGACTACTTTTTATTCATACGGTGCAGGTATGCCTGAGTACGATGCCAACAGCAAGCAAATAATAACAATTACCGATGGAATTGTTCAGATTGAAAACATTGACAGGAAGCTTGACAGTTTTACGTACATGGTGGGAACCTATGCAGATCATACTCTAAGCTATAAGGATAAGACAATAAAACTGTCAGAGCTTGTCGAACCGCAGAAACCTGCATATTTCAATATCCAAAAGGTTTCCTGCATTGAACTTATAAAATATATATTAAGATGAATATAACCAAAATATGTGTTTTAGTATACAATTATTTTATGTAAAAAAGGAGGGATTTCATGGATAAGGATAAAATTTTGAAGGAGCAGGTACAGGAACTGGATTTGGATGAAATAATTGCAAAATATGACAAAGAATCAAATTACAGAAAACTTTCCGGGATACAATTAAAGATAGTTACAGCGCTTGCAATCATGTTTTCTGTTTTTCAGTTGTATACCGCTGTTTTCGGTGTTCTGCCGGCACAGCTGCAAAGATCGATTCATATTACCTTTGCGCTGGTATTGGCTTATTTATTATATCCATCCAGTACAAAGATGCCAAAGCATAAACTGCATTGGCTGGATGTATTGCTGGCATGTATTGCAGGATTTGTAGGATTATATATTCCCTTTAATTATCATGCTCTTATTATGAGAGCCGGGGAACAGAATTCTTTTGATATTTTCGTGGCTGTGGTTGCGGTACTATTTGTTTTGGAAGCGGCAAGAAGGGTCGTTGGGCTTCCGATAGTAATCATAGCAAGTACATTCCTTGTTTATTGCGTAGTCGGCCCATACCTTCCTGGATTTCTTAATCACAGAGGTTATTCCGTTGCAAGAATAGTAAGCCATATGTATTATACAACCGAAGGAATACTGGGAACACCGATTGGAGTATCATCAACATTTATATTCCTGTTTATACTTTTTGGATCCTTCCTGGATAAAACCGGCATAGGGAAGTTCTTTATAGACCTGGCTAATGCCATCGCCGGGAAGGCTGTAGGCGGACCTGCGAAGGTTGCGGTGCTCAGCAGTGCTCTGACAGGAACCATATCCGGAAGCTCGGTAGCAAATACCGTTGGGACAGGAAGCTTTACGATTCCATTAATGAAGAGCCTTGGATACAAGCCGGAATTCGCAGGGGCTGTTGAGGCAGCTGCTTCTACAGGCGGACAGATCATGCC
>DAOLPD010000116.1:0-9771 GCA_035417425.1 Bacillota bacterium
CCTTATCTTCAGAATTTAGGGTGTACAGGATCACCCTTCGATTCCTGGCTGCTGGTAAGGGGATTGAAGACTTTGGGACTTAGAATGGACAGACACTGTGAGAATGCGATGAAAGTTGCAAGATATCTCGAAAACCATCCTAAAGTTGAAAAGGTTTATTATCCGGGACTGGAGTCTTTCCCGCAGCATGAGCTCGCCAAAAAACAAATGCGGGATTTCGGAGGGATGATAGCTTTTGAGCTTAAAGGCGGGTATGAAGCCGGCGAGGCTCTTTTAAACAATTTAGGAATCATCTCTCTCGCAGTTAGCTTGGGGACTGTTGATTCGCTTATTCAGCATCCGGCATCGATGACTCACGCAGCAGTGCCCAGGGAAGAGAGGGAAAAGGCCGGTATTACAGACGGATTGGTCAGACTGTCGGTAGGGATTGAGGATGTCGAAGACATAATCAATGATCTGGAGAAAGGCTTCGAAAAGCTGTAAAAAACAACAACAATTAAAATACTTAAACAAAATATTACACCTCAGAATATTATTGCTAATTCTTGGATAAATTAGTAATAATAACGGAGGTGTTTTATTTATGTCCACTAATCTGGCAGATAGGGAGCCTAAGAAAAATAAACAGGTAGAGGATATTATAGACTGTTTGCTGAATAGTATGAGGGGCACCAGGGAAAAAGACGAAAATATTGAGCTGATAAGCACGATACTTAAAGCAAAGCAGGAAATGTATGATGCGCAGAACTATTTTGACAATGTAACCGCCCCTGAGCTTGTAGACCATGCAATATATAGAATGGAAGCTGCCAAATCACAATATGTTTATCTGCTGAAGCTTGCAAAGGATAAGGGCCTCAGCGTGACAATACAGCCGAACGGTGATAAAAAAGTTGTACAAAACTTGTAATAAAATACGAAAAGAATAATATAAATAAACATAAGATCTTTATAATTTACCGGGGGGGATTCAAGTTGCCGCAGATAGATGTATTCTCAATACTGGCAGTGTTTTTTGCCATAGGCGCTGTCTATGTTATAGGGGTATTGCTGGTCTTGCCTATTAAAATAATTGTCAAACTGGTAATGAACGGTATTATAGGAGCAATTGCATTATTTGCAATAAATATTTTCAGCGGACTCACGGGCCTCTCCATAGGAATAAACCCCATTACAGCACTGATAGCAGGTTTTTTGGGAATCCCCGGAATAATACTTCTTTTGTTCCTGCAATATATTTTATAGCAGATTTGAAAAAACTTGTAAAATGAATAATAATTAGTAAGTATGCATAAATATTAAATTGACCAAAAAATAACTAACTGCCCTTACCCATTGAGAGACATAGATGAGGGTGGTTATTATTTTTTAATAGCTCAATGCTTTTAATTTGACAATGAAATGAATGTTTAATATACTAAAAGTGGCGTTCTTTGATAAATTACCTACAAATGACCATTTATTATTATATTAGGGGGTTTAGCAATGGCTAAAAAGATGAAAACAATGGATGGTAATGCAGCAGCCGCGCATGTCGCCTATGCGTTTACTGAGGTTGCTGCAATTTACCCGATAACACCGTCATCCACAATGGCAGAAAATGTTGATGAGTGGTCCGCCCATGGACTGAAGAACATTTTTGGCCAACAGGTGAAGGTTGTTGAGCTGCAGTCAGAAGGAGGAGCTGCAGGAGCAGTTCACGGTTCGCTTGCAGCGGGTGCATTAACTACAACCTTTACAGCATCACAGGGATTGCTTCTTATGATACCAAATATGTACAAGATTGCCGGAGAATTGCTTCCGGGCGTATTCCACGTATCTGCCCGTGCATTGGCAAGTCACGCGCTCTCAATATTTGGAGACCATCAGGACGTAATGGCAACAAGACAAACAGGATTTGCTTTACTTGCTACCGGTTCAGTACAGGAAATAATGGACCTGGGTGGTATTGCACACTTGGCTGCAATTAAATCAAGGGTTCCGTTTGTACATTTCTTTGACGGTTTCAGAACCTCCAGCGAGGTTCAGAAGGTAGAAGTAATGGATTATGCAGACCTGGAAAAACTTCTTGACAAGAAAGCATTGGACGAATTCAGAAAGAATGCTTTGAATCCGGAGCACCCGGTAACAAGAGGTACTGCTCAGAATCCGGATATTTACTTCCAGGCAAGAGAAGCCTGCAATAAGTATTATGACGCAGTTCCGGACATAGTTGCAGACTATATGAAGGAAATAAGCAAGCTGACAGGCAGAGAATACAAACCCTTCAACTATTATGGAGCACCGGATGCTGAAAATATTATAGTTGCAATGGGTTCTGTAACGGATGTTGCTGAGGAAACGGTAGATTATTTAATGGCAAAAGGTGAAAAGGTAGGAGTTGTAAAGGTACACCTCTACAGGCCTTTCTCAGAAAAATATTTCTTCGATGTACTTCCAAAAACAGTGAAGAAAATTGCTGTGCTCGACAGGACAAAAGAAGTTGGAGCAATAGGAGAACCATTATATCTTGATGTCCGTTCGATGTTCTATAACAAGAAAAATACTCCAATAATAGTCGGAGGAAGATTCGGACTTGGTTCCAAAGATACGACACCGGCACAGATCAAAGCTGTTTTTGATAACCTGAAGGCTAATGAGCCAAAAGACAGATTCACGATAGGAATAGTAGACGATGTAACAAATCTTTCCCTTGAAGTAAAGGAAAATATCAATACAGCTCCCGAAGGAACAATAAGATGCAAGTTCTGGGGTTTGGGTTCCGACGGTACAGTTGGAGCAAATAAGAGTGCAATAAAGATTATAGGCGATAAGACCGATCTTTATGCCCAGGGATATTTTGCTTATGACTCCAAGAAATCCGGAGGTGTAACTATTTCCCACCTCAGATTCGGCAAAAAGCCTATTAAATCCCCATATCTTATTGATGAAGCTGATTTCATAGCATGCCACAACCAGGCATATGTTCATCAGTACGATGTATTAAAGGGACTTAAAGACGGCGGTACTTTCGTACTGAACTGTAAGTGGAGTGCGGATGAGCTTGAAGAGAATCTGCCTGCAAATATGAAGAAATACATAGCAGATCACAAAATAAACTTCTATATTATCAACGCTACTGATATTGCAGTAGAAATAGGCCTTGGGAACAGAATCAACATGATAATGCAATCTGCATTCTTCAAACTGGCCAATGTTATTCCGATAGAAGATGCTGTAAAGTATCTTAAGGAGTCTCTTGCAGAAACTTACGGCAAGAAAGGCCAGAAGATTATTGAAATGAACTACAAAGCTGTTGATGCTGGAACAGATGCACTTGTAAAAGTTGCAGTTCCGGGAAGCTGGAGCAGTGCAAAAGAAGAAGCGGCAGCAGCAGTAGATGTTCCTGATTTTATAAAGAATGTGCTTATTCCGATGAACAGGCAGGAGGGAGATACACTTCCTGTAAGCAAATTTGTTGAGTATGCAGACGGACATTTGCCCATGGGAACTTCAGCATATGAAAAGAGAGGCATAGCAGTATTTGTACCTGAGTGGCAGAAGGAAAAATGCATACAGTGCAACCAGTGCTCCTTTGTATGTCCTCATGCGGCAATAAGACCGGTGCTTGCAACTGAAGATGAGTTGAAGAAAGCACCTGCAGGATTTGAAACAATAAAAGCTTCAGGCAAAGGATTCGAAGGACTCTCATACAGGATGCAGGTAAGCCCATTGGATTGCACAGGCTGCGGAAATTGCGCAGATATATGCCCCGCAAAAGAAAAAGCCCTTGTTATGAAGCCTCTTGAAACCCAAACCGAGAAGGGGATAGCTAATTGGGATTATGCAATGACCGTACCTGTAAAGGATAATCTGACACCAAAGTCAAGTGTTAAGGGAAGCCAGTTTGCACAGCCATATCTCCAATTCTCAGGAGCATGTGCGGGCTGCGGTGAAACTCCATATATCAAGGTTGTAACTCAGCTCTTTGGTGAAAGAATGATGATAGCGAATGCAACAGGATGTTCATCAATCTGGGGCGCTTCTTCACCATCAACCCCGTACTGCACTGATGCAAACGGAAGAGGCCCGTCGTGGGGCAATTCCCTCTTTGAAGACAATGCGGAATACGGATTTGGTATGGCAGTAGCTGTAAGACAGATAAGGGAAAAGCTTGCTGAGTTAATGACAGAAGCATTGAACCTGAATATGCCGAATGAATATAAGGAAGCATTCAAAGCATGGCTGGATGGCAAGGATGATGCAGATGCAAGCAAAGCAGCAGCAGAAAAGATACTTCCTCTGCTTGACAATATGAATGCATTAAGCGGAAGAGCAAAGGAAATAGCTGCTGAAATAGCAGATAAGAAAGACCAGCTTGTAAAGAAATCCATCTGGATACTCGGCGGTGACGGATGGGCATATGATATAGGCTACGGCGGACTTGACCACGTGCTGGCATCCGGAGAGAACGTAAACGTATTGGTATTCGATACCGAAGTTTACTCCAACACCGGCGGACAGTCCTCCAAGTCAACACCGGTAGGAGCAGTTGCAAAGTTTGCAGCTTCAGGCAAGAAGACTAAGAAAAAAGATCTGGGTATGATAGCAACTACCTACGGATATGTATATGTAGCACAGGTAGGTATGGGAGCAGACAAGAACCAGTTCCTTAAGGCTATACAGGAAGCTGAGAAGTATGACGGACCGTCACTGATAATCTGTTATGCTCCATGTATCAACCACGGACTCAAGGAAGGTATGGGAAGAACCCAGGCCAATACTGCCCAGGCTGTTGAAGCAGGATACTGGCACTTGTGGAGATATAATCCTGAACTCAAGAAGGAAGGCAAGAATCCGTTTATACTTGACTCCAAAGAGCCAAAGGCAAGCTTCAGAGACTTCCTGATGAATCAGGTAAGGTATTCATCCTTGGTAGGTGCTTTCCCCAAAGAGGCAGAAGAACTCTTTGCAAAGGCAGAAAAGGAAGCAAAGGAAAAATACGAAAACTACAAGAAAATGGCAGAAGCTTAAGCCATAACGAATGCCGGTTGGGAAACCAACCGGCATTTCTATTATAAACCTATTGCAGAGGCGTATCGCAAAACTACTTAATAAGTAGTTAGCGATACCCCTTTTTTCGCATAAAAACAGAAATTTTCCAAGAAAACCAATTTTTCTATTGAAACATGTGTGAATTAAATATATAATTTAACTAAATGGTTAGTAAATAACTGTGAGGGATAATATGACAAATAAAGATTCAACTAATTCAAAACAGAGAATATTGGACGCAGCAGAGCAAATTTTTGCAGAAGCCGGCTTTGACGGAGCAAGGGTAGATGATATTGCATCAAAGGCCGGTGTAAATAAAGCTTTAATATATTATTATTTTGAAAGCAAGGATGCAATTCTGGATGAGCTATTTGAAAAGCTTATGGCTGACGGTAAAAGCGTGCAGAGCCGAACCTTGTCGGATTATCCGGATATGGACAGGGAAGACATGTTTATGGCATTTATGGAAAAAAACCTGGAATTTGCACTTTCACACAAGAATCTTATTAAAATAGCCCTCACTGAGTCTATGAAATCCAACTCAAAACACTCCGGCTTACTGAAAAGATGTGACATGATAATAGAGGCGGAACTGGAATATATCAAAAAAAAATATGACAGTAAAGGTATCGCATTTCCCTATTCCAAGGAAGAGCTTGCCGTAATGGAGTTTTTCACGGGAATAATGACTATATTCAACTTTGCGGCATATTCTGATACCTTTCGAGACTATTATGGAATGAGTGAGATTGAATTGAAAGAAACCTTTATAAAGGCATTCAGATTGACCCATATGTCAGGTCATCAAAAGCTGTACGGAAAATAAAAATTTTGCTTTAAATTAACTAAATAGTTAGTTGATAATTCTATTACTATATTTTTACACTGCCATAGTAATAAAAGTATCAGGAATAGAGCAGAATACCATTATATTAAAAGAAAAATCTTGAAGGGAGGAAAGGTTTTGGGCAAGCTAATAGAAATACGCTGGCACGGACGCGGAGGCCAAGGAGCGAAGACAGCCGCACTTCTCCTGGCAGATGCCGCTTTTAACACAGGAAAGTATATTCAGGGATTTCCTGAGTATGGTCCTGAGAGAATGGGAGCACCGATAACAGCCTACAACAGAATAAGCGATGAAAGGATCAAAATTCATTCTAACATTTATGAGCCGGATTATGTAGTAGTGGTGGATGAGTCTTTGATTTCAGCAATTGATGTGACTTCCGGCCTTAAAGAATCGGGTGCAATTATCATTAACACTGATAAGAAACCCGATGAGGTGAAGAAGCATCTGAAAGGATACAAGGGCAAGGTTTGTACCATAGATGCCAGGAAGATATCTGAAGAGACACTAGGCAGGAATTTCCCAAATACACCTATGCTTGGTGCGGTAGTAGTAGTAGGTAATATTATGGAGCCTCAGAAGTTTCTGGAGGATATGAAGGAATCCTTTGCTCATAAGTTTAAGACAAAGCCCGAGATAATTGAAGGAAATATGAAGGCCATTGAACGGGCTATGCAGGAGGTGCAAGGTCTATGAGAGGAAAAGCAAAAGAGATGACTCCTGAAGTGACTTGGCAGGAGATAACCCCGGGAGGCACTATATATGAGCCGGGTAATGCAGAAGGCTATAAGACAGGGGACTGGAGATCCATGAGGCCGATATGGATTGAAGAAAAATGCACCCAATGCATGCTATGTCCGCCAGTCTGCCCGGATACTGCAATTCCTGTAAAGGACAGTAAGAGGCTCGACTTTGATTATGACCACTGCAAGGGCTGTGGAGTATGCTTCAAGGTATGTCCTTTCAATGCAATAGATTTTATCAAGGAAGAAGATAAAGAAGAATAGGAGGTGCAGTTACACATGTCAATAAGGGAAAGGTTATCCGGAAATGAAGCAATAGCAGTGGCAATGAGGCAGATAAATCCAGATGTTGTTGCTGCATTCCCAATAACTCCGTCAACGGAGATACCCCAGTATTTCTCCCAATTTGTATCTAACGGACAGGTACAGACAGAATTTGTTGCGGTAGAATCAGAGCACAGTGCAATGTCAGCCTGCATTGGAGCACAAGCAGCAGGAGCAAGAACAATGACTGCCACTTCTGCAAACGGTTTGGCTTTGATGTGGGAGATGTTATATATTGCTTCAGCAATGAAGCTGCCAATGACTTTATCCTGTGTCAATAGGGCACTGTCGGGACCCCTGAACATACATAACGACCACAGTGATTCAATGGGAGCAAGGGATTCCGGCTGGATTCAGCTATACAGTGAGACCAATCAGGAGGCATATGACAATCTGCTTCAGGCAATAAGAATCGCTGAGCATAAAGATGTGCAGCTTCCGGTCATGGTATGTCAGGACGGCTTTATTACCAGCCATGCTGTAGAGAATATTGAGCTTCTTGAGGATGACAAGGTTAAAGAATTTGTAGGAGAATACAAACCGGATCATTATCTTTTGAACCATAAGGAACCAATAGCCGTAGGCCCCCTTGACCTTCCGGCTCATTGCTTCGAGCATAAAAGAGAGCAAGCCCAAAGCATGATCAATGCAAAAAAAGTCATACTGGAGGTAGCAAAAGAATTTGAAAAACTTACCGGAAGGAAATATGAGTATTTCGAGAAATACAATCTTGATGATGCAGAAATTGCTGTTATAATAATCAATTCTTCTGCCGGAACAGCGAAAACCGTTGTAGATAAGTTGAGAGAAAATGGTATAAAGGCAGGGCTTCTGAAAATAAGGATGTTCAGGCCCTTCCCGGCTGATGAAATCGCAGAAGCCTTAAGAAATGTAAAGGCTCTCGCGGTAATGGATAAAGCCGAAAGCTATTCTGCAATGGGAGGTCCTGTTGGTGCTGAAGTGAAAGCTGCTCTTTACGGGAAAGCGGATGGAATAAAGGTATTGAATTATATTTACGGTTTAGGCGGCAGAGATGTAAGGGCAGATGATATCGAGGAAGTATATAACTCCCTTATGGATATAGTAAAAACAGGTCAAATAGGAGAAACTTACAGATATATAGGTGTAAGAGGATAGGAGGCGGGATATTTTCATGGCATATAATCTTAAGCAAGTAATGAACAAGCCGGAAAGATTAACCGGAGGGCACAGGATGTGTGCAGGCTGCGGAGCACCTGTTACGGTGAGAACGGTATTAAGAGCATTGAAGCCTGAAGATCATGCCGTATGCTGTTCGGCTACAGGATGTCTTGAAGTATCTACATTCCTGTATCCTTATACAGCCTGGAAAGATTCATTTATTCATAGTGCATTTGAAAATGCGGGAGCTACATTAAGCGGCGTGGAAGCTGCATATACTGCTCTCATGAGAAAAGGGAAGATGAATGAATCTTATAAATTCATTGCCTTCGGAGGAGACGGAGGGACTTATGATATTGGGCTTCAGTCACTTTCCGGAGCGATGGAGAGAGGTCATGACATGGTGTATATATGCTATGACAATGAGGCATATATGAACACCGGAATCCAAAGGTCATCAGGAACACCAAGGTATGCAGATACGACTACAAGTCCGCAGGGTACCGAGATGCCGGGGAAAATGCAGTACAAGAAGAATCTTACAGGAGTAATGGCTGCCCATAGAATACCCTATGTCGCTCAATCAACATTAACTTCAAATTTCAAGGATCTATATGAAAAAGCAGAGAAAGCCATATATACTAAAGGTCCGGCATTTATGAACGTACTTTCTCCTTGCCCCAGAGGTTGGAGGTACAACACCCCTGATCTTATGGAAATTTGCAAGCTGGCAGTTGAAACATGTATATGGCCGTTGTATGAGGTTGAAGACGGGAAATGGAAGCTCAACTACAAACCCAAAAAAAAGCTTCCGGTTACTGAATATTTGAAACCCCAGGGAAGATTTAAACATCTGTTCAACGATGAAAACAGACATCTCATTGACAATATACAAGAGGACATCGATAAGAAATGGGAAGAATTATTAAAGAAGTGCGGAGAGGATTCCTGAAAAAAGTACAAGAGTATGTTCTTCAATGACTACAAAAAATCGAATGAAGCTTCATTCGATTTTTTGCTTGTTTTCAAATTCAGAATTAAATCAGACATAATACAAAGAATAATACAAAATATAATATGAGGAGGAAATGTGATGGAGATTTCGGGAACATTAGAATTATTAAATAAGGATAGAATAATAATATCAAACCCCGAAAAGTATGAACGTGTAGAAATAAGAAACCTGAACTACGATGATGGTGAAGGTCTGGCAGGATATAACGGAAATGTTGTTATAGGTTATGGAGATGATTCAAAAGACGTGTTCTTTCTATCAATAAATAAGATTAAAGATGAAGATATGAATATTATCTGTGAAAAGGTAATGGAGCAGTTTGGTCAGGACAGAAAGCTTCTCAACCTTATTATATATAATGGTGAAAGTATTATATATTACTTAAATGATGAAGAAGGAGAAAATGAAAGCCAGCCTGTATTTACTAATTGACTTGTGAATGGAACATACCCTTTCCGGACAGCGTTGCTGTCTGTCAGCAATGAAGCAAGAGCTTCATTGAATGGACAAAATCATGGAATGTTATCTGATAAACATATGGAATAAATTACTTATTGACGTTTATCATATATGTCCCTTCCAGACAGCGCTGCTGTCTGTCAGCAATGAAGCAAAAGCTTCATTGAATGGACAAAATCATGGAATGTTATCTGATAAGTATATGGAAG
>DAOLPD010000117.1:0-9650 GCA_035417425.1 Bacillota bacterium
CTAACTCAAAAGAATTCTTGGTTTCATTCATTTTACACTGTTTAGTTTTCAAGGATCAATAATGCTTTAATATCAACAGCTTGTTTTGCCGTCGACGCTTAATTATAATATCACAAATAAAAGATGTGCTCAATTCGCCTTTACGCCGAATTTTATTATTTTTTTATTCTATCACTAAATTACTTGCTATTTCTATATATATCTCTTGCATTCGCTATGTTTTACAGTATCCAACAATATGTTTTTCAATAAAAATTATACATTTATACATTCTTAATGAGCGTAGTCAGGTATATTTTGTTTTGGTGTTATTACATAACTGTCAGGAACATCGCCTACAAGCGTAGTATCAAGAGCAGAAAACATCAGAGCCTCCCTTTAATGGAAACTGTATTGCCCGAAACAACTATTTCTGAAATTAACAGCCTGATTATATACCTTTTATCTTTATAATCCAATCTGTTTAAAACATCTCGTATAATATAAGGAAAGTTTTTTTCGCGGGAGTCCTTTTTAAGCCTTTCTATGAAAGCTGCAGCCTCATCAAGCTTTATCGGTGACTTTTCACAGCCGTTAAGCTTTCTGCGCATTTCATCTTCCTCTATATATCCTTTCTGATACATTGTAATAATTCTTTCCTTTTCTAATATAGCTTTTTCTTTTTCTCTTAATATATTCTCAATATTATTTTCTGTTTCAGATATGTATCCTTCAATTGACTTCTCTATACCTGCCTCATTTTTTATAAAAGCATAAATGCTTTTACATATCTGCTCCCATATTGCTTTTTCAGCATCATCTGCTCTGACAAGAGCCGCATTACAGTTTATCCCCTTTACTTCCTTATATTTGCCGGGGCAAACATAATAACGGTATAGGGAATTACCTTTTGCTGCCGCTTTGCTGTTCATTATGCTGCCGCATATTCCGCACTTTAACAGAGGAGTTAATATAAAATCCTCACGGCATCCTTTGACCCTTGATCGGCTTGATTCTTTTAATATATCCTGTGCTTTTTCCCAGGTTTCTTTATCAATTATCTGAGGTATTTTAACCGGTATCCATTCGTCCCGGGGCCTTTCTTTCACTTTTATTTTTTCTCCCTTTTTTTTGAATTTGTTAAGATAGCATTCTCTTGTATCATATCTTCTTATATACAGCATGCCCAGATATGAAGGATTCGAAAGCATTCTTCTCACTGTAACCCTGCTCCACTGCTTCATTCTGGGGCTTGGGATTCCTGAAGCATTTAATTCTTCTGCTATTTCTGCCGGACTTTTATGTTCTTCAATAAGCAGTGCAAAAATTTGCTTCAATCTTTTTGCATGATCCTCATTTATGCTTAATGTATCTGTTTTTTGATCAAAATCATAACCGTATATTCCCGGATTGTGGGTAAGCATATGCTGTCCTGCTTTTGCCCTCTTGCCCATTTCCGTCCTTAACCTCAGTCTTGCTCTTTCATATTCATCCACTGCAGCCATTACCGTTAACTGAAAACGGCCCTCTGCGTTATCCTGATAGTTGTTCTTCAAAAAAATGAGCTTTGCGCCGCTTTTTTTTATCTCATCCACTATTATCAGCTGATGGGCGGCATTCCTTGACAATCTGCTGGAATCATAGCATATAAAATAATCTATTTTATTTTCTCTATTTTTTACCATGTCAAGGGCGGCCATTAGCTGCGGCCTTTCCATAAAAGCCCCTGAAATACCCTCATCATTGAAAATATATATGTTTTCCGGACTGCAGCCCAGTTCAACAGCCTTTTTCAAACCTTCATCCCTCTGAACTTTTATCGAATACCCTCTCTCGGCTTGTTCCTCTGTCGATACCCTCAAATACACCAGTGCAGCCAAATCCTTCACAACCTTCATAATATCTTTTCAATAACCATCTGAATATCTTATAATAAGCTTCAATCCTCTCTGCATACGACTCTTCCTTTACAAGTTTAATTTCATATTTATCGGCTTTCACATAATCACCTGCAATATCAAGTATTTTGATAAGACTTGTACCTGCAAATTATTAAAGGAAGGATTTCCATCCTTCCTTTAGCTTTGGTATATCATAAATCCTTGTTGTTCTTTAACATAGAGCCTCTTAATATTTTGTTATCTCCAAAACGTTCTCGTATTCTGTCAATTGTTTTCTCAATGGTCTCTTCCTTATGTGCATTATGCTCTCCTTCAACCAGCTCAAATATTGAAATCTGCTCCGTTTCATCCGTATCAAGATTGCTTAAACCAAGTCCTATAAGCCGAATCAGCTTGTTTTTGTTCTTATTCACCTCAAGCAGCGTCAGGGCATTGGTATAAATGTCTTTAGTCAGAAAGGTAGGTGTAACTGTTTTCTGCCTTGAAACTGTCGTAAAGTCTTCATATTTTATCGAAATCGAAACCGTTTTTCCTTTATACCCTGATTTTCTGGCTTCATAGCCTACCTCTTCAGCCAAACCCATCAAAATATACTTTAAATATTCAAGGTCGTTGGTATCCTGCGGTAAAGTAGTAGAACGGCTGATGGACTTATTATCATAAATTGGATTGGGTATTACCGGAGAATTGTCTATTCCCCTTGAAAGCCTGTATAATTCCTCGCCGTATTTCCCAAAGTTTTTTTTCAGAAATTCCACATTGCTGTTTGCAATATCACCTATTTTATATATTGCATAGTCCATCAGCTTTTGCTCCGTCTGCTTTCCTATACCATACATTTCTCTTACAGGCAAAGGCCACAGCTTTTTTTCTATGTCTTTTACATAAAGCTCTGTAATTCCCTGAGGTTTTTTCAGTTCAGATCCCATCTTTGCAAGGAATTTATTTTCCGAGATTCCTATTGAACACCAGAGATCCAGCTCTTCTGAAATAGTATTCATTATGTTTTCCGCAATCTCCATAGGGCTTCCAAAGAGTTTTTCGCATCCTGTCAGATCCATCCATGCCTCATCTATGCTGTTTTGCTGTATCACAGGTGTATACCTTGACAATATATCCATAACCTCCCTGGATTTCTTTTCATACAACCCATGGCTCGGAGGCACTGTTATCAGCTCGGGGCACAGCTTCTTTGCTTCATGAAGCACCATTGTAGTCTTGATACCGTATTTCCTGGCTTCATAATTAGCAGCAAGTATAATCCCCGAACGCTTTTTGGGATCTCCGGCAACAGCCGCAGGTTTTCCCTTCAGCTCCGGATTCATTGCCATTTCACAGCTTATGAAAAATGCGTTCATATCAACCAGGAAAATCAACCTGCTCATCCTTTGTTCACCTCCGCAGCGAATCCCAAGACCTGTATTTAATTTCATTATAACAATCTATATGTTAAGTGCCAATATTTTGATAAGCTTAAGAGCTTACGCAGTTTTTCCTTCCGATACCTCGCTTACAATTATTGTTTCAGAAACCGGTATATGGGTGGTTACATCAATTTTATTACTTCCCAGGGGAACGACTATCTGAACATCTGTTTTGACCGTCAGATATATTTTAAGCCTTGTCTGGTTTATTCCGGACTCTTCAAAATCCGTAAAAAAATCTACATTTACACTGCCCGCAGGTCGAATGTTAACACCTATTACAGGACCTGTATTGGCAAATAACTGGCTGCCGAAAATACTTGACATAGGAATTTTAAGTTCTGTGATCCCGATTTCTTTTATTTCATTTAATATCTCTATTGAGGTTTCTGCCGCCAGCTTTGTCATTTGTGCTGAGTTTGCCTGTATCAGGGATATCCTTCCATTGTTGTCGGTCTTGTAGTCTATGAGCTGATTGAATGAATTAGTGGCGATCTTGCTTCTTACAGCTTCATTTATTGCCTGTGTTGCAATAAGCCTTGCGTTTATCTCCGACATTGCAAGTATTGTCGGCCTGATATTTTTTTCAACTATATAATATGAATATATTGAAATGATAATCAGAAGTACAAAGCTTAAGAAAAACTTCCTTCTGCCTCCTCTTTGACCGAACTTCCTTCTCATGAGCAAACACCCCCTATTTATTAATATATGATTCAAAGTTATCCATATTACAAATATTTATATTTGTTAATACATTCATATGCTGTGACAAAAATACGTTTTTTACGTCAAAATAATATACACAGATTAAAAGAGAGCAAAAATGTCAAGAATCAAAAAGACGGCAAGTATGGAACAACTATGAATCTCACTGGGTTTGCCATAAAAAATCTTCTATGATATAATAATTGCATTACATATAGCATCTATCCTTGTGGAGGTATAAGATGAGCGAAAAAGAGACAAACACTCCCAAGAAGAATAAAAAGAAAAAAAGAACCTTCTCTGTTGGCAGGTTCTTAAGATTTATCGTACTTCTTCTTCTCTTTATAATTCTTGTGAGCGGCAGCGTTGCGCTGGGTACTGCATATTCCTGGATAAAAGCCGCAAGGCCGCTTAATGTGGATGAATTGTTTGACTTGAATCAGACTACATATATCGTGGATAAGAATGATAAGGTTATTGACACGCTGCATGCAAATGAGAACCGTACCATGGTTACTATAGATCAGATACCCCAGAATCTGCGAAATGCCTTTATAGCTATTGAAGATAAAAGATTTATGGATCATAAAGGCATAGACATATACCGTATTTTTGGCGCCTTAAAAGCCGACCTGCAGAACATGGAGCTGTCTCAAGGTGCCAGTACGATAACACAGCAGCTTATCAAGAATGTATACCTTAATCCCGAAAAAAAATGGAAGAGAAAAGTAGTTGAAATGTATTATGCCCTTCAGCTGGAAAGAAGGTTTACCAAGGATCAGATATTGGAAGCGTACCTTAATACCGCACCATTGGGGCATAATGTTTCGGGAGTTAAGGCTGCGGCTTTGTACTATTTCGGAAAGGAACCGGACCAGCTGACTCTGGCAGAGTGTGCAACTATAGCAGGTATAACTCAATATCCTTCCTTGTACTCACCTTATTTGAACTATGAAAAATCCATGGGCAAAAAAGAAATTGTGCTTAGGGAAATGCTTGCTCAAGGCCTTATTTCTCAAGAAGAGTATGATGAGGCAATGAAGCAGGAAATAAAACTGTCAAAGATACAAAAAGAAGTTGAGACTACATACTTTGCGGACATGATTATCAGTGATGTTACGGAAACACTGCAGAAAGAGCTTGGGCTCAGCAAGGAAGAAGCTGAAATAAAGCTTTTTAACGGCGGGCTTAGGATAATAGCCACTATTGACACGGATATACAGGGAATAGTTGAAGAAACTTTTAAAGATACCAAGCTTTTCCCTGAGAGTGAGGAAGATGCTAACGGTATTCTTCAGCCTGAGGCAGCCGTAATTGTAATTGAAAACGGAACCGGCGAAATAAAGGCTGTAATGGGCGGCAGAAGCGAAAAGGTTAGAAGAGGGCTTAATAGGGCTACTCAATCATTACGCCAGCCGGGTTCTACCATTAAGCCCCTTGCTGTTTATACACCGGCTCTGGACAACGGTTATACCGCCGGAACTGTTATAGACGACGCTCCTGTTACTTTTGGGAACTTCAAGCCCCGCAACTACAGCAATAATTTTAAAGGCCTTGTTACTGTAAGAGAAGCCTTGCAGCAGTCAACAAATGTGGTTGCAGTTAAAATATTGCAGGATGTTGGAATACAGCGTTCCATGGAATACCTGAAAAAATTCGGAATTACAACTTTAGTCACAAGAGAGGATAACGGCGTCACAAATGACGAAAGCCTTTCCCCTCTTGCTCTCGGCGGAGTTACCAACGGGGTAAAACCAATAGAAATGGCCGCTGCTTTCAGTGTTTTTCCCAATAAGGGTATATATATCAAACCCATCTCCTTTACAAAGATTCTTGACAAGGATGGAAAGGTGATTTTTGAAAACAAACCGATGAAAGAAAAAGTAATAAGCGAGCAGGTTGCCTATCTCATGGTAGACCTTATGAGAGGAGTTGTAAGAGGCGGTACCGGCGGCAATGCGGCATTGTCCAAGATGCCTGTTGCCGGTAAGACAGGTACTACTACGAAAAACGTAGATGCATGGTTTACAGGCTACAGCCCGTATTATACGGCCTCTGTATGGATAGGGCATGATGAGCCCAAGCCTATGAACTTCACCGGAGGCAGTTATCCGGCAAAGCTTTGGAAGGCTGTTATGGAAGAGATCCATAAGAACCTTGAGGTCAAAAATTTCGAGCAGCCCGGGGGATTTGTGTCTGTAAACATCTGTACTGTGTCGGGGAAAAGGCCCTCTGAGCTGTGCGCCCTTGACCCAAGAGGCACCAGGGTAAGATCCGAGCTGTTTATTAAAGGCACCGAACCGGATGCAGAAAGCATTTGTGATGTTCATGTAATCAGAGATGTTTGTGCGGATTCGAAAAAACTCGCAACGGAATTCTGTCCGGCACCAAGTGTACAGTCCCAGGTATTCATCCAAAGAATAGAGCCTTTTATACCGGAACCGGATCAGAAACAGCTTCCGGCAGATTTGATATATGAGGCACCAACAGAGCCCTGCGATATTCATACCGAGCCGGTTATTGAGGAGGATCCGCTGGAGGGAGAGTTAGACATTGAGGGTGAAGAATATTAATAGTTTGATGAACGATAGGAGCAGCTAGTGCGTATGCACACTGCTCCTTTTAATTATTTCTTTCATTGCCTTTGTAATTATTGGCGCACCTTTGTCGCAGCAGTCCTTTCCGTCCATCTTGCCCGGATCGCCGATACCTGCAACCACGGGAACATCAATAGACTCAAGTATATCAACCGTATCCCCGTTTATCTTCCCCCCTGCGGTTATGTTTCCATTCTTGTCCACTGTTTTTTCCACAATGTTTCCATCCTTGGTCACCGAAAAATCAATACTGACTCCTTTTACTCCTTCAGTATTGGACGCCACCGCAATCACTCCCAGTATTTCGATGTCGGGGCTCCTTGCTATTTCCAGGATAGCTTTTTCCCCTTTACCCGTTCCGGTATGCCCCCTATCATCAACCATAACAACTACCGGATCATATGGCGTCTGCTTAACCATTTCTATTATTTTTTGACCGCTCAATGGCGTCGGATTGCCCGCTGACTTTGAAATGCATCTTCCTCCTATCCTCGATGCGGCCGTCTCCACTGCTTTTCTTGCTATTCCATCACCGTCGGTAACCAGTATAACTCTTTTCCTGGGACAATTTTGGGGTGCTGCTGCATTATCTGTTTCATTCATATGCCTGTCTCCTATTATTTTGATTTTGGATTAAAAAGCAATGCCATTATATATCCGAAAAAAACAGCTCCCGCTATACCTCCTGCAGTAGCCTTCAGACCTCCTGTAAAGGCGCCCAGCAACCCTGCCTCCCTTACCTCCTTCATTGCACCCTTTGCCAGAGAATACCCAAACCCTGTCAGCGGTGTTGTTGCACCTGCTCCTCCAAAATCCACTATTGTCTGATATATTCCTATCCCTTGAAGGATTGTACCTGCAGTAACAAAAGCAACAAGCACTCTTGCGGGTGTCAGTTTAGTAAGATCCATCAATAGTTGTCCGATGACGCAAATCGCCCCTCCAACCAAAAATGCCTTCAAATAATCCATCAAACACCAACTCCTATTGCATTTTCTATGGCAACTGCATGAGCTATACACGGGATTGATTCCCCTTGCCAGGTGGTGGTTGGCGAAAGCAATGCTCCGGTTGCAATTAAAAGCACTTTATTAATATTACCCCTCTTCATTTCTTTTGCAATATAGCCGTTCAATACTACGGCAGCACATCCGCAGCCGCTTCCTCCCGCATGAGTATCCTGCTTTTCGCTGTCAAAAATCATGGAGCCGCAATCATTATAAACCTTAGTGATATCAAAACCTTCCTTCGGCATCATATCCAGTATTATGGCCTTTCCTACCTTTCCCAAGTCTCCTGTTATTATCAGGTCATAGTACTCAGGCTTCCTGCCCGTTTCATTCAGATGGGCTGTAATCGTATCAACAGCAGCCGGAGCCATTGCTGCACCCATATTGTTTGCATCTTTTATTCCAAAGTCAAGAACTTTTCCAATGGTAGCATGAGTAATATACGGCCCGGTGCCTGCCTCCGCAACTACCGCCGCCCCCGCTCCCGTTACCGTCCATTGCGCAAAAGGAGATCTTTGGACTCCCTGCTCCAGGGGAAACCTGTACTGCCTTTCGGCACTGCAGAAATGGCTTGACGTAGCACATACTACCGCTTCTGCAAAACCCCCGTCAATCATCAGTGCACCCATACATAAAGATTCAGCCATAGTAGAGCATGCTCCGTAAAGCCCTATGTACGGAATCTGCAATTCCCTTGCCGCAAAGCTGGAGGATATTATTTGGTTGAGCAAATCACCGGCAAACATAAAATCAATATTTGTATTGCTCCTTCCGGAGGCTTTAACAGCGCTTTTTACTGCTTCTTTGAGCATCTTGCTCTCAGCCTTTTCCCAACTATCCTCTCCAAAATAATCATCCGTTAATATTAGGTCAAAGTACTGTGAAAGAGGGCCCTCCCCCTCCTTAGGCCCTGCTATTGCGGCATTGGATATCACAGAAGGGGGTGAAGAAAACTTCAATGTCTGTTTTCCCAGCCTTTTTCCTGCCATCCTATCACTTCCAAGTAAAAATTTTTTTCTCATTTCCCGAGTAAATAACGAATGATACCTATCAATATTGAAGCTGAAATACCATAAACCAATACCGGTCCTGCCAGTATGAACATTTTGGCCCCTACTCCGAAGACAAAACCCTCTCTTTTGAATTCCATAGCCGGAGATACCATTGAATTGGCAAAGCCTGTTATAGGCACTATGCTTCCTGCACCCGCAAATTTGCCTATGCGGTCATATATGCCGATTCCTGTTAAAAAGGCTCCTAAAAACACCATTGATGCAGCTGTGATCGATGAAACTGCTTCCTGGTTATATCCATAGCTTTTGGCTGTATTTGAAATGAACTGTGCCACATCACATATTAAGCCGCCCACAATAAACGCTGCAATGCAATTCTTCAAGTACGCCGGCTTGGGCAGTTTGTCTTTTATGTACTTCTCATATTGCTTTGAACTCATTTTCGTTTTCAATGCATCCATGCCTCCTGTTGTAATTGGCTACTGCTTGTGTTCGAATACCCTTGCACTATTCTTTATTATTTTTCCTCCCACATCGCTCCTAATTTCCTTATCAGTCTCGCTTTCAAAGCTCAGAATGTTTTTCAGCTGCTTGAACCTTCTATTCTTGTACATAATATCCTCTCCCCGGCTCTCCAAATACGAGAGTCGCCCTTTCACAGTTTTCCTTAAGCAGTTTTCCGGCATAATAATCCCAGGAAAAATAACCTATGGCTATTATCACGGACAATACAAGGAAGAGCTTGAAAACCTTCATTGCGCAACACTCCATTATCCTTTATGCAATTATTATTGGCTATTAAGGCAAATTAATACGAAAAATTAATAAAAAAAGCCACGCAGTAAATTACGTGACTGAGGAAGAATGTGACATATTTGAAGTTTATAATCATACTCCAGAGCACTAGCCTTGTATATTAGCGAGCACTTATTGGCTTTGGGCAACAGAATCGAGAGAAGATGTGCAGTAAAATCCGTGGGATTTACGTGAGGTAAATCCAGCACATACCTACAGGACG
>DAOLPD010000118.1:0-9586 GCA_035417425.1 Bacillota bacterium
CGTAACCCCTTCTATTCTGTCCTTCCCTTTAATATCAACAATTGTATGATTAAGGAGCAGCGGAATGCCATAATCCTCCAGGCACTGAACAACATTCCTTACCAACCCTCCCGGATAAGGCAGGGCTTCAGCGACCACCTTGACCCGGGCACCTTCAAGGGTTAGCCTTCTTGCCATGATCATACCGATATCCCCTGAGCCGAGTATCACTATATTTCTTCCTACCATATAGCCCTCTTTATTGACAAACCTCTGTGCCGTACCCGCCGTAAATATGCCGCTTGGCCTTGTTCCCGGTATATTTATTGCCCCCCTGGTCCTTTCCCTGCAGCCCATAGCCAATATTACCGCCTTTGCCTTTATATTTACAAGCCCCTCTGTTTTATTGACCATGCTGATAACCTTCTCTTCAGTTATGCTTAAGACCATTGTGTCCAGCTTGTATTCTATCCTCAGCTCCTTAAGCTCTTTTATAAACCGTTCGGCATATTCCGTTCCGGTCAATTCCTCCCTGAATATATGAAGTCCGAATCCGTTGTGCACACATTGCTGCAATATGCCTCCCAGTTCCATTTCCCTATCAATGAGCAATACTGTTCCGGCTCCATGTTTTTTTGCTTCTATTGCTGCTGCAAGGCCTGCCGGCCCGCCGCCGATTACAGCAATATCATACTCATTCATAACAACCCCTCCTAAACTTTCCTTGATGCTGCAGCAATGTCGTGAATATCCTCATATAAGCTGTTATCCTTGGTTTCTCCGGCCAATATATATGATTTGCGGTTGTTCTTTACAACGTCTTTGATATCAATACCCAATTCCCTTGCAAGTATTTCCATAACTCTCGGTCCGCAAAAGCTTCCCTGGCACCGCCCCGAGCCCGGCCTTACCCTTTTTTTCACGCCATCCAGGGATCTGGCACCTGCCTTTCTGTGAATTGCATCAACTATTTCACCTTCCGTTATGCTTTCACACCTGCATATTATCCTCCCATATCTGGGGTCCTGTTTTATAAGTATTCTTTTATCCTCCTCGGAAAGCTCCATAAACCTTACAACCCTTCTTCTTACAGGATTAAAACCGGGATTAACCTCAAGCCCTCCCATTAATCCCTTTACTATATCTGCTACGTGTACTGCAATTGCGGGAGCTGCGGTCAGTCCCGGCGATTCGATTCCTGCGACATTTATAAATCCCTTTGCCTCCTTGGATTCACCTATGACAAAGTCATCTGTGCTTGATCTTGCTCTGATTCCCGCAAAGGCCGTAATAACTGCATTGGGCTTTAAGCCTTTCGCTGACCTTGCCGATGCCTCCCATATATAAGAGATGCCTTCAAGGGTGGTCTGTACCGCTTCCCTATCCTCTATATCCTCCGCATCCGGACCGATAAATATATTGCCATGGATTGTAGGAGATATAAGGACTCCCTTGCCCGAATCAGAGGGGCATTGAAATATAACAGTATTTACAAAATTGCCCAGGCTTTTGTCAAACACGTTGTACTGCCCTCTTCTGGGCAGTATTTTAAAGCTTGGAGCAGCCACCATCTCGTTAACCTTGTCTGAATACAGCCCTGCACAATTAATTACAAATCTTGCTTCTGCGAATCTGTCTCCCATGTGCAGTCTGTATAGCCCATTCATTTTCTCAATTCTGGTTACTTCGCTGTCCAAAAAAAGCTCCACTCCGTTTTCCACTGCATTCTCTGCCAGAGCTATAGCCAATTCCCACGGCGAAACTATACCGGCATTCCGGGCATACAATGCCCCAACCACTTCATCGCTTAAATTACCGTCTATCTCATGTACTTTATCCTTACCGATTATCTCCATATCAGGCACACCATTAGCGATGCCCTGGTCATAAAGCTTTTGTATTGTCTTCATTTCCTCCGGGCTGAAAGCCAAAACAAGGGACCCGGTCTTTTTATAAGGGACATCAAGCTCACTGCACAGCTTTTCATACATTAAAGCCCCCGGGACATTAAACCTTGCTTTGAGAGTCCCCGGCTTTGCGTCATATCCGGCATGGACTATTGCACTGTTTGCCTTTGTTGTACCATCTGCAACATCACTGTTTTTTTCGATCAGAAGGATTTTGATATTGTACCTGGATAGTTCCCTTGCAATAGAGCAGCCTGTAATTCCCGCACCGATAACAGCTATATCATACATTTCAGTTCCTCCAATGCCAGTACCTTTGCAACACCTAAAAGCTGCGTATCATAATACAATAATCAGATGTCTCAGGTACTGGAGAATTCTGATAAAATAAAGCCGCACCAGTCTACACCTATCATCCCATAGGTTAACTTGTGCGGCTCTCCAAATCAAAAGCCCTCAATATTTGCATTTAATCATACACTGCATTTACATTTAATTATATGCTAATACAGCATTAGAATATACCAAAGGGCATAAATAAGATTATTCTTCCCACTTAAGTGCCCTGCTGACAGCCTTTTTCCATCCGGCATACTTTTTATCCCTTAAGCTGCCATCCATAACAGGCTCAAATACCCTGTCAACATTCCACTTCTCGGCTATCTCATCCTTGCTGGCCCAGAATCCTACAGCAAGGCCTGCAAGGTATGCAGCACCGAGTGCTGTAGTTTCAGTTACTTCAGGCCTGTAAATCGGTACACCGAGTATATCTGCCTGGAACTGCATCAGGAAATTGTTTGCAACAGCACCGCCGTCAACCTTCAATGCCTGGAGGTTGATCTTTGAGTCTTCCTGCATTGCTTCAAGCACGTCCCTGGTCTGATATGCAATTGATTCCAACGTTGCTCTTACTATATGGTTCCTGTTGGCTCCTCTGGTCAGTCCCAGAATGCTGCCCCTTGCATACATATCCCAATAGGGGGCACCCAATCCTACGAAAGCAGGAACAACATATACACCGTTGGTATCCGCAACTGCAGCTGCCATATCTTCGCTTGCCGCAGCATTGTCTATTATCTTCAATTCATCTCTAAGCCACTGAACTGATGCACCGGCTATAAAGATACTGCCTTCAAGGGCGTATTCAACTTTGCCGTCAAGGCCCCACGCTATGGTTGTCAGCAAGCCATTACTAGATGCAACTGCCTTCTCCCCTGTATTCATCAGCATGAAGCAGCCTGTTCCATATGTATTCTTGGCCATACCGGGCTTATAGCATGCCTGACCGAATAATGCCGCCTGCTGGTCTCCGGCTGCCCCTGCTATCGGTATTTCAGCACCGAAAAGCTCCATGTCGGTATTTCCATATACGCAGCTTGAAGGCTTTGCTTCCGGGAGCATTGCTTCGGGAATATCCAGTTCCTCCAGTATTTCCTTATCCCAAACCAATTCATGTATATTAAACAGCATGGTCCTTGAAGCATTGGAGTAATCGGTTACATGAACCTTCCCCTTTGTCAGGTTCCAGATCAGCCATGTATCTATGTTTCCGAAGCACAACTCACCATTTTTTGCCCTTTCTCTTGCCCCCTCAACATTATCAAGTATCCATTTCACCTTTGTACCCGAGAAATACGCGTCTACGACGAGCCCGGTCTTGTTCCTTATTGTTTCAGCCAGTCCTTTTGCCTTAAGCTCATCACATATAGGTGCAGTCCTTCTGCACTGCCATACTATTGCATTGTATACGGGTTTGCCGGTACTCCTCTCCCAGACAACGGTGGTCTCTCTCTGGTTCGTAATACCTATCGCAGCTATATCATCAGCTCCGATGCCTATTTTATCCATAGCTTCTCTTGCAACACCGATCTGCGTATCCCAGATTTCCATAGGGTCATGCTCAACCCAGCCGGCCTTGGGATATATCTGTGTAAACTCCTTCTGTGCCACGCTGACTATCTTTCCGTCGTTGCCGAAAACAATCGCTCTTGAGCTTGTAGTACCTTGGTCTAAAGCCAATACATACTTCGCCATATGTGTTCCCCCTTTATTTTTATTCAATGTCTTTATAGAGGTTAGTTAAATTATATCATTACTGGAATAATCCCATATACAAAAATGTGCCTAATATCGCGCCGACAATCGGCCCGAGTACCGGAACCCAGGAATAACCCCAATCATTTCCGCCCTTTCCGGCTATGGGCAGTATGGCATGGGCTATACGAGGTCCAAGGTCACGGCAGGGATTGATTGCGTATCCGGTAGGCCCGCCGAGAGAGCAGCCTATTGCTGTAATCATTGCTGCGGTTACCATCGGTCCAAGTCCGTCTGCAAGCTTATTGGCACCAATAGCCAGGCACATAAATGCCAGGACAGCAGTAACAAGCGCTTCTGTCAGGAAGTTTTTCCCATAGTCCCTTACGGCTGGAGCTGTACAGAACACACCCAGCTTTGCAGCCTTATCTTCCGTTATCGCCCAGTGCGGCAAGTATATCAACCATACTATTGTCGCACCAATTATAGCTCCAAGCATCTGACCGGCTACTATTCCGGGAACCAGTGCCCAATCCAGCATTCCGGCTGCAGCATTAGCGATGGTAAGAGCCGGGTTAAATGCTGTTCCCGGTGCTGCCAAAGCAGCCATGCCGACCGCAAGGCCCCAGCCTACCGCTATAACAATCCAGCCCGATGATTGTGACTTGGACTTGTTCAGTGTAACTGCCGCACATACGCCTCCGCCAAATATAATGAGTATCATTGCACCTATGAGCTCACTTAAAAATGGTGACATAATATTTACCCCCTTCTTAATTAATAATCTCCTAGCTATTTTCCAGAGTTGGTATTTCTGACCTCCCTTCTCCAATATTTCCTACGTCGCTGCCTTGACGTGAATACTAACGGCTTTACATGTACCAAAGCTCCTTTTTACTGGTGGATACCCCCACTGCACCGGCATTAAGGCAGTCAATTACATCCTCTTTATCTCTTATCAGGCCGCCCGCTATTACCGGAATACTTGTTTTACCATGAACCTCTTTAATTACCTTTGGCATAATTCCGGGTAAGATCTCAATAGCATCCGGCTTTGTTGAATGTATGGATTCTATTCCGCTTGACAGTGACAGTGAGTCCAGTGCGAAGAGCCGCTGAATTATGAATATGCCGTTGTTTTTCGCTATTCTGATCAGGTTGCCTTTTGTGGTAATAATTCCATCCGGCTTTATATTGTTATGAAAATATCTTAAGGACACAGCATCTTTTGAAAAGCCTTCTATAAGGTCCATGTGCACAAAAACACACTTATCCGCACTTTTGAACCTGTCAACAATACCTGCAATATTCGAAATGTCCCCCTTCAGCAGGAAAACAATATTGCAGGGCGATTCTGCGGCAAGCTCGATATTGTTCAAATCATTTATTGCCGCAATTATTGGGTTCTGATAAATCAATGGGAAGAATTTATTTGACATAGGAATGCCTCCTCATTTTATGTATTAAAGCAACAAGCATGCCAAAGCAAAAAAGCGCTATTTTACTAGTTCCACTAGTGATATATGGAGCTTGATTGATAAATATTACCAGAATTTTTATTAAGCTGATAAAATATATTGATAGAATGTACCAAATAGAATTGTGTTTTTGAAATGGGTCCTCCCAAATAAAAAAAAGCAGCTTAATAAGCTGCCTGAAATATTTATGCTATTTCACATAATTTATAAAGTCCCCGTAACCTTCCTCTTCCATTTTTTCAACAGGTATAAATCTAAGTGAAGCACTGTTGATGCAGTACCTTAATCCCCCTTTGTCCTCGGGGCCGTCATCAAAAACATGCCCCAGGTGGCTGTCGCCTACCCGGCTCCTCACTTCCGTACGATGCATGAAATGACTTTTATCCTCTCTTTCCTTAAGCACTGCCCGGTCAATAGGGCGGGTAAAGCTGGGCCATCCGCAGCCTGAATCATATTTGTCGTCGGAAAGGAACAAGGGCTCTCCTGTTACAATATCAACATAAATGCCTGCCTTATGGTTATCCCAGTATTCGTTTCTGAAGGGCAATTCTGTAGCATTCTCCTGCGTAACACTGTACTGGATATCGGATAGGGATTCTCTTATTTCCTCCTCAGAGGGCTTTTCATACAATGCCGGGTCTACCTTCGGACGGGACACAGCCTTAAGGGAAGAAAAGTCGATATGGCAGTAGCCTCCGGGATTTTTCTTCAAATAATCCTGGTGGTACTCCTCGGCAGGATAATAATTCTCCAGTTTCTTAACCTCGGTAACAATAGGTGCTTTATACTTCTGCTGCTCTTTGGCAATCACCCGCTCTATAGTCTCTTTATCATTTTCATCTGAATAATAAATGCCTGTGCGGTACTGGGTGCCCACGTCAGGCCCCTGCCTGTTCAATATTGTGGGATCTATTATCCTGAAAAAATACTCCAGTATCACTTCCAGGCTTGTTTTTTCCGCATCATAAATTACATGCACCGTTTCAGCATGCCCCGTGTAAGGAATATCGTAATAAGACGGGTTCTCCGTCTCCCCGTTGGCATATCCCACAGAAGTATCCACTACTCCCTCTATACGGGAGAAGTATTCCTCAACACCCCAGAAGCACCCTCCGGCAAGCCATATTTCTTTATTCATAAAATCACCTTCCCTTTGATTACCAATGTTATTTATATTATAATACCACTTCTTCGACAGTCTTAGCCAAATTTTATTTTTCATGAAATCATTCACATTTAAGAATCAATAGTATATACTATGTATATACTATTGGTCAATGAAGATCATCGTCAAGCAAGCCTGCAGATTCCAGGCAGTAATTTGATAATAAAGGGAGTGATTCCTCATGTATAGTACAAAGGTTCAGAAGTGGGGCAACAGCCAGGGTGTAAGAATTCCCAAATATATATTGGAAAAGGCAAAGCTGAATGAAGGAGATGCGGTAGAAATATCCGTTGAGGATGACAGAATAATCATATTCCAGCCGAAACGCCAGCTAAAGCAATATACAATTAATGAATTGTTTGAGAATTACAAAGCTGAATACAAACCTGAAGAACCGGATTGGGGCGAACCGGCCGGCAAAGAGGAGTGGTAATAATGGCATACATTCCGGAACAGGGAGATATCTGCCGGATTACACTGAATCCGCAATCCGGGCATGAACAGAGAGGCCGAAGGCCTGCCCTTGTAGTAAGCAACAAGGAATACAACAGAATAACAGGCTTATCAATATGCTGTCCCATAACAAACACCGATAATAAGTTTCCGTTGCATGTCAAAATATCAGGCTGCACAACAACCGGCTTTGTAATGATAGAGCACTTGAAGTCGCTGGATTACAAGTCAAGGCAGGCTGAATTTATAGAAAAACTTGACGAAGATACGCTGATTGAGGTACTGTCAAGAATTAATGCGTGTTTGTAGAAGGCATATCTTTATCTTCTTAAAAAGCAAACGCCGGATAGGTCTATTGGTCAGTTAACAGATACTCTCGAGATTTGCTTTTTTAATGACTGCCTGTTTGATGTGTTTGGCACATATTAGTTTGTTATACTTCTAAGGCCAACCCGATTAGTTTGCAGGCGCAATACTAATACCTCCTAAATTATTACTCTCACATCTAAGAGATAATGGTGCTATAGTGAGAAACTAAAGTAATAAATAGCAAGGTAAAATGCTTAATTCGCAATATGTGTAATGCTAAGTGCAATAAGAATCACTTTAAAGCCTCAATGAACATACTATTGCATTTAGGGCAAATAATTGGATATGCGGGTACCCTTTTATGTTCTGCTTCCCCCTTTTCAAAAACTTTTCTTTCAAAAACAAAACCACAATTTTTACATATGAATTTTTTAATTACCATACACTAGCCCCCCTAATAATTTAACCCTTCAGTAAACCGCCTCCATAAATATACAGTAGCTTGATTAATATTTAATAAGCCATTTTCTAAGTCTCTATAACCACTTGACCACATGGCAGAAGGTTTTAATCCTAATTCATAATCATCTGTTTCAACCATAAGCCAATCGTTTAGAAACCCATCATTTTCTATATCAGTATTGCCTTCGGAATAAGAAATCGAGTTAGGAGATATGCCCCCACCAGTCCAAATCTTACAGCTACATTTTGTTTCACCATACATATATATTCTACAAATAAATTTGAAGTTATGAATATCAACAATATCCGTTTGAATTTCCGGGATGGAACTTTGTAGTTTAGACAATGCATTTCCGAAATATGCTCTTATACTATTAAAAGCTTCTCTTAAAAAAATATCTTTATCTCTTGCAGTAAACTTCTTCTTGATTCTTGGTATAGGTATATCTATTTCCTCCTGATGCTTTCCTTCCTGTTGCTCGATTTGTATGCGTGTTGTGCCTGAGTTTCTTGTTAGTCTTGCTTTTAAAGCATCAACAATTTCAAATTTATTATTTTCATCCCACGAAAAGTATAGCTTATCGTTTAAGAGCGGAAAGGTTTTCAATATTTCTTTTCTTTCTTCATTGTTCCCAACAATAAGTGGAAGAACAAGTACTTTTCCTGATGATGCTTCTATGTTAAGAGCTGAATTTAACTCTTTTTGAGGCCATTTCTTTAATAAAAATGTTTTGCTTAGGATAACAATTACATATCGAGAAATACGAAGGCCTTCGTTCACTTTTTCGGTAAGACTATCTCCCCATTTAATCTCAGCTTTGTCAAGCCAATATGTTATTTGTGCTTGATCTAATACTTGAGTTAAAGGTACCACAACATTTGATTTATCCTCACTTGCATGACATATAAAAATATCTCTTTGCATGCTCATAAGTCTTACTCCTCCTTTATATATATTGTGTAATATTGTATTGAACTACCAACTATCAACTTGCTATCTGTATAACATAGCCATAAATTACAATAATCTCCTGTTATGTAAATAGTAACATAACAGGAGATTATATTCAATAAATCGACTTCTTTCTCTGCCATATAACAGGTTAGCAGTTTCAGGAGCATTATTGCCACTGTCAAAGTCAGACTATTGGAATAAATAGTTAATTTAAAACGTCATGTTCTCCTACCATAATTAGCAAAATTATTGTTCCCTCTTCATAATTCCAAATAATCCTATAATTCATATTAATACTGCTTTCAAAATATCCTGAAGAAATATGTCTTTTAGTTCTCAAGCTTGGATGGCTGGGATCTTCTTGTAAAATCTTAAGTTTTTCCTTAACCTTCCTTTGAACATCAGAAGGCAGCTTTTTTAGCTGTCTTGTAAATTTGGGTGTAGATTCAAATTTGAAATTACCCATTTGTTTCTGCCCCTATATCATTAAACATATCATCAACAGTATCATATGTTTTAATATTCCCTTTCGCTTTTTCTACCCTATACTCTTCAAGTGCCTCCTTAATCTCCTTGCCCAATTCAGTCTCAAAAAAGTCTTTTTCTATTACTTCAACAGGTGTCATTACAATTCTGCCATTAACAACCTCAAGTTGAAGCTGGTCATTAATTTTAAGCTTAAGCTTTTTTACGATATCGGCTGGGATTGTAACCTGATTCTTATTTTTGATTTTAGTAATCATTATATCACCCTCCTTTCGGATACAAAGTTAGAAAGTTAGAATTTCTTACTCCCATTATACCACTTTTATTTACTTTTATACAACTCCAATATTATCAAATT
>DAOLPD010000119.1:0-9472 GCA_035417425.1 Bacillota bacterium
CTGCTGTCTTTGTTATCTCATTAAACTCAATTCGTGACACTTCCTTAGTGTCCAGGTTAAGTATATTTGCCAGATGCCATGATATGGCTTCCCCTTCTCTGTCGGGGTCAGTAGCAAGATATACCTTGTCACAGTTTTTTGCCTCTTTACGAAGCTTGTCTGTTATTTCCCCCTTGCCTCTTATTGTTATGTACCTTGGCGTAAAGTCGTTTTCTATATCAATACCCAATTGACTTTTCGGCAAGTCCCTGATATGTCCCATTGAAGCCTCAACTTTATAATTTGAGCTCAGGAACTTTTTTATTGTTTTTACTTTTGCAGGTGATTCGACTATTATCAATGATGTTTTCAAACAATTCACCTCATTTTAAAAATTCAAATCATATTATAACAGAAAATTAGAAAAAATCAAATTAAATGGTAATTTCCGTCTATTTGCTGAATAAGCCCTTTAACCTCCAGCATTGTCAATGCAGCCATCGCCTTACCGGGCTGAAGCCCCGTCGCCGCTGCAATTTCATCTCTGCCGCCGCTGCATGAATGAAGTAATTCAAGTATCAGTCTTTCCTCAACGCTTATTTCATCGCTTTTATTATTATAAGCATTGCTTTCTCCCCTGCATATCGGTTCAATATTCAATTCCTCCAGAATATCTTCGATTCTGTTCACAAGCTTTGCGCCGTTCTTTATCAATTCATTTGTTCCTTTGCTGTTGGGAGAGGTTATATTCCCCGGGACGGCAAACACCTCCCTGCCTTGTTCAAGGGCAAAATCTGCAGTAATAAGGGACCCGCTCTTCTCTCCGGCCTCAACAACAATGACCCCTAAAGACATACCGCTTATTATCCTGTTCCGTGCAGGAAACTGAGAAGGATATGCCTCTGTATCAAAGGGGTACTCTGATATTAGGGCACCTCTTTTCTGTATTTCCTTGCTCAATCTGAAATTTGCCATAGGGTAAACATACTTCAGCCCGCATCCGAATACAGCAATTGTCCTTCCATTTGCCGCAAGAGCTCCTCTGTGTGCCGCAGAATCAATTCCCATGGCCATTCCGCTTACTATTGTAATTCCTGACTCTGCCAAACGCAAAGCTATTCTATGAGCGGTCTTAAGCCCATAATCGCTTGCTTTCCTTGAGCCTACAATACTTATTGCAAGTGCATCCCCGGCTATCAGTTCGCCCTTTGCGTATAATACGGGAGGCGGATCATATATGTGCTTCAGATTCTCGGGATATTCATCTTCAAATATAGTATAGACTCTTATATCATTATCTTTTACAATTCTAAAATATTCATTAACTTTTTCTATATTGCTGTTCGCTGAAATTGATTCCGCGACCTTTGACCCGGCAATTCCCGAGTCCATAAGCTCTGAAAACGAGCACTGAAATACGTTTTCAGCCGAGCCGAAATGCTTAATAAGCCTCAGGCAGGTTTTGCTTCCTACTCCCGGTATTGAAGACAGCCACATAAGATATTTTTTATCTCTCATAGTAACCCCCTTACGATGGTATTATACTGGTTTGAAAAATTTGGATACAATTTTGTTACAATCTTCACTAAATTGTTACACTATGATAACAACTTTGTAATATTGTTCTGATATAATAAAATCAACAAGGATATAACTGGAATTAATTCTTCCCCCTCCTATTTTTTAACCGGTAGCATAATGCTACCGGTTTTTAATTATCCTTCTATTCTTATATTCCTTTATATGGCGCATTACCGAGTAGCCGGCGAATTTTCCAGTGTTTGAAACAATCCTGACAGTTCCTCTTCCAATGGATTTTAAAGTATCTGCACTGATCTTTATATCCTCATCAATCTCCTCAAGGGTTATACCTGACTCTTTGAGATATCTTTCCCGAACTTTTTCATCAGAAGACTTAAGTACCTTCCTCAGACAGCGCAGCATTATTATAAGATTGTCCAGTTGGCCGGCAACGGGTATGATGCCGGGTATGAGCTCTACAGGAGAGACGCTGTAGGCTATTCCCGCAGAAAGTAAAAGCTTTTGTCCTCTTCTTATATCAGGGCTTTTATAAAGCTTGATCAGCAATTTGCCGTAATTGGGGAGTTTTTCTATTACCGAGCATATATCACGTTCATTAGTGCTCATTGCATATACCTCCATGGTAGTGTTCATAATGTGTATTTCCTGTCCAGGCTTCTATACTGAATTGCCTCTGCAATGTGGTCAATTCTTATGCTGCCGCTTTCTTCCAGATCCGCTATTGTTCTTGCAACCTTCAATATCCTATTATATGCTCTTGCACTCAAGTTAAACCTGTCAAATGCATTCTTGAGAAGCTCTTTTTCCTTTTTCCCTATGGAGCAGTATGCTGTCATATGCCTTGGCTTTAACTGTGAATTAAAAAATATTCCTTCGTTTTGGTATCTTTCAAGCTGGAGCTGCCTGGCCTTGTTTATCCTTTTCTTCATTGATGCAGAGCTTTCCTCTTTTGGGCTGCAGGACAGGTCATTGAAATTCACGGAGGGTACCTCTATATGCAAGTCTATTCTGTCCATCAGGGGCCCCGAAATCCTTCCCAGATAGCTTTTAATCTGATTCGGGCTGCAATTGCATCTTCCTGATTCATCTCCGTAATAGCCGCAGGGACATGGGTTGATAGAGCATATAAGCATGATTTTTGCCGGATATGTTATTGTACCCCCTACCCTTGAAATTGTAACACATTCATCCTCAAGAGGCTGCCTTAAGACTTCCAGCACATTTTTTTGAAACTCAGGCATTTCATCCAGAAACAGTACACCATAGTGAGCCAGAGATACTTCACCGGGATGAGGCAATATTCCTCCTCCGATAAGTGATCTGGACGACACGGTATGGTGAGGTGCACGAAAAGGCCTTCTTGTTACAAGGCAGAGACTGTCCTTAAGCAATCCTGCTATGCTGTATATTTTTGTCACTTCCAGGCTTTCTTCGAAAGACATATCCGGCAGTATGGAAGGCAGCCTTCTTGCCAGCATTGTCTTTCCGGAACCGGGAGGGCCAAGCATAAGAACATTATGCGCTCCGGCAGCAGCTATTTCCAATGCTCTTTTTGCAGTATTCTGGCCTCGTACTTCTGCAAAATCATATATTTCGGCGGCATCGCTTCTTAAAACTTTTTCCAAATCAACCTTATGAGGTGCAATGCTTATATTTCCGTTCAAGAAGCTTACCATATCCGTAATGCTCTCTACCGGATATATTTCCATGCCGTTGACAAGGGCCGCCTCATCGGCATTATCTTTTGCAAGTATCAGCTTTTTTAAGCCTTTTTCTTTTAAGGAGAGGCACATGGGAAGTACTCCCCTTATTCCTTTGACACTGCCGTTTAAGGACAATTCTCCTAGAAAAGCAAAACCTTCCAATGCTTCATTCAATATGTACATAGATGCTCTCAGTATTCCTGAAGCAATTGCAAGGTCAAAAATGGAACCCTCTTTCCTTATATCGGCAGGGGCAAGGTTTACAGTAATTCTTTTTTGGGGAAACAGAAAACCGGAATTCTTTATTGCAGCTCTTACTCTTTCTCTTGACTCCCTTACTGCCGCATCAGGAAGGCCCACTATGTCGAACCCCGGCAGCCCGTTGGACAAGTCAGTCTCAACTTCAATCACATGCCCTTCAATCCCATATAAAGCACAGGTGTTCGTCTTATATATCATCATATCACTCCATATTTTAGCAATTAATGATATATAATTCTATATATTCCCATTTTTTCCTCTTTTTTTATGATAAATAATTACAATATTTAGGAACTTAAAAATAATGTGACGTATCTGAAGTTTGTAATTATACTACAGAGCACTGACCTTGTATAACAGTGAGCACTTATTAGCTTTGGTCAACAGAATCGAGTGAAGATACGCAGTAAAATCCGTGGGATTTACGTGAGGTAAATCCAGCACATACCAACACGATGTTGGGTTTATGTGCGTCAGGATTTTACAAGTATCAAGCTCTGATTCTGTCCAAAGCTAATACCGTGCGAGTCGGTATACAAGGCTAGTGCCCTGGGAGTATGACTACAAACTTTTTCTCACATAAAGTTCATACATCAGAATTGATGCTGCTATTCCCGCATTAAGGGATTCAGCCCTCCCGGGCATCGGTATCGTTGCGTTTATATCAAGCATATCTTTTATTCCGCTGCTTATTCCATGTGACTCATTTCCTATAATTATTGCGGATTTACTATGGTATGGCAATTCTATGCAGCTAATGCTGCTGTGCGGGTCTGCGCCTATGGTAACAACTCCGTTTTGCTTCAGCTTAACGATTATTTCCGCAGTATCAATGCCCTGAATAACGGGTATATGGAATAAAGAGCCCATGGTTGCCCTTATTGTCTTTCCATTGTATAAGTCCGCACTCCCTTTTGATATTACCACTGCATTCAGACCACAGGCATCGGCAGTCCTTATAATTGTCCCCACATTCCCCGGGTCTCTTAATTCATGAAGCAATATAAGGGAAAGCTTATCCTTCGAGATAATACTGTCAATATCATATTCCAGCTTTGCAGCTACAGCTATTATTCCCTGAGGCGTATCGGTTTCACATACTCCCTTGAAAACCTTGTCATCGGCATAACACAGCGGTATGTTTCTTTCACTGAGAACAGCAGCATACTCTTGGTGTTTGCTGCTCTCAGTATAGCTTTGGCTGATCAGAACCATTGATATCGGTACCTTATAATCCAGTGCCTCCACAAAAAGCTTTTCTCCTTCAATCAGGAATTTGCCGTATTCATCCCTTGATTTTTTCATTTGCAAGGATTTTACGTACTTTACAGTACTATTAGAGCTGCTTGTGACTATTTCCTTCATATCTTTTACTCTGTTTTCCTTTCCAGTTTTTTCAGGTCATCATTGTGTCCTATGACAATCATTATGTCTCCATCTTTTATTTCGCTGTCAGCCTTTGGAGATATATTAATACTTTCATCGTTCATATTCTTTATGGCAACAACAGTCACTCCATATCTCGCCCTCATGTTTATGCCTCTTAAAGCTTTCCCTGTCCAGCTTTCCGGTACTGCATATTCAATGATGCTGTGATCTTCTGAAAGCTCTATATAATCAAGTATATTGGAAGAAATAAGGTTGTGGGCCACTCTTTCACCCATATCCCTTTCTGGGAATACTATTTTATCTGCTCCAATCTTCATAAGTACTCTGGCATGAAGTTCATTCTGTGCTTTTGCAACTACATATCTCACTCCCGACTCTTTCAGCATTAGTGTGGTCATGATACTGGATTGTATGTCAGAGCCTATTGCTACTACAGCAACATCAAAGTTTCTAACTCCCAAGGACTTTAATACGCTTTCATCCGTTGCATCAGCAGTAACTGCATGTGTTACCTTATCAGATATTTTCTGAATTGCTTCCTCATCAGTGTCTATTACAAGCACTTCATGCCCTAATTCATTCAGCGTTTCAGCAACAGCCCCTCCAAATCGTCCAATTCCAATTACAACAAATTGCCTCATATACTATTCATTCCTTTCTAGCCAACCATAATACGGTCTTCCGGATATTTGACACTTCCTTTTTTATTGATAGCTCTTCTTGCCAAAGCTAATGCTATTGTTAAAGGCCCAACCCGGCCGGCAAACATTGTTATAATGATTATTGCCTTCCCAAAAGTACTCAAATCTTGTGTACAGCCTAAGGTAAGCCCAACTGTACCGAAGGCTGAAGCTGATTCAAAAAATAATGTCATAAAATCTGCATCCTCAGTTATTGATAGCAGCATAGTCACAATTACAACAAGAATCAGGCTGATAAAAGCTACTGCCATTGCCCTGTAAACTAAATATTTGGGAAGGTGTCTTTCAAATACCTCGGGGTCCTCCTTTCCTTTAACAACAGAAATAACAGTTAAGAAGAGTATGGCAGCTGTGGCAGTTTTAATTCCTCCTGCTGTAGAACCCGGTGAACCTCCTATAAACATAAATATAATTGTTATGAACTTTGTCGGAGTCGTAAGTGCCTCCATATCAAGCGTATTAAAACCTGCGGTTCTCGGTGATATCGCTTGAAAAAAAGAAGACAGAAGCTTCCCGGAAATGGGTAATTCTCTTATAGTTTCAGTATTGTAAAACTCCATCATAAATATAAATAATGCACCCGTCAGAATAAGTATTATAGTTGTCGATACTACTACTTTTCCATGAAGTGTAACATTCTTCAGGCTTCTGTCCTTAATGGCCTTATAAATGTCTATCCATACCGAAAAGCCCAGGCCTCCGATAATTATTAAAAGCATTGCATTAATATTTATAATAAGGTTATTTACATAGGGCGTAAAGCTTTTAAAGTTTCCCATAAGATCAAAACCTGCATTGCAGAAAGCAGTTACAGCATGGAATACTCCATAAGCAATTCCTTTTCTCAGGCCGAAGTCCTGTATAAAGACAATTGAAAAAATTACTGCACCTATGAATTCAATTATAATAGTCGCAACTATTATATTCTTTGTCAATCGGACTAAACCTTCCAGATCAAACTGATTCAATGATTCTTGTATCAGAAGCCGTTCCTTTAAGGTTATTCTTCTCCCCAGCAAAAGAGCAAGCAGGGTGGACATTGTCATAAAGCCAAGGCCGCCTATTTGTATAAGAAGCAATATTACCACCTGTCCGAACACCGTCCAGTGAGTACCTGTGTCAACTACAACGAGGCCGGTAACACATACGGAAGAGGTTGCGGTAAACACTGAATCAATCAAGCCAACAGACTGCCCGTTTCCGGATGCTGCCGGAAGGTTCAGAAGCAGGGTACCAACAAGTATCATTGAAGCAAATCCAATGACTATTATTTGTGTAGGGGTCACCTTGATTCTTTTTCGCAGCAAGCTGAATTCTATTATATCCATCACCCCGTTGCATATATATGTCGTGAAAAAGATTAATCATTACAAAATCAGGTGAGGATTATGATTTTGTGTTAAAGAAATGTATTTCCCACGACATATGAATTGCGGAAAATGTTTTGTGCCATTTGAATTCTAATGAAAAATGTTTGGCACTAAACATATTGATTGCTCAAATAATAGAGTCACATATAATTTTCACAATAACCTTCTGATTTATAACGTTTACAGGATTACAAATTATAAATAGTCTTCATTTACTGTATATAAGTCTTATATCAGAGATTTAGCAGAATCCGATAATCTATGGGAAAGCAAAAAAGACCTATTCGGCCTTTTTCAATACTATGCATATTATGCGTTAAGCTTTTCCTTGACTGTATCAACAAGCTTTGTAAATGCCGCTGCATCATTTATTGCAAGCTCGGAAAGCATCTTTCTGTTGATTTCAATACCCGAAAGCTTGAGTCCATTTATGAACTTGCTGTATGATATACCGTTATTTCTTGCTGCTGCATTGATTCTGGCAATCCAAAGCTTTCTGTAATCCCTCTTCTTAAGCTTTCTTCCAATATATGCAAATCTTAAAGCCCTTATAACAGTTTCATTGGCTATTCTATACTTCTTGCTTCTCGCTCCCACGTATCCTTTAGCCAGTTTAAGTATCTTTCTACGCTTCTTATGAGCGTTTATTGCCCTTTTTACTCTTGCCATGTTATGCTGCCTCCCTGTCTCTTATTTGTATGGAACTAATTTTCTAATCATTTTTGCTTCCGTAGCAGTCGTATAAGCGCCTTTCCTCAGTTTTCTCGTACGCTTTGTAGTCTTTTTAGTAAGAATATGTGACTTATATGCACATGCTCTTTTTACTTTACCGGTCTTGGTAAAGCTGAATCTTTTTGCTGATGCTCTGTGGGTCTTCTGTTTAGGCATTAAAAATCCTCTCCTTCTGTATTGGTCATATTTTGAACTGCTGAAATATTCATAGAAAATTTCCGGCTTACTGTTTAGGCGCTAAAATCATTATCATATTTCTGCCTTCTAATTTGGCAGGTTTTTCAACCACACAGTAATCCTTAATTATATCATAAAATCTTTCCAAGGCTTTTTCACCAAAGCTGACATGATCCACTTCTCTGCCTCTAAACCTGATTGTTACCTTGACCTTGTCGCCATCCTGCAGGAACTTTTGAGCATTTTTTGCTTTTACATTCAAGTCGTGATCCTCAATAGTAGGAGAGAAACGGATTTCCTTGATGTTCACTATCTTCTGATTCTTCCTGGCTTCCTTCTCTTTCTTACTCTGTTCAAACTTGAATTTGCCGTAATCCATAATCCTGCATACCGGAGGTTTTGCCTGCGGCGCAATTTTAACAAGATCAAGCTGTCTTTCTGCTGCCAGTTCCAAAGCCTGTCTGGAAGACATTATTCCCAGCTGATCTCCGTTTGAATCAATTATTCTCAATTCCCTGTCTCTGATTTCTTCGTTAATTTGTAAGTCTTTGTTACTGCTTATAACCTTTCACCTCCATGTTAAATTAAAATGGCAGGTAGAAATATCCACCTGCCCAAAGTTATATTCTTGAGGACTATAACCTTACTGACGTCGTCGTAAGGTGAGAAGTGGAACTTCTTCTTAAATCAATATATTTAGTTAGTATTTCTCTGCTGCTTAAACATAATAACATTATACATACCTGATGTCAATACTTTTTTGGCATGGATTATTCAACCAGCTTATATATCGCCTCAGCAAATAATTTCGTACACGTCATCAAATCATCAACTTCAATATATTCATCCTTCTGATGGGCTGTTTCTTCTTTTCCCGGAAATAACGGGCCAAATGCAACAGCGTTCTTTATAGCCCTTGCATACGTGCCTCCTCCGATAGATATCAAATCCGCCTTTTGTCCTGTCACATCCTCATATACCTTCTGAAGTATCTTTATCATAAAATTATCTGCCGGTACATACAGGGGATCCTGTCCGTCTCCTTCGATGACCTTGATTCCGGCTTCGGATGACTTGCTCCTGATGATATCATATACTTCTTTTCCTTTTTTTGTAACAGGATACCTTATATTTATTCCGACACTTCCTTTTCTTTCGTCCATATCTATTGTTCCGAGGTTGAAAACAAGCTTGCCTGATATTTCGTCACTCATTGCTGCTCCGAAGGATTTTCCGTCAGTCTCCATGCCTATATGCTCATTCAGGAAATTAATATATCCGGTCCCTTCCGATGTGCAAAGGGGCAGCTTGCTGATACATGAGATCAGCTGCGAAATTGCATTTACTCCTTTTTCCGGTGTAGCCCCATGAGCCGATACTCCATAGGATTTTATCGTGCATTCGTCATTCTCCATTTCAAGCTCAAGCTTTGCATTCTGCATATCCCTCATGTATTCTACTGTTTTTTTGATCCTGTCGGTAAAGTCCTTTTTCATCTCAAGCACACACTCACAGTAATCCGGAACCATGTTGACCTTGCTTCCGCCTTTTATACGCTTTATTCTTAATCCGCCGCAGCTGCTGTCTTTATTTTGTTCAAATTCTTTTTCCAGGTTGA
>DAOLPD010000120.1:0-9394 GCA_035417425.1 Bacillota bacterium
TCCATACCCTGCCTACGGGATTGTGAGGGCTGCAAAGAATCATCATGGTGCACAGGGGGTCTTCAGCCTTCTTTTTTAGGTCTTCAAAGTCCATAACATATTTCCCGTTTTCAAGCTTTAAGATATTGTCGCTTAGTATCCTCTTGTTCCCCTCTACAACCCTTCTGAAGGGATAATAGACAGGGCTTTGAATAATTATTTTGTCGCCGGGTTCGGTAAATTTCCTGATCATCATATTGAGCAGAAATACCACCCCGGGTCCGTATTCTATCTCTTCCCTCTTTACTTCCATCTGATGTCTTGTACTCAACCAGTTTATTATGGAATCATAAAACTCCGGCATCCTCTTCGAGTATCCAAAAATGCCGTGCTTAGCCCTGCTGATAATACTTTCGACTATGAAATCGGGAGATTTTATATCCATGTCGGCTACCCAGAAGGGAAGCATATCGTTGCTCCCGAAATTCAGATCCATTTCCTCATATTTCACTGATTTTGTATTCTTTCTGTCAACAACTACGTCTAAATTATACATTTTACCCTCCATAACTGTTAGTTTCTGCAATCCCAAAATCTTTTTTCATCCAATCCTTACCTTCAATTCTCCTTGTAACCATCATGGATACCACTGCATCTCCTGTGGCATTTATCATTGTAGCTATAGGATCTGTCAATAGACCGATGGTAAGTATGATAGGAAATACTTCGGGATTGAATCCATAAAATCCTATGATAATAAGCTCTCCCATCATTCCGCCCCCGGGAATACCGCTCATGACTACTCCGCTCATAACTGATATGACTGTTGCAGTGATCCATACTCCAAGACCGATAAACTTCATATTAAACAAACCGAAAAGGAATGCAATTTTCATAAGAGTGGTAAGCACCGTCCCGTCCATGTGAATGGTTGCACCCAGCGGCAGCACAATATTGCTGATGTCATCTGGCACTCCCATTCTTTTAGTCCCTGCAAGATTCGTTGGCAATGTTGCGATAGAGCTTTGGGTCGCCAAAGAAGTGACCACCGCCGGAAGTATATTCTTGTAAAATACTTTTATCCCTGTTACTCCACCTGCATAATATGCGTAAAGTGTGAAGCATGTTAAGAAATAGAATATGCATATAGGGAAGAACATCACAACAGCTCTGGAATAAGCCCCAAGCAATTGTGAGCCGTAATCCCCTATAAGTGCTGCAAAGTACGCACCTAATCCTATCGGAGCATAGAGCATTATCAAATTGATCATCTTCATAAGTGCTTCTGAGCAGATTGACAGCATATCGCTTACCGGATTGTATTCAAGCCCTCTGGATGCAGTCACTGCATTTACGCAGTATCCAAATGCCACCGCAAAAATTATCAAAGGAAGCATGGCCCCTTTTGACAGTATCAGATTAAAATCCGATACAGTTATGGCTTTGACTAATTGTTCCAGAAAATTCAGCTTCTCCGGGCTCTCATACGCTCCTAACTCAATGTTTACGCCTTCTGCAGGAGGAATTATCGTTACAATTGCTATTATAATAACGGAAGCAATAATACCCGTCAGAATAAATATAACCAATGTGTTGCTGAGGATTTTACCGAGCCTTTTCATATTGGTCATACTTGTTACGGAGCTTGCTAGACTGAAGAATACTAACGGCACCACAGCCGTAAACATAAGATTCAGGAATATCTGTCCCAATGGTTTCAGTACCGTTGCTTTTTCGCCATAAACAAATCCAATGATGCTGCCGACAACAATACCGGCTATTAATAACATCATTGACCTGTAAGTTTTGAATACGGAATTCTTATTGATTTTTTCCAAGGCAACAACCTCCCTGCATTTTTATGTAATATTTAAATATTATTATAACTTTTGTCCTGATGATGAATTTCAGAACCATCAATCTTATTGATCCATTCCCCCCTTTGTTTTTTACTACTGCAATATGCATGCCAAAATGCTGTAACCCTACAGCCGCATTGATATCTTAAGTTAAAAGAAGGGGTAAACGGGCTATTCGCAACCCATTTACCCCATTTCCCCCATTTAGATTAAGCTCCTTTAAATAAGTCAATCCCTTTTGGCGTTATTGTGCTTCCTCCTCTGCCAAGCCCTAAGTTTATATATCCAAGATCCTTTAACTGATGCAATATGGCTCTCACATCATATTCACTAAGATGCAGTTCATTCTCAAAGGCTTTCTTGGATATGCTCCTTCTTCCAAGCTTAACCTTATTTTTAAATGCCTCATAGAATAATCTCAGAACAAAGGTCTGCCTTTCATCCAAACCTTTAATAAGCACACTATTTGATTGGATTTTGGAATGCACTTTCATATAATAAGGCAGATCCTGTAATTCAACTGTTTCAATTCCCAAATTATCAAGGTATTCCATACAGTTGATCAGCTCTCTGACATTGCCGTTCCAGCTGTAACCTTTGAAAAAATCCATGACCTCCTCTGATATCTTAAAGCGATAACCGTTTTGCTTCTTCAGTGCCTCAATAAGTACTTCAATATCTTCGGTTCTGTCTCTCAAGGGCGGAAGATTAATCGGCAGAATATTGAGCCTATAATACAGATCCTTCCTGAAAAGCCCGCTTTCCACCTGTTCATGCATATTTCTGTTTGTTGCTGCAATTATTCTGACATTAATTTTAATGATTTTATCTCCTCCTACCCTCATTACCTCTTTTTCCTGGAGGACCCTGAGAAACCTTGTTTGCAGCTCCTTAGGTATCTCGCCGATCTCATCGAGAAACAAAGTTCCGTTGTTGGCCAACTCGAATATCCCCATTTTTCCTTCCTTTGATGCTCCGGTAAATGCTCCTCTTTCATATCCGAACAACTCGCTTTCCAGCAATTGAGGGGAAATTGCCGCACAGTTGATAGCAACAAAATGCCTGTCTCTTAAAGGTGAGGCATTATGGATGGCTTGTGCCGCCAGTTCCTTCCCGGTGCCGCTTTCACCCGTTATCAACACCGGCGACTTTGAGTTTGCCATTCTTATTATCAATTTTTTAACTGTTTCTATCTCTTTGCTTTTCCCCACAATATCATCCACTGTATATTTAGCCACATGGCCTTTGTTGGCAAGCTGAAGCCTCAGCAGGTTCTGGGAGTTTTCCTTTGATTCAAAGCTCTCAATTACGGCGAAAGCTCCGTTGTTGATATCTGCATTTTCGCTGCTGTTCAACTCGGCTATGGGAAATATAGACAATGTAATATGCTTTCCGTTGATTTCGATCAGCTTATTTTTTATCGGTTTCCCGTCGGAAAGGAATTTCTTGAATTGAATCTGAGGCAGCACTTCTGAAGCGTTCAACCCTACATATGAACAGTTGCTGCCGATAATCTTGCTGGCTATTCCATTGCAGCTCTGAATGATGCAATCCTTATCAACTCCGATTACACCTTTTTCCATTAAGGATAAAAGTGTATTGAACTGTTTTCTTAAAATATTTGATTTGCTTATCAAAAATTCTACTCCCTTATTATAGGAGACCAGCGTATTAAAATAATCAGAAACCCTTTTCTCTGACAGAATCTCTTCTAAATGAAGGCTTGCAGCAATTTCCACGATTGTATCCTTGTCAATCAGCCTGTGGCCTAAATCTAATACGTTTTTTACGTTTTTAGGAACATACCTGGATTCTCCGGTCGTTATTGCCGTATCCAAATCCGGTATTTTATTCATATTCGGATAAACCGATACCAATTCCAGATAATCAAATCCCAGCTGGTATAACAGCGCCATTGTTTCTATGCACATTTCAAAGCTTAGATTTACAAGCATCGCAGGCTTATTAATATTGGAATTCTTCAGCATTTCAAAACCTTTTTTTGAAAGCGTCAGTTTTGATATAATAATTCCTACACTTTTATCGATAAGCTTATTTAATACTTCATACTGTGAATAAGTACTGATCAGTATTGCATCTAAATTATCGAAGCTTTTGATATTCCCTGCCTCAAAGGAATATGTCAGCATCTCCACCTTATCACCAAAAATATTGGTTAGCTGTCTCTTATACTCTATTCCAACATCTCTGCTCGATGTAACAATACCAAGTCTTTTAACCACGCTGCCGCCTCCCTTCTCACATATATGCAAAAATCATGGCTCTTTGGAATTCTATTCCCTTCGGCCATGATTTTATGAAATATAAACTATATTTCCCTTCTGCCTTCAAGGGCCTTCATCAATGTCACTTCATCCGCATATTCGAGGTCCCCTCCCACAGGTACACCATGGGCTATTCTGGTTACTTTGATCCCAATAGGTTTCAACAGCCTGGAAATATACATAGCTGTCGCTTCCCCTTCTATATTCGGATTAGTCGCCAGTATTATCTCCTTTATTTCATTGTCAGCCACTCTCTTAAGGAGCTCCTTGATTCTGATTTCCTCCGGTCCTATGCCTTCCATAGGCGATATAGCTCCATTCAATACATGATACAAGCCTTTGAATTCTCTTGTCTTCTCCATTGCGACAACATCCTTGGGATCCTCCACAACACATATGATGCTGCTGTCTCTTTTTACATTAGAGCAGATATTGCATACATCAGAATCCGTGATATTGCAGCATACCTTACAATATCTGATATTTCTCTTTGCATTTACTATAGATAAAGAAAGCTTTTCTACATCTTCCGAGGGCATGTTGAGTATATGGAATGCCAGCCTCTGTGCTGTCTTGGTGCCAACTCCCGGAAGCTTCGAAAGCTCATCTATAAGCTTGGCTATAGGAGCTGCATAAAAACTCATTAGAATAAACCTCCGGGTATATTGAGCCCTCCGGTTAACTTGCTCATTTCTCTGTTTATCATTTCATCCGCTTGCCTTATAGCTTCGTTAACAGCCGCAGTGATAAGATCCTGGAGCATTTCTGGATCATCGGGGTCTATAACTTCGGGTTTTATTGTTATTGATATTATTTCTTTCTTTCCGTTGGCTACCACGGTTACAGCTCCTCCACCGGCGCTGGCTTCAACGCTTCTCCCCTCTATCTCCTCCTGAAGCTTTGCCATTTCCCTTTGCATTTTCTGAACCTGCTTCATCATATTATTCATATTTCCTCCCATTCCAGGGAATCCGCCTTTACCCATTTCTTATTCCTCCTCTTCTTCAACAACTTCAACTTTATCCATGCCTGCAAATTCAATAGCAGCTTTTACAATGCTGTCCTGTTCATCTTCTTCGTCCTCACCGGAAATTATACACTTTATCTTAAGAGGTGTCCCGAAGTATTGTGATGCGGCTTCCTCCACATCTGCCCTGTTTGCAGACAGCTCAAGGGCCTCTTTGGAAAATACCCCTTCTTTTTCAAAGGATAATACTATTATGCCTGATTCCGCTTTAACCGGCTTTGCCATGGCCAGATATGTCCTAAGCCTTATCTTCCCTCGGACTTTCATTTCCTGTATAAAACCGGGCCACTTTTCGATTATGCTCCCGCTGTCCGGATTCGATGCTGGGGTTTCCTTTAATCCTGCGGTTGATCTTTCTTTTTTTACTGCTGCTTCCCTTTTTGCTTCTTGACCTGCTGCCTTTGGCTTATCTGCGGCTTTCAGACTGAAACTTCCTTTTGAAATGCATTCCTCCAGTTTTGATAACCTTGTGAGTATGCCCTCCAAGCTTTTTTCTTCTCCAACCCTGCACATTTTCACCAGTGCTACTTCCAGCAAAATCCTCGGATTGGACGACCACTTTGCTTCATTTTCCAACTCGGAAAGACAGTTGATACATCTTACAATATTATTTTTATCATAACTGCCGGATTGTTTCTTAAGCTGTTCAATTCCCTCCTTTGACATATCTATCACATCTTCGCAGTTTGTCACAACTTTAGCCATCAGAAGATTCCTGTAATGTACCAGCAAATCCCTGATAAACTGACTTATATCCTTCCCTCCTGCCGCTACCTCATCAATCACCTTTATTGCCGTCCCGGCGTCCTCTTCAAGTACTGCTTCCGCTATTCTGAACAAATATTGGTTGTTTACAATACCCAGAACCTCAAGTACATCATCGTGGGTTATTTTCCTGCTGCCGTAAACTGCACATTGATCAAGGATACTCAATGCATCCCTCATTGCTCCGTCACTGTTTCTTGCAATAAGCTTTAAAGCAGCCTCTTCCGCTTCCAGGCCCTCTTCCCTGCATACAAGCTTCAATCGTTCAGCTATCTTTTCGCTGCTTATCCTTTTAAAATCAAACCTCTGGCATCGGGATAGAATTGTAGCCGGCAGTTTATGAGGTTCAGTTGTTGCCAATATGAACAATACATATTCCGGCGGTTCCTCCAGGGTTTTAAGAAGTGCATTGAACGCTTCATTTGTTAGCATATGGACTTCATCTATTATATATACCTTGTATTCGCCCAAGGTAGGCGTGAATCTTATTGCTTCCCTCAAATTCCTTATGTCGTCTATTCCCCTGTTTGAAGCAGCATCTATCTCATATACATCTATTGAGTTTCCGTCATTTATGCTGACACAGCTCTCACATTCATTGCAGGGATTAACTCCGTGAGAGGCCTTGCAGTTCACTGCCTTGGCCAAAAGCTTTGCAGTAGTGGTCTTGCCTGTGCCTCTGGTGCCGCAGAACAAATATGCATGGGAAATCCTGCCGCTCTCAAGCTCATTCTTCAATGTCACCGTTATATGCTCCTGGCCGCATATATCCTCAAACCTCTGGGGCCTCCATTTTCTGTATAAAGCCGTATACATAGTTTTCCTCCCGGTGTTATTCCTGTATAACAAAATATTAGCATAATAAGACATCATAGTAAATTAACAATAAAAAAAATGCTCATTTCTGAGCATTAGAAGAATTCAATTTCTTCATCGTTATATATTTTCTTCAGAATATCCTGTTTTGTAAGAAACGCCTTTTCCAGAGTCTCTGCCACAGTTGAGTCAAACTGTGTGCCTCTGTGCATGACTATTTCCTCTATACCCTGCTTCATACTCCTTGATTTTCTGTAAGGCCGGTTGGAGGTTATCGCATCAAAGGCATCCGCAACACTTATAATCGAAGCCATAATCGGTATTTCCCCATCCTTTATCATATCAGGATAGCCTTTGCCGTCACATCTTTCATGGTGATGCTTTATTGCCTTTAAGACATTCTCTCTCAGGCCTATTTTGGATACAATCCTATAGGCTATATCGGGATGCTGCTTGATAATATCGTATTCCTCTTTAGTGAGGGCTCCGGGCTTATTCAATATTGAGTCACTGATACCGATCTTTCCTATATCATGAAGCAGCCCCGCCACCCATATATCTTCAATAAAACTCTTTGGATAATTCAATTCAGAAGCAATAAAGGAAGCATACTTGGCAACTCTTATGGAATGACTCTCTGTATATTGATCCTTTGCTTCAACTACCGATACCAGGCTCTGCACAGTTTTGTGGTATGACTGCTTCAGAGTCTCATAGGCTTTTGCATTGTCTATGGCTATGGCAATACTGTTAGTCAATGAATTTAAGAACTCAATAAGCTCCTCGCTGGGAATCTGCTTCAGGGTAATGCTCAAGACACCTATCACCTTGGATTTAACCATAATAGGGGTAAAAACAATACATTTGGCATCATGTTCTTTATTCAGCCTAATAAAGTATTCATGAGGAACTCTCTCATTATCAAGATCTATTATATATATAGATCCCGTCTTCACCGCTTTGCCTATCACATCTTCCCTTATATCAATGGTACCTATGTCATACATCTCGGCATTTATACCTTTCAGTGCTTTAAGTTCAAGCTTGTACGGCTCTTTATCTTTGATAAGCCTTATTGTGCAAGCCAATGCTTCGGTTATTTCAGTGACCTGGTTGACAACTGTAATGAGCATGCTGTTCAAATCCATTGTAGAATTCAAGGCATTGCTTATTCTGTTAAGGGTCTGCAGTTCATTGTTTTTCCTTCTGAGCTGCGCATCCGACTCATTAAGCTGTGCGACTGTCGCCCCTAATTGTCCGTATGAGGCTTCCAATTCAATATTAATATTATGAAGCTCTATATTGTTGGAGTATAGTTCTTCTGTCCTCTTAACCAGGTCAGTATATGTTTTATCGAGATTACTTGCCATCTCATTAAAAGCATCGGCCACTTCCCTTATTTCATCATTGCCTTTTACTATAATTCTGTTATTCAAATTGCCTTCTGCAATTGCTTTAACTCCATCCCTCAGTTTTATAAGCGGAGTTGTTATTGAATTGGACAGAAAAAATGAAGCCGCAATTCCCATAAGAATACAAAATGCTCCCGAAGATATGATAAATCTGCTGGTATTTTGATTCATAACGCCAAAGGTACTTTGAAGCATTTGAGAATCTATAAGGGAAAGGACCTTCCATCCGGCGGTATTGACTGCAGAAAAGCTGCAGATCCAGTTTTTACCGGCATAACTGAATTCGTTATAGCCTTCATCAAGTTTGAGTATGGAATCTGCCGCAGGACTAAGTAAAAAGTCTTCATCAGCTACATTGACAATTTCGCTGTACTTATTGCCGCTGTGGTACTTTATATAGCCTGATGGGTTGATAAGAAATATCTCTGTATAAGGCAGGTATTTTGCATTGGATAACATATTTTCAAAAACCCATAAAGATATGTTTCCGACCAATACCCCTGAAGCATTGTTTTTATTATCCAGCAAGGGTATGGACATCCCTACGCATTGAATTCCGCTCAAGGGTTCATTATATGGTTCAAGCCATACCAGTTCCTGGGCTTTTCTTGCATTAACATAGCTGAACAGTGCCGTATAATTGATATCAGGCTTTATATAGCCCGGATTGCCTGTATAGACTGAATTGTCGGGCATAATAATACATAAGTTCCTGAAATATAAATTTATGCTGTTCTGATCTCTTAGAAAAGCATTAATGTCGGTGGTCTGGGGATCCAAAAAACTATATGCCTGAGCAACTGATTTTAATCCGATTTCATGTTGATAAAGCTGCTGTCCGATTTTGCTGAATTGGTTCTTTATGTACATATGGTTAAAGCTTCTAAAATCCTGCTGCATTTTTTTGTCATAAGAATCATAGATAAATGCCCATGATACCGTAAAGGGGATTATTGATACTATTAAAAAATACAGTAGAGTTCTAAGCTTAAAATTTATCCTGTTCACAGCAAAAAATCCCCCCTCTATACATAATTCGGCATCATTTTCAGTATTATTATACCTATAAGCAATTTAAATTAAAATATCTTCATAAATAAGTCTCAAGCCTTGTGTATAGTTCTTAAGTCCTATATAATGTTTCGTGCCATTTGTATTCATTTATAAAATACAAAATAAAAAACTTGTTTGCACAAGTTTCAGACTGAAGACAAAGTATAAAATTTTCGAGAGAATCCTTGAAAACAAAAA
>DAOLPD010000121.1:0-9348 GCA_035417425.1 Bacillota bacterium
ATATAATATTCCTTGATCATAATACTACCGGAGACGGGCTTTTGACTGCCCTGCAGCTGCTGGCCGTTGTGAAGGAAACGGGCAAGAAGCTGTCCGACCTTGCTTCCATTATGAAAGAACTGCCCCAGGTTCTGATAAACGCAAAGGTGAAGAATGAGAACAAAGATAAGTATATGAAGGATGAAGACATCGCTCAAATGATAGCAGGCCTGGAGAAAAAGCTCAAGGGCAGGGGAAGAGTGCTTATAAGGCCTTCCGGTACAGAGCCCTTGGTTCGGGTTATGCTGGAGGGAGCAAACGAGGCGGAAATAAAGGAAGATGCTGCAGCTCTGGCTAAGCTTATAGAGGAAAAAATGAGTTAAATGCCATATTTGAGAGGGGATTTTATATATGTGCGGTATCGTCGGTTACATAGGAGATAAAAACGCAGTGCCCATTTTGATGGAAGGGCTGCATAAGCTTGAATACAGGGGCTATGATTCTGCCGGAGTGGCGGTATATACGAAGGAAAGCATAGAGGTAAGGAAGTATAAAGGCAGGCTCTCTGTACTTGAAGAGCATCTGAAGAAGGAGACCATGGACGGATGCCTGGGGATAGGGCATACAAGATGGGCTACCCATGGTGAGCCCTCCGATATGAATTCACATCCCCACACCAATTGTTCCGGAGATATTGCAGTAGTTCACAACGGTATAATTGAGAACTACATGAGCATAAAGAGCATGCTTATAGAGAAGGGGTACACATTCAGGTCAGAGACTGACACAGAGGTACTGGCGCACTATGTGGATTACTTCTATAAGGATGACCTGCTTGAGGCAGTAACGAAGGTTCTTGAAAAAATCAGGGGGTCCTATGCCTTTGCCGTGATAAGCAAAAGGGAGCCTGACAAAATAATATGCGTAAGAAAGGAAAATCCCCTGATAGTAGGAATAGGAAACGGTGAAAATTTCATTGCCTCAGACATACCTGCAATACTGAACCATACAAGAAGGATATATCTGCTGAATGAGAAAGAGCTTGCAGTGGTAGAAAAGGACAGAATCAGCTTCTTTGATGAAAGCGGCAAGGAGGTCGGCAAAGAAGTATTCGAAGTGAATTGGGATGTTGCTTCAGCTGAAAAAGGCGGCTTTGAGCACTTTATGATAAAGGAGATACATGAACAGCCCAAAGCTGTGAAGGATACCATGACCTCAAGAGTATTGCCGGATTCCGCCGGTATAAAGCTGGATGACATAAAGCTTACGAAGGAAGAACTGCAGAATTTTAATAAAATTTATATGGTTGCCTGCGGAACAGCTTATCATGCATGCATGGTGGGCAAATACGTAATAGAAAAGCTGGCAAGAATTCCTGTAGAAGTGGAAATAGCCTCGGAATTCAGATACAGGGATCCCATAGTGGATGAAAAAACCCTGACGATAATAGTGAGCCAGTCGGGAGAAACCCTGGACACTCTGGCAGCTTTGAAGGAAGCCAGAAGGAAAGGCTCCAGGATACTCAGCATAGTCAATGTGGTAGGAAGCTCAATAGCCCGGGAATCCCATGACGTGTTTTATACATGGGCGGGGCCCGAGATTGCTGTTGCATCTACAAAAGCATACACAACCCAGCTTATAGCAATCTATATAATCGCATTGTATATGGCTAAGCTGAAGGGTACCCTGAAGGATGAGGAAATTGAATCAATAAAGGATGAAATGAGAAGGCTTCCCGAACTTGTTGAGGAAACCCTCAAATATAAATCAACCATCCAGAAATTCGCGACTCATAATTCCAACGCCAGGGATATATTCTACCTGGGCCGGGGAATAGATTATGCCGTAGCCCTTGAAGGTTCCCTGAAGCTCAAGGAGATATCCTATATACACTCTGAGGCTTATGCAGCCGGAGAATTGAAGCACGGAACCATAGCCCTTATAGAAAAGGGCACGATAGTTATGGCAGTCCTCACCCAGGATGAGCTGTACGAGAAGATGGTGAGCAACGTAAAGGAGGTAAAGGCGCGAGGGGCCTTCGTATTCGCCATAGCAAAGGAAGGCAATACAGAGGTTGAGAAGGTGGCGGACTACACCCTCTATATCCCCAAAGTCTCCGATATCCTGGCTCCTGTGGTGGCAGTAATGCCCCTGCAGCTCCTGGCCTACTACATGGCGGTGGAAAAAGGCTGCGACGTGGATAAACCCAGGAACCTGGCAAAGAGCGTGACTGTAGAGTAGAACAGATGTCGAATAATTGAATATGATACCCTGTTATGCTATTATTGGCATGGCAGGGTATTTTTGTAAGGAAATGTGTGTGGGGTGGTTAAATTGAAGAAGGCGGTTATTCTGCCAATTGCTTTTATTTTGCTGGTATCCGCGTCAATAGCTATAGCTCTTAGGGAAAAGACTGTGGAAAGCATGGGTGAATATAAATACGATAAAGGCACTCTGGGGGTAGCCATATCAAGGACAATGACATCCGATGCGGTAATTCACAGTTTTGGAAGGCCCATTTATCCTGAGGATAGGAGCCTGCAATATGTGTGGGTGTATATAAAGCTTGTCAATTCAGGTACAACAGCAGTACAGGTAAAACCTGAAGAATTCACCCTGTCGGTTCCCGGCAAAGCCGCTGTCAGCTATGATTCCAGAGCTACGGATTCCATGCAGAAACGTTTAAATCCGTTAGCTTTGGCTCCCGGCGAAGAGGCCATCGGCTTGCTTATATTCCCGGTACCTGAAAGCAAGGAGTATATTCTTAATTATAATGGAGAAAGCGGTAAGATCAAAAAACGGTTTAAAATGGAATGATCAACTATGTAAAAAAAGTTTGGCGGAGGCCTATGAGGTATTTGCAGGGAATTTGCAGATAATATAAAGGAATAGGGTAAGAAGTAAAAACAAGAGCGGTTTGCAAAGAACCGCTCTTAAAAAATGAAAAAAGCATTAGCATGTTATAATAATGCCATAGAGATATGTAGTTCTTATGAAGATTGTCATGAGCATAATGGCAGAATCTTAGTGTCCTTTATTCCCTGGATAATATTTTGTTTATTTCCTCATTTTGCATAATTTCTTCAATAGAGTTTATACCCAGTTGCTTTAAGATTTTCATAACATTTAAATTGTCAAAGGGAGTCAAAATAAATGAATCTTCACCAAATTCGTTAACCAGCTTCGTTGCTTTATCCACATCGATGTTGGTTCTGGGGCCGCCTACACACCCGCCGGCACAGCCCATACCCTCAATAAAGTTGGCATTGATTCTTCTGCCGTCACGCAGATCATCCAGTACCTTCCTGCATTCTTTTACACCATCAACCTTTTTTGCTTTAAGCTTAATGACTCTTGTCGGTTCAAGCCTATTGACCACCGTTTTGACAGAAAAGCTTACGCCTCCGGTTCTTGCATATACTCTGCCTCCAAAGGATGCCTGATCTTTTTCATCTGCCGGAAGCCCTTCCGGATTAATATTTAGTGCATTGAATATTTCTTTCAGTTCCCTGAAATTCAAGACATAATCTATGGCTCCTTTTAAGTCCGGTTCTTTAATTTCAGCCTTTTTGGCAATACAGGGTGCAATAAATACAACCTTGGCGCTATTATATAGTTTTTTCAGAATTCTGCCCGAAGCAATCATCGGTGACACGGACGGTGACAGGTGTTTATAGATGTCAGGGTAATTAGTTTTAATCATGTTGAACCATACCGGGCAGCAGCAGCTTGTCAGGAAAAAATCTTCTTCGCGCTTTACCAGATGGTTAAACTCAAAGGCTTCCTTTATGGTAAGTATATCAGCAAACATGGCTACTTCAATCATATCGCTGAAACCAAGCATCTTCAAGGCAGTACGCAGCATACCCATACTGATGTTTTCTCCGAACTGCCCGATTATCGCCGGTGCCACACAAGCGAAGACCGGTGTTTTTCCGTCTTTCAGCAGATCAATAACCGGTATGAACTCAATTTTGTCAGCCAATGCTCCAAAATCACAATCAGGAGCGCTATATCCGCAATTCAAACACTTATCGTTGGAAATTACAGGTTCGTTATTTCTGCTATACATACCGGTCTCGTACTTGCCTGCTTCTATATGTGTGCATTTGCCGCATTCACAATCCAACTTTCCGCAATGCTTGCAGGTGCCCTCAATCCTGGCAACCACAGGCCGGCCAATTTCCTTGAAACCTTTAATTATGTCCAGTTCATTGGTGAACATGCCGCCTCCGTTAGGATCCAATCCCATAGCCACTCTTATATGATCCTTTATAAATGGCATTTCGGCATCGCTGAAGCCGTATTTCCGCTTAATATAATCAGCCAGTACGGTAAGGTCATGGGCAGTCTTCAAGCCTCCGTTCCAGTATCTCTTTACAAGCTCGCTGAATATGTACATTCGCTTTTCATTAAAATTAATATATCTGCTTTCCATAAAGCTTCTCCTCTATTTATAGTTAATTGAAGCTATCACACTGTTAAGAATGCATATTACCTCTTTTAATACTAAAAGTTATTTTCCCGATTGGAACAGCAAAATATTCGGTATTTGATTATTTGAAGGAGGTTAAATTACCATGTCGACATATGATGCCCTGTTATGCTACTATTGGCATAGCAGGGTATTTATCGTCAGGCCTTGCAGTTGGAGTAATAATGCCGTGCTTGGTCAATAAGCTGATAGGCTGACTTGCCGGTATTTAGAAAGGATGGGAATATGAAAAAGGTTGAACCGGAATACCATGGTAAGAACAAAGGCCATTATACGCCCGGAATCATTTCAAACGGGATGTTGTACATATCCGGACAGCTATCCATAGATCCGGATACCAGGAATGTGCCGGAGGGCGGAATAGAAGCACATACTGAGCTTGCTTTGAAGAATGTAGACCGTGTTCTGAAGGAAGCCGGGCTCAGCCGTAATAATATTGTCCAGTGCAGGATATATATAACGGATATGGATCAGTGGGACACAGTTAATAAGGTTTATGCCGAATTCTTCGGTGAACACAAGCCGGCAAGGACAGTTGTGCCTGTCGATAAGCTCCACTTCGGATGCCTTGTGGAAGTCGAAGCTATTGCAGAGGTGAACCAAAAATGAGATATATTTGCTCAAAGTGTGCCGCTGCGGCGGAGATCACAACAAGAAAAGCGAAGTGCGACTGCGGAGGCCTGTGGAAATTAGATTACAAACCTCCGAAGTTTGACCTGCCTTTAGTGGATCATGATACCTGGAGCATTTTCCGGTATCGTGCTTTTATGCCGCTGGAAGGGGCACACTGGAAGGAAATCAGCCTGGGTGAAGGCATGACACCTGTTGTTCAGTTTAATGAAGATGTCCTCCTGAAGATGGATTATTTCATGCCGACTTTGTCTTTCAAGGATAGGGGCGCTGCGGTACTGATTGCCCACTGCAAGGCAATCGGTGTGGATTCTGTTGTGCAGGACAGCAGCGGCAATGCCGGAAACAGTGTGGCGGCATATTGTGCAAAAGCAGGTATCGGCTGTGAGATTTTTGTACCCGAAGGAACATCGCCCCAGAAGATCAATATGATTAAATCCCACAATGCAAAAGTAAATGTCGTTCCCGGCACAAGAGACAATTGTGCGGATGTCTGCAGAGCTAAAGTGGATACTGAAGGGAAATATTATGCAAACCATGTGTATAATCCTTTTTTCTACGAGGGTACAAAAACATATATTTATGAAGTCTATGAGCAGATGAAAAGAATCCCCGGGAATCTTTTTGTACCCCTTGGCAACGGTACGCTGTTCATTGGTATTGTAAAGGCATTGGAAGAACTTCTGGAGAGTGCCGTCATTGACAAAATGCCGAACATCATAGCAGTACAAAGTGAGCACTGCGATCCTTTTGCAAAGGCAGTTATTACCGGAGAAAAGCACCCGGCCAGGATAACACCACGGCCGACGATGGCGGAGGGAATTGCTGTAGGTGTACCGATGCGGGGTGAGGAAATCCTGGAATATACATACAAGCATAAAATTGATATGATCACAGCTCCGGAAAGTCGGATTCTGGAAGCCAGAGCCGCCCTTGCCGCAAAGGGTATTTACTGTGAGCATACAACAGCAGCCACATATGCAGCCTATCTGAAGTATTGTGAATTAAACGGGCGGACATCTGATTGCCTGATTCCCATGTGCGGAGCAGGCCTCAAATCTGATCACTGAAGCGGCTTAAAAAGGAGGGAATGTAATGAATTATCGGGAATTGGATACACCGGCATTATTAATTGATAAGGATATAATGATAAGTAATTGCAGAAGGATGCAGGATTATGCGAATCGCTGCAATGTGGCACTGAGGCCTCATACTAAAACCCATAAAATGTCCAGGCTGGCTCTTTTACAGCAGGAGCTCGGAGCAAAAGGCATTACCGTAGCCAAGGTTGGTGAGGCGGAAGTCATGGCAGCCAAAGGGCTGAGAGATATATTCATTGCAAATGAGATAGTCGGGGAAGAAAAACTGCGCCGAATCCGCAAGTTGGCTGAAACCATCGATATATCCTTCGGGCTTGACAGCATCCCGCAGGCAGATATGATTGAGAAGGCTTTTACAGGCAGTAAAAAGCAGGCAGTTGTACTAATCGAGATTGAAGTGGGAGAACAGCGTTCCGGCGTTATTGAAGAAGCTGCGTTTGTTGAGCTTATTAATCATTTGAAGAAATGTAAGAACATATATTTAAAAGGGGTTTTCTCCCACGACGGTCATTCCTATGCAGCGGAGAATGTGGAGGCATGTAAGGAAATCCATTTGAAAGCACAGGAAAGAACACTCCGGTTTGCCCAACTGGCAGCGGTAGCAGGCTTCCATTTGGAAACTGTCAGTATAGGCTCCACCCCCTCCATGATGCATGATTTTCCCATACTGGACGGAGTAACTGAAATCAGGCCCGGCACATATATTTTCATGGATGCGTCCCAGGGAAATGCATACGGAAGTTTTGAACGCAATGCCGCAACTGTCCTGACTACCGTAATCAGTTTGCCTACTCCGGAGCGGGTGATTACTGATGTCGGAGCCAAGGGGCTTACTGCGCAAACCAGAAATAAAGGCTTTACTGCAACAAAAGGCCTGGGCTTGATTAAAGGATGGCCGAGAGTAAGCATACATGCCGTATATGATGAACATGCAATTATATATGACAAGGAGTTTCATGATTCAATCGGAGTCGGTGACAAAGTGGAGATCATTCCCAATCATATATGCCCTGTGGTCAATCTGCATGAAACAGCCTATATTGTTTCAGGGGGAGAGGTAATAGATGAAATCCCGGTGGATTGCAGAGGCAAACTGAAATAAGAGTCAGGCAGCTGCAATATCAGATTTGAATCATTGAAATCAGTATTCTGCTATGATACTATTGGCATAAAAGTATAATTTTGTGGTTACAAAGGAGGAATGCCCTCATGATAGAACTTCCGGAAGCCAGTACAATAGCTCGGCAATTGAATGAGACTATAATAGGCAAGAGGATAGTAAATGTTACTGCGGCACAGCATCCTCACAAGTTTGCCTGGTATTATGGAGACCCACGGGCTTATCATGAACTGCTGCATGGTAAAGTCATAGGCAAGGCGGCAAGATACGGCAGTTTCATTGAAATAGAGGCTGATAATACACGTGTTCTTCTGGCTGAGGGTGTTAATGTCACTTTCTTTCACGAGGGTGATAAGCTGCCTGCCAGGCATCAATTGCATATTGAATTTGAGGATCATTCATCAATAGTAGGATCTGTACAGATGTACGGCGGATTATGGGCATTTCCTTCCGGAGAATATGTCAATCCATATTATCTTACGGCAAAAGAGAAACCCGATCCTTTTTCTGAAGGTTTTGATGAAGCATATTTCGATAATATTATGAGCCAAAGTGCCAAAAGTCTTTCCTTAAAGGCATTTCTTGCAACGGAGCAGCGTATCCCCGGATTTGGCAACGGCGTTTTGCAGGATATACTTTTTAATGCAAAGCTGCATCCGAAGAAAAGGTTGAATACACTAACTGATCCAGATATACATATTCTTTATCACTCTATAAAAACAACGCTTGCCGGAATGGATGCCAATGGCGGCAGGGACACAGAACGTGATTTGTTTGGCCGTTTTGGGGGATATAGGACAATACTTAGTAAAAATACATCGGGTAAGCCATGCAGTACATGCGGAGATATCATAAAAAAAGAGGCTTATCTGGGCGGAAGTATTTATTATTGTCCCACATGCCAAAGGGGTTAACTGTAATATTGACTTTTAGCCTTTGAAAGCGTTGAAACAATAGAAGGAGAGTAAAAGTGCCAGGCTGTCAGCCTGGCACTCATCCTCTTTGTAATCTATTTAATAGTTTGCTTTATCATTTCATCGGGCATTGGGAACACAAGGCTTTTACCCATTTTCTCCATGTATCTGTTCAGCATCATTTCAACATTTTTACCTGTCCAATCCCCTGTAAGGGTCTCAAATTTGGAATCACCCTCAGTCTCTTTTCTGTCGTCCTTGTATTCAAGTATGATTTCAGCTCCTTCGTAGATTATGACTATTTTGTCATCCCACCTTATGGTATAGGAGCCGTCAACCAAATCGGAATATATATCATATTTATAGCCCTCATAACTGTCGAAAAGATCATCATAGAGCAGCGTTATAATATGCTGAGGAGCTCCCTGCAGTAATTCGGGGATATCCATCTCCTTGGACTGTATCCGGATGCCCGGGATGACTGCCGTTGGCTCCACTGATTCCGGCTTAACAGCAGGGATCAGTTTTATGTTCGTAAGATTCCTGGTCGCAGATGCTTTGGAAGGCTTCGGCTCCCAGTACCATTTCTTTACTATTGTATTGACGAAATATGATGATCCAAGGCTTTCAGTATCATCATCCTTCATCGCGATGAGCTCTACTGACTTTTTTTGCTCAGGCAGCCCGAAGGACGTCATAATGGGCAGCCCGGTGTCAGGGCTGATTATATAACATCCGGCTGCTTCCTGGGTATAACCGTTTACAATAAAATCTGCAGCTCCTGTATATTGCTTTGTCCCTCTCATATTGGTTATGATTACTCTTTCACTGACATGTGTCACATCCGCCGGCTTGCCATTCTCAACGGTCTTTTCATAGGAAACAGGCATTCTGATCGCCTGAGCCTGAAATTCCACCGTCGGCTCAATACTGTTTGATATAACCGCCCAGCCGTCAAATGTAAGCTTGCAGGAAGCGATATCCGAGGGAAGGACATTAGCTGCTCTCAGGTCAAAAAAGCCCTTCTCGTCTAATGTGACCGGCAATTCCTTATTCGAGAGCCTTACTGTTATTGAGCTGTCCTGGCTCTTTCCGGGATCAAAGACGATT
>DAOLPD010000122.1:0-9268 GCA_035417425.1 Bacillota bacterium
CATGATTTCGAGTATTTTTGCTTTATCTCCTACCAGCACCGGCTCTGCAATACCTGCTTCCTTTGCCTGGCTTACCGCCTTGATTACGTCTTCATCCTGAGCTGCGGCTACAACAATTTTCATTTTTTTCTGGCTTTTTGCCGTTTCCAGTAATTCATTAAAATTCTTAATCATTATTTCACCTCAAAATATTTTGTACAGCTTAAAATTTTTGTAGAATCCATATTTATTCTACAATATAATTTGTCTTCATTCAACCTATAACTAATATTTTTAAATATTATTTCAAAAAAATCACTTCATATATAGAAGCATTATGCGACGTAAACATATGTCTGCATAACCAAGCAAGAGCTTGTATAGTATAGGCCTGTCAAAATCATAATCCGTGTGCCTCGATATACTATACTGTCTCTTGCGGAGGGTTATGTATACTTCAGTTATGTCGCATTATTAGTAAAATGCAAAAAGGGATATCGCTAACTATTTATTAGTTTTGCGATATCCCTGCTTCAAGCTGATACTGATTAATACCCCAGTTCTTTTCCTATAATAATTACCTCAAATTCTGTCTTGTACGGCCTTCTTTCAATAATTGTGGTAACGCTGCACATTCGCTGCGGGCTGTTGCAGTCATTGCATTTTTCGGTATGCGCACATGGGGTATCAAGCTTTAGCCTTCTTGCATTTTTATATGTATTCTCTTTAATCCTTTTTAAAGCTGCATCCAGGTCTTTTGTTATCTTGTTGACTCCGCACAAAACAAATACTTTTTTGGGCCCAAAAATCATTGATGCTACCCTATTGCCCAAGCCGTCAATATTAACCAGTTTTCCGTCCTCGGTCAGGGCATTTGTACTGGACAGATATACATCGGCTTTTTCTGCTTTGTCCCTTGCATAATCCATTCCTTCAGGAGTACTCTCCAGCCAATGGAAATATACCTTGTTGCCCCTTTCGATAAGCTTCTGGGGTATACCTAGTGAGTATACGGTCATAGATCCTCCGATTCCTACTGTTGCTCTATCCTCGATTTTATCCATCAAATAGGATACTGCCGTTTCGGAATCATCAAAGTATGATGCCTTCATATTATGTTTTTCCAAAGCTTCTATTGTTTTTTTCACAGATTCATTCATGCAATCACCCCCAGAATATATTATATTTCATGCAACGCTCCGATTTCAAGCACTACAGGTCGTAATAAAGCTCAAATTCTGCCGGATGAGGAATTATGCTCATCTTCTTATGCTCCTTCTCTATCTTGTTCTTTATCCATGTTTCTATAAGGCTCTTTGTAAATACTCCGCCTTCCAGCAGAAATTCATGATCCTGCCGTAAAGCTTCCATAGCCTCCTCAAGGTTCTTCGGCAGTCCTTTTATCTTCTTCCTCTCCTCTTCATCAAGCTCATATATATTTACATCGTATGGCCCAAAGCCCTCCCTGACAGGATCAATTTTGTTTATTATGCCATCCAGGCCTGCCATCAGCAGTGCTGAGTAAGCAAGGTAAGGGTTGCATGTGGCATCGGAAGATCTGAACTCAAACCTCTTGCTGTCAGGTGTATTGCCATAGCCCGGTATTCTTACGATAGCGCTTCTGTTTGCAGTTGCAAAGCATATGCTTACCGGTGCCTCATAACCGGGAACCAGCCTCTTATATGAGTTTGTGCTCGGGCTCGTAAAACCTAACAATGCGGGCGAATGCTTCAAAAGTCCTCCGATAAAATACAGGGCTGTCTGACTGAGGCCGGAATATCCATCCTTATCATAGAATAAAGGCTTTCCATCCTTATACAGCCACATATGCACATGCATTCCGCTTCCTGCTTCGCCGAAAATAGGCTTAGGCATGAAGGTGGCACTCTTGCCGTTTTGTATTGCTAAATTTTTCACCACATACTTGAGCAAATATGTCTTATCTGCCATATCCTTCAGCTTCCCCGGCTCTACTTCCAGTTCGACCTGTGCCGGTCCTCCCACCTCATGATGATGATATTTTATGGGCATACCGAACTCTTCAAGCATAACTGTCATCTTGCTTCTCAAGTCATTTGTAAGGTCATAGGGAAGCGCCAGATGATATCCGCCCTTATGCCTTACTTTATAGCCAAGGTTTTTTTCATACTGGTCATTTGTGTTCCATTCAGCCTGGGCCGAATCTATTGCCACCTCCTGGTGCTCCGGCCTGCTTTCATAAGCTATCTGGTCAAATAAATAAAATTCAAATTCCGGTCCTATAATATTCTCATCTGCTATGCCGGTAGAAATCATGAACTTCTCAGCCTTTTCTGCGATATATCTTGGATCCCCCTCATATCGCCTTATCCCGCCCTCAAGTGCATAAATGTCTCCTATCATGCTGAGAGTTGGAATTTCACAAAACGGGTCAATAAAAGCCGTATTCAAGTCCGGTATAAAAACCATGTCACTCTTTTCTACAGTCTTGAAACCATAGTTGGAACCGTCAAAACCTATACCTTCTTCAAGTACTTTCTCATTCAGCCTGGTCACCGGGATGGAGAGGTGATGCCATCTCCCTGTCAAATCAGTAATTTTGAAGTCTACTATTTTAATGCCCTTCGAATTACAAAATTCCTTGACCTCGGTGAGATTTTTAAACAATACAATAACCCCCTTGTAATATTGTGCTAATTTTAGTATATTTAAACATCCGGAATAAGTCAAACAGTAAAAAAATACACCTTCAAACGTCAGTTATTTTGTCTAACATTTGAGGTGCACTTCATAAACCGTATTTTTCTACTTGTTTTCTTCTAATATAGGCTTTAACATCTCATCCATCTTGTCCCTGTTTACCACATAAAAGGACAGCTTGTTTATGGTATCTGCCCTGCCGGGTATTGTCTGTATGCTGATATTCTCCTTTTTTATCTTCTTTGCTTTGGTAATATAGTACATCATCTGTTTTGGTGACATATTTGTCTTTACATATTTTTTAATAGGCTCCTGAAGCTTAAGAAAATTAGTAACTATGTTGCCCCTCATTACTTTTTCAATACCTAATCTGACTATCTCCTGCTGCATCTTCACCCTGCCCAGGTCTCCGTCCTTATAGCCGCCGCCCTTGTTGTTCTTACGGTATCTTAAGAGCTTTAATAAATCCTCGCCCTTGCTTACTGCATCCCCTTCTTTGAAATGTATATGCAAACCATCAACCGGATCATCATAGTTCATATCCATAGGTACAGTCACCTTAATACCGCCCATGGCATCAACCAATTCTTTGACAGCCTCATAGTCCACCTCTACAAAATAATGTACATCCATTCCCGTAAGAGATGCGACACTTTTGACCACATTATCCGCTCCTCCTCTTCCATAGGAAGAGTTAATCTTGTTGTTTGCAGAAGTCTTATGTCCTTTTCTTTCAATATATGTGTCCCTGGGTATTGAAAGCACATCCAGCGCTCCATCTTCAGGGTTGAAGCTTGCCAGCATTATTGTATCCGCAAGACCGTTTGCCACACCCATAACTACGACATTTACCCTTTTTTCCGGTACCGGATAGCCTTCTGCACCCTCCTCCACACTTATTTTGTTCAGAAAGTTATATGTAAAGCCGTATATGGCTGCCGCAACCAGAAGTACCGCAATCACAACAGCTATTATTATCTTCCTTTTATCACCCAATTTTTTTCCTCCAAATCGTATTTGATATTCATCCATGGCACAATTAAATAATACAGACACAACTTATAGTTTAATTCTTCCTATATTATATGTAAAGTGCATTTACAGCCAAAAAGTATACCATAAAAACAACTAAATGCTTTTATGGTATACTTTCCTGCCATTTTGTACTTCTACATGATAATAGCCGGCTACCTTAAGGTTTTCTTTGGCAGCAAGTGCCATAATACTTTCAATCTCTCCGGCTTCCAGTTTTGCTGAAATTCCGCAGCTAGCGGTTATTTCCCTGGGAACCGGCATGATGCTTATGGTAAAACCCCAGTCCTTTACTTCCTTTTCAAACTTCAAAGCATAGTGCGTGGAATCAAAAACGGCAACATAGTATTCATTCATTGCATTCACTCCTCATTATGTGCTTAACAGCTGCAAGGGTTCACCAAAAAGCTCATATAAGCTTCCGCGAAGTTAATGAACTCATTCCTTTCTATCATTGACAATATTTCGTCTATACAGGCATATTTCACTTCACTGACTTCTTCCTTCTGTATTCTGACATCTTCAAGATTGATATCCCGGCAAACAAACCATAAATCCGAAAAAACACTTTTATATCTGACCCTGTATAGTCTCCTCAAAGTATCCGGTTCAAAGCTTAGCCCAAGCTCTTCTTTTACTTCTCTCAATGCAGCCTCCAGACTGCTTTCGCCGCTAACTGCCGAACCTCCGGCTACGCCCCAGATTCCGGGCAAAAAGCCGACCTGTGAGGATCTTTTTTGTATAAGATACTCGCCTTTGCTGTTTCTTATCCAAATATGAACCACCAAATGATATTCTCCCTCTTTTAAAGGCCTGCCTCTTTCGATAGTTCTTCCGGTTAAGCTGCCGTCCTTATCTAAAATATCCCATAACTCTGCCATGATTATTCACCAAAGCCGCTGTAGCTTTCATAATAACCTAACTTATTGGATATTCTCCGTGCTCCGTCTACAACCAGACTTACAAAATAATCCGTATCCTGCGGGAATCTGTATTGAGGCCCTGATATAGACAAGCATCCTATAACCTTCTTACTGCTGTCAAAAATCGGAGCAGCAACACAGCCTACATCGTGTTCTTTCTCTCCTATACTAACGGAATAACCTCTTTCTCTTATGGTCCTGAGTTCAGCAATGAACTCCTTGGGATCGACTACTGTCTTTTCCGTAAATCTCTTCAGTTCTTTTGACTTTTCATACCAAATGCTTTCATCCAAATTTGCTAATATGGATTTACCGGTAGCTCCATACCAGATAGGAGATCTTTCCCCTATTCTTACATATCTTTTTATAGCCAGGGGACTCTCCACTTGAATAAAGCATACTTTTTCCAAATTATCCAGCAAGTAAAGGTTAATGGTCTCCTTTGTAGCCTGGCCGATTTCTTCCATGATAGGCCGGCTTATCTCTCCTAAATCCATGCTCTCTTTTGCAACTAACCCCAAAAAATAGATTTCATATCCTAACTTATAATGATTACTTCCTTCGTCCTTTCTTAAAAAACCTTCGTTCTCAAGTGTTGCCAGCAGACGGGAAGTTGTAGACTTAGGCAAGTCGACTTTCTGTGCAATCTCGGTCAGAGTGAATCTTCTTTCGTTCCAACTAAAGCATTTTAATATTTGTAGTGCCCTGTTAATTGATCTGACATTGTTTTCTTCGGATTTTTTTAACATAATTCCTCCTACATGAAGCTTTTACTGACTATCTCAATAATATATTACCACATATTTAATTTACTTTTACAAGCAAAAAATCTCAATATGTATTCTGAATGCTCTTAGATCTCTTAATATGGAATTTCACTTTCACAGGGCACAGCTACCTGGCATTTCCCGCAGCCATATCTGGGTTTGTATCTTGCAGATATTTTATTTAAAAAATCAGAGCATTGATTGTGATTCTTTCCTTTTTCTATCGATATTGCATTGACCGGGCAGTTCTTAACACATGTACCACACATTGAACAATATTCATAGATGCCTGTGTATTCTCTGTTATCCGGAGGCAGGAACAGTTCTGTTATGATGCTTCCGATTCTTCCTGACATGCCTTTCTTGCTTATAAGACCTTTAGAAAGCCCGAATGTTCCAAGTCCACATACAAAGGCAGCATGCCTTTCAGACCAGTTACTTGAAAATGATACTCCCGGATGTGATGAAGTGCTTTCAGGCTTGGTTATTGACCAAAATCTTTCGTCTAGAGAAGGTATAATACAGTCATATCCTGCGCTTGTCAGTAATGACTTTAAATATAAACATAGACTATTCACCATGATCTGACCCTCAATACGTCCATGAAGCCATTCTTCTGACGGCCATACCCTATCTTCTGCGTTACCCTTTCTCACGGCTTCACTGAAGGGCAAAAAAAATGATATTACTGTTTCAGATTGTGGAAGCCATTCTTTGGGAAGTAAAAAGTGTTTGCCGATTACCGATGGTTTTTTCAACAAGCTGAAATATTCATCATCAGCGGAACCAAATGCAAAAATCGGTTCCTCAAAAATTTTCATCCCCGCTACTTTATCTGAAATGGCAGCATGCTTTGTTATATAATTATCTTTCGAGTTTTCTACAAAGTAAGCCGATGCTTTTATAATATCATGTCTGTTCATTTACCTTATCTCTCCTTAAATGTTAAACAGCAAATACTATTCAGGCTTCATCATACTCTTCCTTGAATCAAAATAGCCCTTAACAGCAGGAATATTTGATACAACTGTAATGATTGTAAATAATGTCAGTACAAGGGTAATAGGGCGTCCGAACAATGCTGCCAGCATGTTTTCTTCAGTGGAAGCCAAAGAAATTGCCCTGCGGAAACTGTTATCCATCATACCGCCCAGCACAAGAGCGAGTATCATGGGAGCAACCGGATAATCGCGCCTGCGCATTAAGTAACCCAGGATTCCGAAGAAAAACATCAGCCCAACATCAAACATACGGTTATTGCATGCAAATGCTCCAATTACACACAGCACCGTAACGATTGGAAGAAGAATCCTCTTAGGTATGTTGATAATCCTGCTGATTCTTGGTCCCAGCAGCAGACCCAGGATCAATATAAAAACAGAACCTATAAGCCCGCCAGCCAGAACGGCATGGAATAATTCGGGGCTGTTTCTTATAAACATAGGGCCTGGCTGCAGGCCGTGAATATAAAATACCGACAGTATAATTGCAGTAACTGCATCTCCGGGAACGGCAAGGGTCAGCATAGGTATGAATGCACCGCCTATGCAGGCATTGTTGGCTGTTTCGCTGGCCACGATTCCTTCGACCTGGCCTTCCCCGAAAGGAACATCCGGGTTTTTTACGATTCTCTTAGCCTCACCGTAGGCTAAAAAAGCAGCAACAGGCCCTCCTGCCCCGGGAAGCGCACCGACCAGGGTGCCGATTACGGCATAATAAATTGAACGAAAGAAATGTTTAAACATATCCTTTAGTTTTACAACAGTTCTGACCATATTTGAAACCTCAGATTTTAAAAAACCATCGGAAATAACACTTAGTACTTCATTAAAACCAAATAAGCCGACCAATGCAGGAACTATGTTGATACCTGCCTGGAGATCATAGATGCCAAAGGTCATCCGGGGAGTACCCATTACTGAGTCTATCCCTATCGTGCTCATAATCAAGCCCAGCATGGCACTGATAAGCCCTTTTGAAAAGCTCTTGGCAGTCAGGGAACCGACAGCAGCCAGTCCAAAGAGAGCTATGAGAAAATAATCCATTGGAGTAAATTTTAGTGCTATATCAGATATTGGCTTGGCAGCAAGCCATAAAACCACAAAACCGAACAGGGTACCGATAAATGAATAAACAGTAGCATATTTCAGCGCTTTATACGCTTCTCCCCGTTTAGCAAGGGGATATCCGTCCAAGGTAGTAACCACCGATGAGGGGGCACCGGGAATGTTAATAAGAATGGCGGAGATTGCACCGGAAAATACTCCTACCGTATAAACACCCATGATTGTGGCTATGGCGTCTCCGGTGTTCCAGGAATATGTGATTGATACAAGCAGAGCTGTTGCCATGGATACAGAAAGGCCCGGGATAGCGCCCACAAACAGACCTGCTACCGACCCAATGAATACCATCCAGATAAAATGAAAATCCCAAAAATAAGATATTACATCAAAAAAACCTGACATATATACTCACCTCCTATGGCAGCATGACGTGCAGCATAACGCCGAATATTATATAAATTGAAACAGAAAATAGAACAGAGATTATTGCTATCAGCCATATCCTGCGCTCACCCAGATGGAGAAACAGAGCAACTAAAAATAGAATAGTCGAAGGAATAAACTTGAGGAATCTCATGGTTCCAAAATAGGCAACGGATACGCCTATGGTAAATAAAACGTCTTTCCAATGAATTGCAGCTTTCTTCCGACTTTTTTCTCCTGATTTAATCTGACGTATACCATCAGAAAAAAGTGAAAAGGATAAGGCTCCTATGAAGACGGCAATCAGTACGGGGAAAAGGTACGGAGACAGCTTCCACTCCAGTTTGGCCGTACTGTAGTGATTAATCAGTGAATAAACCATCAGTGCCGCCGCAAGCATGAAGAATAAAACGGCGTCCTGAATATTACTATTGCGTAAATAATCTTTCTTCCTGTTTTCTTCCATATTATAGTCTTCCACCTTTATAAAATTTGAAGCGGAAACCGCCGGCATTGATTCTGCCAGCGGTTTGCCACAACTGCAAAAGCTCCATGTCATGAAAAATAAATTAAATTAAGGTCTTGGAATATTGAATTTTTCAGGGCTGAACTTGCTTGCTCCGGCATCATAAAGTAGCCAGCTTACAAGAGATTCCCACTCAGAAAAGAACTTATTTGCGGAAGCCTCATCGGGATATTTTTCATACAGCTTCTCCAAACAATTCTTGGCGACATAATCCTTCCATTCCTGCTCCTGTATAGCTTTAGCAGCTGCCTCCTTCAGGATCTCCTGAATTTCTGCCGGAACATCCTTGTCAACCAGCAGGGACAGCGGAGTAAAAGGAGTACCGAAATATTTTTCGGAACCGGGAATTACTTCTGAGAAAGTCGGAACATCAGGGTATTTATCAAGCCGATCCACTGCAGAAATACCCAAGAGCTTTAAATCACCGCTTTCTATATAGCTTGTAACCGTAGAGAAGTTCGAATTTGTGAAATCCACCTGATCACCAAGAACAGCGACAATGCAGTCACTCCCTCCGGCATAAGCAGTCAGTGCCGCCTCCAGGCCCAGCTTGTTATAAATAAGGCTCTGTACATGACCGGAACCTCCGGGGCCGGTATAGGACATCTTCACTTTGCCCGGACGGGCTTTCATATCATCAACCAGATCCTTAAGAGTATTATACTTGGAATTCTTATTCACTACAATAACCTTCGGATCGTTTACCGTAACCATAATGGGTGAAAAGTCGGCATAGCTCATTTCTGAAAGTCCCATGACCCTCTGTGTTCCCAGGGACTCAGCAGTAAATAAGATAGTATAGCCGTCAGGCTCGGCATCAAGAACAGTCTTGGCACCTACTGCTCCGGAAGCTCCGCCCTGGTTTTGTACAGT
>DAOLPD010000123.1:0-9266 GCA_035417425.1 Bacillota bacterium
ATTGTACCAGAAAGTGTGGCAGGTCCTCAATTTTCATTTAACTTTACAAAACGTAAAAAATTGGTAGGAGGGAAATTATGAAAAAAACATTATGCATATTGTTGACAATATCATTATTGACCCTAAGTTTGGCTGGCTGTGGAGGAGCAAAAACAGACAGCACCGGTACTACCTCAAATGAACCAAAAGCAGAAAAAATAACATTGGTTGCTGCCCATGTTGCACCTACCAGCCATCATTATCAGGATGGTTTTAATAAAATGAATGAGATTTTGCAGGCTAAGACAAATGGCCAAATTAGTATTGTTACTCATCCTAATTCGGAATTAGGAGAGGAACCGGAATATGTTGAAGGACTGCAGACAGCCACTATCGACCTATCAACCATATCGGCTGCACCGATGACAGCATTTGTAAAAGAATATATGGCATGCGACCTGCCTTTTATGTTTGCATCCCCTGAAGAGGCATATGCATTTTATGACGGGCCCGTTGGAGATGAACTGCTTAAGCTTGCTGAACCTATAGGATTAATTGGTTTGGCTTGGTGGGAAAACGGCTTCAGGAATTTCACCAATAATGTCCGACCCATTACATCACCGGCAGATATGAAGGGAATGAAAATCAGAACTATGGCCAGCCCTGTACATATGACATCAGTCAATGCATTGGGTGCCAACGCAACACCTATTCCTTTCGGTGAACTTTACAGTGCCCTGCAGCAGGGAGTAGTTGACGGAGAAGAAAACCCTGTAGCTCTTATTTATAGTAACAGATTTTACGAAGTACAGAAGTATCTTACATTGTCCAGACATTTTTATGATCCTTCTCCTTTATACATCAGTAAAATTACTTGGGATAAGCTTACTGACGAGCAGAAGAAGATCGTTAAGGATGCAGCTATCGAAGCGCGCGATTATTCCAGAAAACTTGCTAATGACAGGGAAAACGACAGTATAGAGGAAATGAAGGCTGCGGGCCTGCATGTGACAATACTGACTCCGGAACAGATCAAAGCTTTCCAGGAAGCCACCAAGGATGTTTATAAAGAATATGTGGACAAAATCGGCAAGGATTTTCTTGACAGATTCCTCAAGGGCGCCGGAAGATAACTTTTTATCAACAGGTTTGCTGTGCATATTGCACAGCAAACCTGAATGAAAAAATCAAAAAAAAGGGGGCATGTAATATATGAGTGAATCCAATGTCAGAAGCAAAAAAGAATCAGGCAATCCTATTATTTGGGTTTGGGAAAACATTGAAATCTCAATTTGTCTGATATCAATGGTTCTTATGACAGTGTTCACATTTTCCAATGTGGTTTTGCGATATATATTCGGCAGTTCCATAGCTTGGGCGGAAGAAGTATCTTCATTTCTTATTATATGGCTGACATACGGCGGATCAGCATATGCGTTCCGAATGGGTGCCCATATCGGAATTGAAGCCCTGGTTGACAAACTACCGCCAAAAGCAAAGCATATTGTAAGAATTGCCAATAATATTCTGACTATTGCTTTCTTCGTTTTACTTGCTTATTACTCATGGAATTACATGACACAGCAGATTGCAAACAATCAACTGACGCCGGTTACGAGAGTTTCTGTTGCCTATCCCATATCGGCTGTTCCGATAGGCTCCGCATTAGTTATTGCACGGGTAATCTATCAGACCATTCAGGAAATTAAATTAGGTGTGAGGGAGGTGTAACAATGGATGTATTGCTTGTTGTAGTTATTACCATGACAATTACTTTTTCTATCGGCCTGCCAATTGCTTTGGCTATTGGATGGGCTGCACTCATTTGCTTTTTTTACGCAGACCTGCCGGTTGCTGCAATGGTACAAAGGATGTATTCATCAACGAACACTTTTACGCTGGCAGCGATTCCATTTTTTATGCTGGCAGGGGCGTTGATGGAAGTCGGTGGCCTTTCCTCACGTTTAGTGCGATTTGCCATGTCAATAGTTGGGACTCTTAACGGAGCCCTTGCTCATGTTCAGATTCTGGCTTCGTGCTTTTTTGCTGCGGTATCAGGTTCCGCTCCCGCTACTGCTGCAGCCATAGGCTCAGCATTGATTCCTGAAATGGAAAGGGAAGGATACCCAAGGGAGTTTTCCGCTGCAGTACAATCCGTGGCCGGTACTATAGGGACCATCATTCCTCCCAGTATCCCAATGGTAATATATGCAGTTGCCACCGGCTCATCCATAGGGAAGATTTTCCTTGCCGGTATCATACCCGGTATTGTATATGCGCTTTCATTGATGGTTGTTGTAGCTTATCAGTCAAAGAAGCACGGATATAAGAGTAACAGGGTCTTCTCATGGGAAGAAGTTTGGCTTTCCTTTAAGGATGCCATTTGGGCATTGCTGGTCCCCGCCATCATATTGGGCGGAATATACAGCGGTGTCTTTACACCTACTGAAGCAGGGGTAGTAGCTGCTGTTTACGGATTAATTGCAGGTACTTTTATTTATAAAGAGCTGAACTTTAAGAAAATTGTCAAGGTATTTGCAGATTCATCCATCAATACAGCTATGGTATTACTGATTATAGCTGCGTCTTCCGCATTTTCATGGCTGCTGTCAAGGACAGGTGCGGCAAGAGAATTAGGTTTATGGTTTACCGGTATAACGGATAACACCTACATTTTTATTGGATTAGCTCTTCTTTTGTTCTTTATTGCCGGAACTGCATTGGAAACGATTTCGGCTATTTTGATTCTGACACCGATTATCTTTCCCATTGCTCAACAATTGGGAATTGACCCGATTCATTTGGGCATCATCGTTACTATGACTCAGTCTCACGGTATGGCAACTCCGCCTTTAGGGGAGTGCATCAATATATCGGCAAGTATTGCCGGATGTTCCTTCGATGCAACGGTGAGCCGTATTTGGCCTTTCCTGCTTGCCGGTGCAATTGCTTGCGCACTGGTGGCATTTGTACCGCAATTAGCTATGTTCTTGCCTAATTTGCTATATAAATGATCCTTGGGCGGACTTCATAACTAAGTAGAAAAGTCCATGAAGAAATATTACACTTCATGATAAATACTTTGAAAAATTAACTGCAAAGTGATTGTATTCACTCCAATGCTCCTTTCTGATCCGATCATCATGTCTGTGACGCGATCGGCGGAAACATTGGAGTGAATGCATTAAGGAAAGGGTGATGATTGTGTTTCCCCGAATGATTAGGATCAAGCAGAATATGCCCTCGCAAGAGCTTGCAGATGTCCATGCCGGTGTATGCCAGGCCTTGGACAGTATAAAGGTTCGACAAATGAATCTGGAGGGAAAAGATATCGGTATCACGGCGGGAAGCCGCGGAATCAAAAACATTCCTTTAATATTAAAAACTGTTGCGGACTATATTAAGGCGGCAGGGGGTAATCCGATTCTCATTCCCTCAATGGGTACACACGGGGGAGGTGCCCTGGAAGGCCAGCGTGAGGTTCTGGCCAGCCTTGGCATAACTGAAGAATCCGTAGGAGCTCCGGCCAGGTGCTGTATTGATACGGTACTGCTTGGAGAAACCCCATCTGGAGTCCCGGTATACTGTAACAGCGAAGCCGTGAAAATGGACGGCCTGGTAGTGGTTAACAGGATAAAGGCCCATACGGATTTTAGCGGCGAAATAGAGAGCGGTATCTGTAAAATGTTTGCCATTGGTTTAGGCAGTGAAAAGGGTGCTTATACCACGCATTCCCATGCCATTATCAAAGGCTATGAGAAGGTCATCACTGAAGTGGCCGAGGTTATGATAAGCAAGCTGCCGGTGCTGTTTGCTGTGGGAATTCTGGAGAATTGGAAGAGCGAGACAGCGGAGATCGGAGCTTTTTTACCTGGCGAAATTGTGGAAAAAGAAAAACTTATGCTGGCTAAATATAAGGAATCTGCCATTAAGCTTCCCTTTACCTATTTGGATGTTCTGGCGGTCGGGGAGATAGGAAAGAACATCTCGGGTACCGGAATGGATACAAAGGTTATTGGACGTATCCGTATCAGGGGGCAAAAGGAACCGGACAAGCCCCAAATTGCAAGGATCGTTGTATTGGGGCTTACAGAGGAGTCCCACGGTAATGCAGTGGGCATAGGCCTGGCTGATATTACGACCCGGGAAGTTTTTGAATCGATAGATTTGCACAGGACAGGATTCAACTGTATATCTTCAATGGCACCCGAACAGGGCTTTATCCCTTGTGTAGCTGCTGATGACAGGGAGGCATTGGAATCAGCTTTAACTACGTTGGGAGCAGTGGAGTTTTCAAAAGTCAGGATGGTTTATATCAAAAATACATCCTCTCTTGAAGAAATGGCTGTCTCTGAAGCACTGATAGAAGAGGTGCAGTCCGACACCCGGCTGGATATCATAGGAGAATTGGAAGAACTGCAGTTTGACGCTTCAGGAAAGCTTCTGAATTTCAGGTGGTGATGTGATGGAGGTGCAAGCGCTTCAATTGAATTCCGGTGATAATGTGGCAACGCTGATGAATGATGCAGCTTCCGGTGATCTCATCACGGTGCTGGATATATCCGGTTCAGCCGTATCAACCTTTTCTGCTTTGGAGAGAATTCCCCGGGGGCACAAGGTTGCATTGACATTTATCGATATACAGTCCTCAATAAAAAAGTACGGGGAAAGAATCGGACGGTCAAAAACAGTGATCCGGCAGGGGCAATGGGTCCATATACATAACCTTGAAAGCTTAAGGGGGAGAGGTGACTTGCATGGTCAAATCAGTTCCGGAGATTAAAATGTATGTCAGAGCCGACGGATCTTTCGGCATCCGTAATCACTTGGCGGTGATTTCGACTGTGGCATGCGCCAACCATGTTGCAGAGTCTGTAGCCCGTCAGGTTCCGGGCAGTATTGTCTGTACACACCCTTACGGATGTGATCAGCTTGGTGCCGATGCAGAATTGACATTTCGTATTCTGGCTGCCGCCGGTTTTCATCCGAATGTAGGGGGAGTCGTTGTTGTAGGCTTAGGCTGTGAAGAAATCAGTGCTCAGGTATTGGCAGACAGGATCAGAGAAAGCAGGAAGCCGGTTTTTTCCCTGGAAATTCAAAAAACAGGCGGAACCAGCAGGGCTATTGCACAAGGTATAGAGTTTTGCAGGGAATTAAATGGAATAATGAATAAATATGACAAGAGGATCTCCATATCCCCCCGGCATCTGGTAGTGGGCCTGGAATGCGGTGGTTCCGATTATTCCTCGGGCATAGCCGCCAATCCCGCAGTGGGCATATGCAGCGACATGTTCGTTTCAATGGGGGCAAAGGTTGTCTTTGGAGAAACTACGGAATTATTGGGAGCTGAGCATATCTTGGTTCGACGGGCAAAGAATGAACAGGTCGGAGATTTTATAAAGGCAAAGGTCAATAGCGTTGAAAAGGCTGCCGAAAGAATGCATGTGGACATCAGGGGCGCCCAGCCGTCACCGGGAAATATCGACGGGGGCTTGAGCACCATTGAGGAAAAGTCTTTAGGCGGTATCTGCAAAACAGGTACCGGTTCCATTACGGATGCCATCGAATACGGGTATGCTGCAACAACACCGGGACTGACATTTATGGATACACCGGGCAATGATTTGGCCTGCACCTGCGGACTGGTATCCGGAGGAGCCCATTTAGTTCTTTTTACCACCGGGAGAGGCACTCCTATGGGATTTGCTTATGCTCCCGTAATTAAGATTACGGCCAATAAGGATATAGCGCAAAACATGGCGGAAAATATTGATTTAGACCTGTCACCGATCCTATCCGAGGGATTAAGCATAGAGGACGCAGGCAAAAAAATTTTTTCATACGCATTAAGGGTCGCAGAAGGTGAACTGGTGGCGGCGGAAAGACTGGGTCACAGAGAATTCGGTTTTCACCGCATCGGGCCCACATTGTAAATTAAACACTTGGGAGAGGGTTATATGTTACATAGTCAGAAAAGTCGTAAACTCAGCCCTGAAATAGATCCTCTATGGCTGGGCAGCGGCTGGGCAGCGGAAGATCTATCCAAGCCCCAGATTCTTTTAGAAAGCTCTTATGGTGACAGCCATCCGGGCAGCAGGCATTTAGCCCAGCTTGTTCATGAGGCTAAGATAAGTATTTATAAGCATGGCGGAAAACCGTCAGAATATACTGTGACGGACATTTGTGACGGAGTTGCCACGGGACATGACGGGATGAATTATTCCCTCTTATCCAGGGATATAATGTCAGCCATGATGGAAATACATGCCCGCTCAGTTCCTTTTGATGGGATAATTGCATTTTCTTCCTGCGATAAATCTGTGCCGGCTCATCTTATGACACTGGCTCGCTTAGAGGTTCCCGCCCTTCACTTTTGCGGCGGATCTATGGCCCCGGGGCCCGATTTTATATCTGCGGAAAAATGCTATGAAGCAGCGGATCTGGCAGCCCAAGGCATGATGAGCACAGCTGAACAAATGTATTATCAACAGAATGCTTGTCCAACATGCGGTGCCTGTCAGTATATGGGGACAGCCAGCACCATGCAGGTAATGTCTGAAGCACTGGGTATGTCCCTTCCGGGCAATGCATTAATGCCTGCAAATATGACGATGATTAATCAGATGAGCCAAAAAGCAGGCAGGCAGGTGATGAAGCTTATAGCGGCAGGCATTACACCTCAAAGAGTGCTTACACGGGAAGCTTTTGAAAATGCCATTATGGTGCACGCAGCGGTTGCAGGTTCTACCAATGCCCTTCTTCATCTTCCGGCAATTGCCGGACAGGCGGGTATATCCATAACTCCCTGGGACTTTGATCGCATTCATCAAAAAATACCCGTTCTGGCCGGAATAAAAACAGCCGGGCATTGGCCGACACAATTGTTCTGGTTTGCAGGAGGAGTTCCCGCCGTCATGAAGGCCTTAAAAGAGTTCCTCCACTTAGATGCAATGACAGTGACAGGAAAAACCGTTGGCGAGAACCTGGAGGATTTGGAGAATGAAGGCTATTTCAGGAGAACAGAAATGTACATGAAAAACTACGGATTAAAGAAGGAACAAGTAATTCAGAGCCTGGATGAACCTTATTATACCGGAGGCGGCTTGGCAGTACTTACGGGAAATATTGCACCGGAAGGGTCGGTAGTAAAACATTCGGCAGCAGTTCCGGAGATGCATTTTCATATAGGCCCCGCAAAACCCTTTGATAGTGAAGAGGATGCTATTCATGCCATATTAAATGGGAGTATTAATCCCGGTGATGTCATTATTATCCGTTATGAGGGGCCTAAAGGCGCGGGAATGCCGGAGATGCTTAAAACAACAGAAGCCATATACAACAGGCCGGAGTTGGTTTCAACCACAGCGCTAATCACGGACGGACGTTTTTCCGGCGCAACCAGAGGGCCGGCAATTGGCCATGTCTCACCGGAGGCTGCGGATGGGGGGCCTATCGCAATGGTTCATGAAGATGATTTAATTTGCATAGATATTAAGAAAAGGAAATTAGATATCATCGGTTGGAAGAGTCAGAAGAAAACCGAAGCTGAGGTTAAAACGGAATTGATGAAGCGTGCAGATGAATGGGCGCCCAGAACGATAAAGAACGCTGGAATTCTTGGATTGTATGGTAAAATGGCAGGACATACAAAAGAAGGAGCCTCAATGTTATAAAGGAGGTTCCTTATTATAAGCTGTTTGAATATCTTTTCTGTGCTTATTTACCTTAAGAGTAATGATTACACCCCTGCCGACTATGGCAAGCAGTACTATGAAACCGCCCAGCAGTGCAAATCGTCCCGGTTTTTCCCCCATCATAAGGAATACCCACACAGGATTCAGAATCGGTTCCAGAACAGGTATTAATACTGCTTCCAGGGCTGAAACATGTTTGGTCCCATATGCAAAAAACACATAAGGCAGCCCGATCTGGAACAAACCTATAATAACCAGCATAACCAGGTCTGACCGGTCCGGGGCAGAGCCCGGAAGAAAAGGAACCCCTATTGCGGCAGTAAGAAGGTTGCCCCAGAATACCAGCTCTATGGGTGATTGATCCTTTTGTTTTCTGAGCATCATCACAACGAAAGCAAAGGATACTCCGCTTAATATTGACAATATGTTTCCGATTATGTTTCCTGGTGTAAGGTCATCAAGGAAAAAGAGGAACATGCCTCCAACCGTCAAAAAAATAGCAACCCAATCCAGCCTGGAGGTAGGCTCATTGAGGAACCATGCCCCCAGAAGGGCTACATAAATAGGTGCCGTATACTGAAGCATAATCGCATTTGCGGCAGCTGTAAGCTTATTTCCCGCAATATACAATATCATGGTTGCTGCGAAGGCAACGGCAAAACCTAACTTATACATGTTGAATTTCAGACTGGGCTTCTTAATTATTGCAAGCATAAGCAGTGCTGCTACAAGGCTTCTGGAGCCGGCTACCGCCAGCGGATTCAAATCCAGGCCTTTAAGCAGCAGGCCACCCGTACTCCACAGCAGTGCTGCAATTATCATAAAAATGATAGATCTCGTTCTATCATTTTTTAATTTAGCTATTATATAGTTCATAATGGCATAGTCCCTTCTGTGTTTATATATAGATTCTAACAGAACTCAGGGGACAATTCAATGGAGCGCTTCAGGCACGGGACGTATTCATATTTTAAATACTATCATGCCGCATTATAGCGAAAAACAATTATTATATCTGAATCCGATGATATAAAATATAAATATGTTAACAGGCATTATAGGCAATTAAATACGCCATAGTGCCTCAATTATGTTAAGGGGGTAAAAAAATGGCAGATTACAGAGAGCTTTGGAGCAACCTGGGAATGGACCTCGAAAAACACGATTTGCTTTGTGAGGCACTGCCCCAATTATTCGGGGGAGTATACCTGATTCAGGAAAACAGGCCTGAAGGGATGAATTATTACAACTTTGTGGTTTCTGAGGTGCATGGGCTGAGGATAAAAGAGCTGGATGACCATAAAAAGGCCGGAGGAAAGGTAGTAGGAACCTTCTGTGTATTTGTGCCCGACGAGCTGATACTTGCGGCAGGGGCCATAGGGGTCGGGCTCTGCGGAGGCTCGCAATTCTGGATTGAGGACGGCGAAAAAGTACTGCCTCGAAATCTGTGTCCCCTGGTAAAGGCTATTGTAGGCGCAAAAATCAGCGGAACCTGTCCGTACTTCCAGTCCTGTGATTTGCTGACCGGTGAGACTACCTGCGACGGAAAGAAAAAGGCCTATGAAGTTCTCGGGGAATATGCACCGATTTATG
>DAOLPD010000124.1:0-9078 GCA_035417425.1 Bacillota bacterium
CTGTCCAAAGCTAATACCGTGCGAGTCGGGATATAAGGCTAGTGCTCTGCAGGATAACTGCAAACTTCAGACATGTCGCATACTTCTTATATATAATAACCCTATTTTTTAATTGAGTTGAACTTCTTAATCACATCTTCACCGAAGCAATTACTGAATGCTTTTAAGAAGGAGATTGCGAATTCCCTGCTGTCGGAATCTATAATTGAATTACTTACTACCTGCTCCAATAAAACCACCAGATTTTCCAATTCGTAGCCCTCAAATCTTACCGTATCATTATCAATCTTTATCATAGCGTCCTCCAAATATTAAAATCACTCTATCATTATACACTAAAGAAGCGGATTTTTGTAGAGAAAGTGGAGGGATAAATACACCCTATTGCTGCAATATTGACATAAAAGAATATTTGAGTCATAATAAGTTCAAAAGTCTGATACATGTATCTGAAAGGGATGAGGATATGAAGCATAAAAAAATAGGCAGCAAGTATTTTTTGAGGATTGACAAGGATGAAGAGGTAGTTGCTTCATTACATAAATTCTGCATGGATAATGGTTTGAAGCTGGGGTCTGTCATTGGTATAGGGGCAGCCAACAGGATTACGATAGGCGTCTTTAACACGATTACGAAGGAATATCATAATCAAGAGCTTACTGGGGAATATGAGATCACTAATCTGACCGGCAACATAACTCAAAAGGATGGTGAAGTATACCCTCATCTGCATATAACATTTGGTGACGAGGAATATAATGCTCATGGGGGACATTTGAATCAGTGCTGGGTTTCCGGGACCTGTGAACTTATTATAGATGCGGTTGACGGAGAAATAGGAAGAGTATTTGATGATTATTGCGGTTTGAATATATGGAATCTATAATTTTATAAAATATTAGGAGGCAGCAAATGAAAAAACCTGAAATTAAAGATCTACAAAAGTATGCGGTCAAAGTAAGAAAACACATCATTGACGAAGTTTACAGCGCTGCATCGGGACATCCGGGAGGTTCCCTGTCCTGTACCGAAATTTTAACAGTATTGTATTTTGCTGAAATGCGTGTAAACACTAAACAGCCCCTATGGGAGGACAGGGATAGGTTTGTACTGTCAAAAGGACATTGCACCCCTGCCTTATATGCGGTATTGGCAGAAAAGGGCTTTTTCCCTAAGGAGGACCTTTTGACCTTCAGGAAAGCTGACAGCTATTTGGAAGGACACCCAAGCATGAGATATGTACCCGGGGTGGATATGTCCACCGGGTCTTTGGGCCAGGGCATTTCGGCAGCTGTGGGCATGGCTATGGCCGGCAAGCTGGATAAGAAGGATTATAGGATCTATGCCTTGCTGGGTGACGGGGAGCTTCAGGAAGGTGAGGTCTGGGAAGCGTTTATGGCTGCGGCTCACTACAAGCTTGATAATCTGACGGCTTTTCTGGACCATAACGGGCTTCAGATTGACGGCAGGATTACCGATGTAATGTCTCCTGAGCCTGTAGCGGATAAATTTAAAGCCTTTGGCTGGAATGTGCTGAAGACAGACGGCCATGATATTGAAAAAATACTTGATTCTATAAGGCAGGCCAAGGATTATAAAGGCAAGCCTACAGTAATAATTGCCGAGACCGTCAAAGGGAAAGGGGTCTCTTATATGGAGAACCAGGCAGGCTGGCATGGCAGTGCTCCGAACAAGGAACAGAGAGACCAGGCAATGGCGGAGCTGGATAAAGTCCTGGCAGAGTTGGAGGTTGAATAGTATGGCAGATAAGATAGCTACAAGGGAAGCATACGGAAATGCACTTGCGGAGTTTGGCTCCGACAGCAGAATAGTGGTATTTGATGCAGACTTGTCAAAATCCACAAAGACAGATAATTTCAGAAAAAAATACCCTGAAAGGTTTTTCAATATGGGCATAGCTGAAGGCAATATGATGGCTACGGCTGCAGGAATGGCCTCCTGCGGCAAGGTCGTATTTGCAAGTACTTTTGCCATGTTTGCCGCAGGGAGGGCCTTCGAGCAGATAAGGAACTCAATATGCTATCCAAAATTAAATGTAAAAATCGGTGCAACCCATGCCGGTTTGTCAGTAGGGGAGGACGGGGCATCACACCAGGCAATTGAGGATATTGCAATAATGAGGGCTATTCCCAACATGACGGTGATAAGTCCTGCTGACGCTGTTGAAACCAAATATGCCGTTAAGGCTGCAATAGAGCATGAAGGGCCTGTATATCTCAGATTGGGAAGATTGAATGTTCCCGTAATATATGATGAAAGCAGCTATAAGTTCGAAATAGGAAAAGGTATTGTCCTTTCAGAAGGAAATGATGCAGCAATTATTGCTACCGGGCTTATGGTGAGTGCGGCTCTTGAAGCAAAGGAACTGCTTCAGCAGGAAGGAATAAGTGCGAGGGTAATAGATATTCATACCATTAAGCCTATTGATGCGGATATAATAGTGAAAGCAGCCAGGGAAACAGGAGCTATTATCACTGCTGAAGAGCACAATATTATTGGGGGCCTTGGAAGCGCAGTGGCTGAGGTGCTCTCGGAGAATTACCCGGTACCCCTTGTAAGAGTTGGTGTGCAGGATAAGTTCGGAAAGTCCGGCAAACCGGATATTTTACTCCAAATGTATGGTTTGACGGCAGCCGATATAGTGAAAAGCACCAAAGCTGCACTTAAGAAAAAATCCGACAGATAATGCAGACAAAAAACATACGAAGGAAGGAATTTCTATGGGAAACACGATTCCGAGCAGAGCAGCGGCTTTGGAACTCCTGCAGGAGTTTAACAAGAACGACAGCCTGGTGAAGCACGCGCTGACGGTTGAAGCCGTTATGAGGCATTTTGCCGGACTCCTTGGGGAGGATGAGGAAAAATGGGGCATTATAGGCCTGCTGCACGATATTGATTATGAAATGTATCCGGAACAGCATTGTATAAAAGCAAAAGAGATACTTACCGAAAGAGGATGGCCTGAAGAATATATCCATGCAGTGCTGAGCCACGGTTGGAAGCTTTGCTCCGATGTAGAGCCGACAGCGAAAATGGAAAAAGTGCTTTATACTATTGATGAGCTGACAGGGCTTATTGCGGCAACTGCCATCATGAGGCCAAGCAGAAGCATATTGGATATGGAAGTAAAATCCGTAAAAAAGAAATGGAAGCAAAAGAGCTTTGCAGCAGGAGTCAACAGGGAAGTCATAGAAGAGGGGGCAGCGCTTCTGGGTATGGAAATGGACACTATTATCGGAGAAACAATTGACGGAATGAAGAAAGCTGCAGAACAAATTGGTTTAAAGGGAAGTCTGTAACAGGACGGTGGAGCGAATGAAGAGAATAGTAATATTATTGCTGGCAGTAATATTGGGGGCCGCAGTATTTTCAGCCTGCGGTACAAAACCACAGCAGAACGTCTCTCAAAGTCCCGCAGAAATAGTTCAGCCCGAAATAGTTCAACCTGAAGTAGTTCAACCCGAAAGTATTTCTCCTGAAGAGGCATACAAAAGGCTGGAATCGGAAGAGGATATTATACTTTTGGATGTAAGGAGCCAGGGTGAATACGAAGAACAACATATACCGGGAAGTATTTCGATACCGGTAAATGAATTGGAGAAGAGAGCAGAAGCAGAGTTGACCGACAAGGATGCGGATATTATCGTATACTGTGCAAGCGGCAAAAGAAGTACCAGTGCTGCTAACATATTGGCAGGACTTGGATACACCAAGGTATACAATCTGGGCGGAATAATGGATTGGCCTTATGAGGTGGAATCAGGGAAATAAAAAAATCGGCATGTTGCTTAAATTGCATCATGCCTTTTTATTCGGTTTACAGTCTTATGCACATATTTACCCTGCTTTATGAGAAAACTTACCTTGAAACATGATTGAAAGGAAGGAGTAATATCAATGGTAGAAACTAGGGTAAGCTATCATGATTCGGTAGAGGAGATGCTCCCGAGAATAAGGGAAGACGGAATGTCCAATGCTTTTGACAGATATGCACAGCAGGAGAAAATCCGCTGTAAATTCTGCCTACAGGGATTAAGCTGCCAGCTTTGTACCAACGGCCCTTGCAGAATCAGCGAAAAAAGCGGACAAGACAAGGGAGTATGCGGAATAGGCAGTGACGCAATGGCAATGAGGAATATGCTTCTGAGAAATATCATGGGGGCAGGTACATACAGCCATCATGCCTATGAGGCTTTCCGAACCCTTAGGGAGACCGCACAGGGGAAAACCCCCTTTAAGATCACCGATGTGGATAAGCTTAAATGGATGTGTGATACCGTAGGGATTGACAGCAAGCAGGATGTGAACAAAATGGCGGAGGAACTGGCAAACTTTCTGGAGGCCCAAATGCATATAGGCTCTGAAGAGACCAATATAATGGTTGAAGCATTCGCACCCCGGAAGAGGAAGGAAGTATGGAGGAAGCTGGGCTTGTATCCGGCGGGCAGTATACATGAGGAGCAGAATTGTGTGGCAAGCTGCCTTACAAATGTGGACGGCAGCCATGTATCTCTGGCAATAAAAGCTTTGCGCCTGGGCCTGGCAACAATATACAATTCACAAATAGGGCTGGAAATGGTTCAGGATATACTGTTCGGAACCCCGAAACCCCATGAAGTAAATGTTGATTTGGGTATTTTTGACCCGGACTATGTAAATATAGTTTTTAACGGTCATCAGCCATGGCCCGGTGTGGCCACGCTGCAGAAGGCCAGGACCCCTGAGGTTCAGGAACGGGCAAGAAAGGAGGGGGCTAAGGGGCTTCGAATTGTGGGGTCAATAGAAACCGGGCAGGAGCTGCTTCAAAGGTTTGAGATTGACGATATATTTGCAGGACTGATGGGCAACTGGCTTTCTATTGAACCGATGCTTGCAACCGGTGCGGTGGATGTATTGGCTATGGAAGAAAATTGCTCGCCTCCGGCTATTGATATGTATGCTGAAAAATATCAGGCTACTCTTGTATCAGTAAGCACTATAATAGACCTTCCGGGGCTGAAGCACAAGATACCCTATGATCCCGAAAAGGCAGGCGAAATGGCAGACAGGCTCATTGAGCTTGCTCTGGAGAACTTTAAAAAACGACACAACAAAATAGTCCCAAAAGTACCGCAGCATATTACTAAAGCCATAGCAGGCTTTTCAACCGAAGCAGTGCTGGAGGCTCTGGGAGGCAAGCTGGAACCCCTGGTTGATGTAATAGCCGCCGGAAAGATTAAAGGGGTAGTGGCTCTTGCCAACTGTTCAACCCTTAGGAACGGGCCCCAGGATTGGATGACTGTGAATCTTGTAAAAGAGCTGATTAAGAAAGACATACTTGTGGCAGCCGGCGGCTGCGGCAACCATGCCCTTGAGGTGGCAGGACTCTGTAATATGGATGCTGTCAATTTGGCAGGGAACGGTTTGAAGGAAGTCTGCAGCCTGCTTAAGATTCCACCGGTATTAAGCTTTGGCACCTGTACCGATACAGGCAGGTTATCCATGCTGGTAACGGCACTGGCAGACCATCTGGATGCCGACATACCGCAGCTTCCCATAGCGGTAACAGCACCTGAGTGGATGGAGCAGAAGGCAACTATCGACGGCTTCTTTGCAGTAGCCTACGGTGCCTATACCCACCTGTCACCGATACCTTTTGTCACAGGAGCTCCGGGGTTGGTTAAGCTTCTTACAGAAGATGTGGAAGGACTGACAGGGGGTAAGATCGCACTGGGGGATGATCCGGTGGAAGCGGCAAACAATATTGAAGCGCATATCATTTCCAAGAGAAAAGGCTTGGGGTTGAGAGAGGCTGACTAGGGCTCCTGGTCAGCCTCTTTTGACTTCCCAATGAATTTTTTTCTCAGGTCGGGATTAAAGAAGATAAATAGTAAAGCAGCCCACAACCACCAGTTATTATTCTCAAACACATTTCCCAAAAGCCCGTTAAACATTACGCCAAGATTCTGCGGAGGGGGAACTGCTGCAGGGGGGGCCGGATCAGGGGACGGCGGGGGAACTGCGGCAGAGAGATGCTGCTTTCTTGATTTTGAGTAAAATACTCCCGAAAAATCTTCCGGTGCTGATACCGGCTCTCAGCCGGGCTTATTCAATCCATACAAGCCATGGTTAAAACCTCTCGCCATAATTGCACCTCCTTCTGCAAAAGAGGTTGTTCATCATCCTATTCATATTTTATGTTGTAATCTGCTTTTGGTTACAATTGTTTTTGTTGACTTTTATATATTAAAGCAGTAATATATAAATATAAACATATGAACACATATGCATATGTTCATATATAATAATGCGGAGGGAATTATGGGAGAAAAGAGGGTAAGTATTGAAAGCTGCAGCTGTTCCGTGATACATGAAGATACCGTGTCAAAAGTAAGGGACAGCATGCCTGAAGAAGAGACGTTATATGACCTGGCCGAGTTGTTCAAGGTTTTTGGCGACACTACAAGAATTAAAATACTGTGTGCATTGTTTGAATCTGAGATGTGTGTATGCGATATAGCGGCACTATTATCTATGAATCAGTCTGCAATATCCCACCAACTCAGAGTTCTGAAACAGGCAAGGCTTGTTAAATACAGAAAAGAAGGCAAAGTAGTGTATTATTCCTTGGATGATGAACATGTAAAACAGATATTCGACCAAGGCCTGGTACATATCAAGGAGAGATAGCATCAAACAAAGCGTGAGACGGGGGAATTAATGTGAAAAGAGAAACGGCAGCAGATCTTGAGAAAAACGATGAATATTTTGTAAAAGAATTCATACTCACAGGCCTTGGCTGAGCAGCATGTGCTGCCAAGATGGATCTTGGCATCAAATCCCTGGAAGGGATTAGGAGCTCATCTATAGATTTTGTGACAAAAAAGCTGAAGCTTGAGATATTCGAATCTGCCGATGAGGCGGCAGCAGTAAAAGAAGTAAAGCAAATAGTAAGGGATATTGAGCCTGACGTAAAGCTTAAAGAGATAACAAATAGAAAGACCGGGGAAATAGACTCGGAAGAAGAAAATGAATCAGGGATACAAAGGCTGAAGCTGCTTCAATTAGGTATCGGTGCCGCATTTTTTGCTGCGGCTGTTTTGCTTAAGCTTTCTGCCGGTGTAGAATTGGCTATATATTTGACAGCATATGCATTGGTCGGAGGAGAAGTACTTATCAAATCGATAAGGAATATTTTCAGGGGGCAGGTCTTTGATGAGAACTTCCTTATGAGTCTTGCAACTATTGGAGCATTTGCAATAGGAGAATACTCCGAAGGCGTTGCGGTAATGATTTTTTATCAGATAGGTGAGATGTTCCAGGATTTAGCGGTAGATCGTTCCAGAAGGTCTATAAAAGAACTGATGGACATACGGCCTGAATATGCCAACCTGGTCTCTGAAGACCGGATAATACAGGTGCCCCCGGAAGATGTGCCGGTGGGAGCTTATATAATTGTAAAGCCGGGGGAAAGGGTTCCTCTGGACGGCAGAATAACAGAAGGCAGATCAATGCTGGATACTTCGGCTTTGACCGGAGAGTCGGCACCAAGGGAAGCCAATGCCGGGGATGAGATTCTGGCTGGCTTTATTAATAACAGTGGTGCTATTACCGTTGAAGTGAGCAAGGAGTTTGGAGAATCGACGGTATCCAAGATTCTTGACATGGTAGAGAACGCAAGCAGTAAAAAATCCCACACCGAAAACTTCATTACCAAGTTTGCAAGGTATTACACTCCTGTAGTCGTGTTTTCCGCATTAGCTCTTGCTTTTGTTCCGCCTTTGGTGCTGCAGGGAGAAGCTTTCTCAGACTGGATTTACAGGGCATTGATATTCCTTGTGGTTTCATGTCCCTGTGCTTTGGTCATATCAATACCTTTGGGATTTTTCGGGGGTATTGGAGGTGCTTCAAAGAACGGAGTGCTTATAAAAGGAAGTAATTATCTTGATGTATTAAACCAGGTGGATACCATTGTATTTGACAAGACCGGCACACTGACAAAAGGAGTCTTTAAAGTGACTGAAGTCAAAGCACTGGGTGAAATGAAGGAAGAAGAGCTGCTGAAATATGCGGCATATGTCGAAAGCTACTCCGGCCATCCCATTGCATTATCAATACTTAAGGCATACGGAAGTGAGATAGTCGGAAGCGAAATTTCGGATTACGAGGAGATTCCCGGACATGGGGTCAGGGCAGAGGTCTCCGGGAAAAGGATAGCAGCAGGAAATATGAAAATGATGCAATTGGAGGGAATATCAGAAAAAAGTCCTGATATTGCGGGAGCTCTTGTGCATATAGCAATTGAAGGAGCTTATGCGGGATATATAGTAATTTCTGATGAAATAAAAGATGATGCGGAAAGAGCCATTCGCCTCCTTAAGGCTTCAGGCATAAAGAAAACCGTGATGCTTACCGGGGACGTCAGAGCAGCAGGAGAGAAAGTAGGGTCGGCACTGGGGCTGGACGAGGTGCATTCGGAGCTGTTGCCGGATCAAAAGGTTGAAAAGCTTGAATGGATTAAGAATGAGATGAGATCCAAGGGCAAGGTTGCCTTTGTGGGAGACGGTATTAACGATGCCCCTGTATTGGCAAGGGCAGATGTCGGAATTGCGATGGGCGGCCTGGGCTCCGACGCGGCAATTGAAGCAGCGGATATAGTGATAATGACGGATGAGCCGTCCAAAATAGTCAGCGCCATAAGGATAGCAAAGAAAACCAGGAGGATTGTATGGCAAAATATTGTATTTGCAATGAGCGTTAAGCTGATTGTGCTGCTTCTGGGTGCCGGAGGATTGGCAACGATGTGGGAAGCGGTATTTGCAGATGTGGGAGTTGCGCTGATAGCGGTATTGAATGCAATTAGGGTACTAAACCTGAAAGACATGTAAGAAGAATGCGACATAGATATAAGTTTGCAGTCATACTCTCAGAGCACTAGCCTTGTATACCAACTCGCACGATATTAGCTTTGGACAGAATCAGAGCTTGATACTTGTAAAATCCTGACGCACATAAACCCAACCTCCTGTTGGTATGTGCTGGATTTACCTCACGTAAATCCCACGGATTTTACTGCGC
>DAOLPD010000125.1:0-9043 GCA_035417425.1 Bacillota bacterium
AAAAAAGATAGCCAACCAAATGGCTATCTCCATTTATAGTCTCATCTCAAATAAGCTCCTCTTCTTCATCCGGCAGCTCTGCGTTGTGATAAACGTCCTGGACGTCATCGTTGTCGTCGAACATATCCAGCATCTTGTTTATTTTCTTTACTGCTTCAGGGTCTGTAACTTCGATATAATTCTGCGGTACCATTGTCACTTCTGCCGAAGCCATGGGTATTCCCGCTTCTTCAAGCTTCTGCCTTACCTCAGAGAAGCTTTCAGGTGATGTAACTATCTCATAGGAGTCCTCTTCAGCGGTGAAATCCTCTGCCCCCGCTTCGAGAGCCTGCATCATAAGCTCTTCCTCGTCTATTGTACCGTCGTTTTCTACTATAATTATACCCTTTTTATCAAACATCCAGCTTACAGCCCCACTAACTCCCATGCTGCCGCCATTCTTGTCGAATATATGCCTTACGTCCCCTGCCGTCCTGTTTCTGTTATCTGTAAGTGCTGTCACTATAACTGCCACTCCCCCGGGAGCATAGCCTTCGTAGACTATTTCTTCATATTCCACGCCTTCCATCTCACCGGAGCCCTTCTTTATAGCCCTTTGTATCGTATCATTAGGCATATTGTTGGACTTTGCCTTGGCTATAACATCGGCAAGCTTGCTGTTGGTGCTTGGATCGGCACCACTCTTAGCAGCCATGGCAATTTCCTTGCCAAGCTTAGTGAATATCTTGCCCCTCATGGCATCTGCCTTGCCTTTTTTATGTTTAATATTTGCCCATTTTGAATGTCCGGACATATATAAACAACCTCCCTGCTCATAAAATCAAACGTTATTATTATATCATAAATTCTTTAGAATTTATGATATCCGCCCATGTGCGTTTTGCGTAGCAAAAAATCGCACGGGCATTTAAATAAAGGATATAATATGCGCCCGCGCATATTATATCATAGAGTCTATCACTAATGCAAAAACTTCCCTAATCCTGCTTTTCAGATGGTACAAACCTTGGTGCCATCGTTCTCTTATGTTCACTTCTCTTATTCATGGCATCCACTTTTTTCTTTATATGCTCCGCTGCATTTCCTGTAAGTATGTAATTGTCTAGCTCAGTATAAGTCATACCCATCTCATTCTCATCGGTTTGATTCTCCCAGAGGCCTGCCGTGGGCGGTTTTGTAATAACTGCTTCCGGAATACCCAGCTTATATGCCAGCTCTACTACTTCGCCTTTTACGAAGCTGGTCAAAGGCATGATGTCTGCTCCCCCGTCGCCATATTTTGTAAAGTAGCCTATAGTGAATTCGCATCTGTTCCCTGTTCCGGACACCAGATAATTTCTTAATCCTGCATAATAATATAATGTAATCATTCTAAGCCTTGACTTGATATTTGCTACTGCAAGCCTTGGATCGCTTTCCTGTACTCCAAGCACAGATTTCATAGAATCAAAAGCCTTATCAAGAACCACAGTCTTTGTTTCCAGTCCTATAGCTTCAGCTACAGCAATTGCGTGCTCCTCATCTATAGGATTGCTGTAGCAGGGCATTATTACTCCCAGCGAATCGGAAGGAAATGCTTTCTTGCATAGTGCAGCCACAACCGCAGAGTCTATGCCCCCTGAAAGGCCAAATACAACACCCTTTGCACCTGCCCCTTCAACCGTGTTTCTTATCCATTCCACTGCTTCATTTATCACTGTATCAGCATTAATCATTTGCGTACCTCCATCAAAACAATAGTTTTTCAATCATTGCCGCAGTTATTTTCTATCTATAAGTATTATAATAGCATTCATAAAAAATGATGTAAATAATCCATGTAGTATAATGCAAATAATCCATGTAGTATAATGCAAATAATCCATATAGTATAATGCAAACATTTGTTATAGTATAATGCAGACATTTGTTATGCTCTAAGTGTTCCTCACTGAGAATTTTTACATGCAATAATAAAGCAGGTAATGCAGAGATTAATACTGAGAACGATAAGTAAATATCAGATTCATTATGTAATTGGAGCAATTATGAAAAATAAGAATGTACTAAAAACTGCATTAATTGGCTTCGCTGCGGGTATTGTCAATGGTATATTCGGTTCCGGAGGCGGCACTATTCTGGTTCCGTGTCTTGTATTCCTCATGGACATTGAAGATCACAAGGCCCATGCAACTGCAATTTCTATAATACTTCCTATATCACTTATCAGTTCATTTATCTATTTCAGGTACGATGTGGCGGATCTTTCTCTTACCCTTAAGGTTGCTGCCGGTTCAGTCCTTGGAGCATTATTCGGCTCCTTTCTTTTAAACAGGGTTCCAATAAATACCCTCAGAAAAATATTCGGCATATTTATGATACTTGCAGCCATAAGGATGGTGTTTTGATGCTTACGGTACTTATAGGCTTTGCGTCGGGTATAATAAGCGGTATGGGTATAGGGGGAGGTACCTTGTTGATACCCGCATTGGTCTTTATTATAGGCACCAAGCAGCAGGTAGCCCAGAGCATAAACCTGCTGGTGTTTATACCCTCTGCCGCAGCAGCCCTGTTTGTACATGCAAGAAAGCGCAATATTGAAAAAGGTTTGCTCTTTAAACTTGCAGTCACAGGCTGTGCAGGGGCTGTCATCGGCTCCCTTGTTGCAGTTAATTTGGACTCCGGTATTTTAAAAAAGGTATTCGGAGCATTCCTGCTTATAATGGGAATATATGAAATATCCTCCAAGAGCAAAGAAAAAAATACTAAGACCGGAAAGGAGGGCTGCAGATGAAGATCAGGAGATTGATGGCTGCCTATGCTTTGGCGAGAGGCGTGATGAAATACCGCCGGAGCAGGCAGAACAGTCCTGCCGATAAATTCGAAAAATGCGAAAACTATTACAGATGTGATGATGATGAAAAGGACGGAAGAGGAAATTATTAAATCAGCCCTCTTCCAATTTGCCCTCATACTGCAGTATTATTATTGAACCCATTATCAGCAGTATCCCGGCAAGTTGAACAAGCCCCATTCTTTCACCCAGCACAAGAAATGAAAGCAATATAGTTATCGGAAGCTCTGAGGTCGCAACTATGCTTGCCTTATCCGCTCCTATTAGCTTTATGCCCTTGTAAAGGAATATAACGGGCAGTATCCCTGAAACCACCGCAAGCTCAAGAATGTATATCAAAAGCTCTGAAGTCATTAAAAACTCGAACCTGAAAAAGCCCGGATGAAGTATCATTGAAACTGCCAGAGTTGTGAGATTTGTATAGAAGGTAATAACTAAAGGCTCAATATCTTTAAGCTTCACATCAGCATATACATTGTAAAAGGCATAAGTACAGCTGGACATTATTCCAAACACAAGTCCGATAAGAGGAGTTTCTGCAATATCAATATTGAACACATTAATAACCATAGTACTTCCAAAAAAAGCAGCCAGCAATGCTAAATTGCTCGTATGCGTAATCCTCCTGGTTTTTGCAGCCATGAAATAAAGACTGACCAGTACAGGATGAGTAAACAGCAGCATAGAAGCAATTCCCGCATTCAATTTCTCCAGTGCCAGGTAAAAAAGAATTGTCGTACACGAGCTTCCAATCAATCCTTGTATCAGAACAGCCTTTAAGCTTTCCTTCGGAAGGCTGAGCTTTCTTATACCCGCTATAACAAAATATACAAGCATAAAAATAAATGATGTCGCATACTGCAATATAAGCAAGTCAAAAATTCTGATCCCTATATTCATTACGGTCTTGCCTATTACTGCTATCAATGCAAAGAAAAATGCTGCCAATAAAACATATACATATCCCGCTTTATTTCTGTTCAAAGAATAACCCCCATTGCTAAATAACATATTTTCTTAACCTTCCGAAGCTTATTTCATCAACCACAGCCTTAATATGGATTCCATCCTCCACGTACTGCTCCTCTATTACTTCATTTGCACTTTTATAGACTTCAGAAACCATATTGCCCTCCGTATAAGGGATCAACAGTTCCACTGTCCTTGACTGCATAGCTGCAAAGCCTTCTATCAGTTCGAGCAGCTTGGATAGCCCTGTCCTCTCGGAAGCGGAAATAAGCACCGTATTATCCATGTCTTCATACTCCTCCGGGGTGAATTTACCGGGGCATTTATCAATTTTGTTTATGGCCATAATTGAAGCTTTGTCACCTGCTCCCAGCTCTGATAGGACATCAATAACCACTCTTGCCTGTTCTTCATAATCAGGATTGCTTCCATCCACTACATGTATCAGGAGATCTGCATAAACCACCTCTTCCAGAGTTGACTTAAAGGCTTCAATCAAATCATGAGGCAGCTTTCTGATAAATCCAACAGTATCAGTTACCAGTACTTCCTTTCCGTTTCCCAGCGTTACCCTTCTGGTGGTGGGATCCAAGGTGGCAAACAACTGGTCTTCAGCATATATGTCGGCATCCGCAAGGCTGTTAAGCAGCGTAGATTTACCTGCATTTGTATATCCCACAAGGCATACCTGAAAGGCCTTTCCTGAGACCCTGCCTTCCCGCTGAAGATCCCTATGCTTTTTTAACTGTTTAAGCTCGTTTTCCAGATCGTTAAGCCTATCTCTTATTCGCCTTCTGTCCACCTCCAGCTTTTTCTCCCCGGGGCCCCTGGTGCCGATACCTCCTCCTGTTCTTGACATTTGCAGCCCCAATCCGATTAATCGCGGCATCATATATTTTAGCTGAGCCAGCTCTACCTGAAGCTTGCCTTCCCTGGATCTTGCCCTCTGTGCGAATATATCCAGTATCAGCTGTGTCCTGTCTATCACCTTAAGTCCAAGGGCTTCTTCAAGGTTCCTTATCTGGGCACCGGAAAGCTCTTCGTCAAATACCGCAAGATTTGCCCCCACTGCCTGACTGAGAAGCATAAGCTCCTTAAGCTTTCCTTTCCCTATGAAAAAGGCGGTATCCTTTTTATCTCTGCTCTGAACCATCCTGCCGACCTCGCAGCCTCCTGCCGTTTTCAGAAGCTCCCCAAGCTCCTCCAGGGCTTCCTCATCCTCTACTCCTACAAGCACTGCCCGTTCTGAATCGCTGTCAACCTCCTTGCTTGATTTTCTAATGTCCTTCATGGCTGCTTCAGCCTCATTGATTATATCAAGTATATTTATCTTCATGAGCCTGTTCAAGCTATATGGCCCCATGACAACTGCCCGCAGCTGTTTATCGCTGTCAGCCCCAAGAAAAGCCATAGTGGCATTGGTCATTTTACCATCGGATACCCCTACTGCCGACATAATGTCAAATTTCATCCGTTTTAAAGCGGAGATATCCACCTCTGAAAGCCCGGCAAAGCCATTTGGATGTGTGTGCAGGCATCTGACCCCGCTTAAGCTTTCTTCCGACCTTCTGATATTAAAATCCTTCAGGGTTACAGTGTTTTCATCTCCGATGCTTGCATCAAGAACCATGCCTCTTCTGTCTATATATACTGCAATTTCCTTACCGGTTTCTTCCGTAATATCGCAGATTTCCGCAATTATCTCCTCTGAAGCCAGTTGATATTTTTCAACTGTCGATTCTTTAAGAGCCTCCAGCCTTTTCAATAACGACTTCTTGATACCTGTCGTATTTTCCATATAATCACCCTTATGCTAATAGTTTGATATAAGATATTTTAACATACAATTACATGCAATATAACGAAGAGATAAAAAATGTTCCCTTCTCTGCGAAATCCCCCGCCTTGTTGAAACATTTAGACGAATCTTGCCTGTTGCTGATATGAAATCATATGACTGTTCTGAGATAATTGTTGATAAATACTATACTTTTTGTCTATAATTTAATAAGCATAATACACTTTGCGGAGGGTGAAATCGTGAAGCGCGATGAAGTAATAGCAGCTTTGACCGGGGTATTAAGTTTTTCAAGAATAATAACCGTATTTATTGCATTAATATTGGTTTATTGCATTCTTACCTCGGTTTATACCGTCAAAGATAGCGAGATAGGCATTTTGCGCACCTTTGGAAGTATTACCGAAATAACCCAGTCAGGTATTCACTTTAAGCTTCCCTATCCTGTACAGCAAGCTGATGTAATAAATATCAACAAGGTGAATATTGTAGAAGTAGGCGTCAACAATATGAAGCGGAAGAATGAAAACCTGCAGAAAAACTCTGTGCATATGACAGAAGACGGCAATATTCTTTGGGTATATATGATTGTCGAGTGGAGAGTATCAGATCCGAAGTCATATCTTGTAAATGCGGAGAATCCGGATGAAATACTTGAGAATGCAATAATTGCTTCCATAAGATCAGTTATTGGCAATTCAACTATTGATTCATTGATGGGCAATGAAAAAATTGATGCACAGATAAAAACAAAAGAACAGCTGGGAAAGCTTATTTCAGCATATAACATCGGTATAGAAATTTCAGATGTGAAAATTCAGGAGGCTCATCCCCCTGCTGAGGTCAAGGAGTCCTTTGATAATGTTTCCGATGCAGCAGCCCAAAGAAACATTTTGATCTCAAAGGCTGAAGAATACAGGAATAAAAAACTTGCTTCAGCAGAAAACGAAGCACAGAAAATTATAATGGAAGCTGAGGCATATTCGAAAGAGAAGTTCAGTAAAGCAAAAGCTGAAACAGCAAAATTTGACAGTTTATATGAGGAATATAAGCTGAGCAAAGATGTTACCAAAACAAGGCTTATTATTGAAACCCTTGAGGAAGTACTTCCCGGCTGCAATGTATACATAGCGGACAACCGGGATGGCGCTGTCAACTATATCCCGTTAAGTGAATTCGGAGGTGATGAGCAATGAATGCCTCCAATAATTCAGGCCAAAAAAATAAGAAGCTATTTCCGGATCTGTTGATGAAAAAACTGCTTATGATATTTCTGCTTGTTCTATTCATAGTTGTTGTTATTACTAATACACTTGTAGTCCAAGAGGATGAGCTTGTTGTAATCAAGCAGTTCGGAAATATAGAGAAGATAATTGACAAGCCGGGACTCTATTTCAAGCTCCCTCTTATCCAGAATACCGATTCCTTGACCAAAAAGCTCTCAAACTATGAAGTTCGACCGATAACCGTGTTTTCTAAAGATAAAAAAAATGTTATCGCTATCAGCTATGCAATCTGGAGAATAACAGAACCATACAACTTTATACATAATATAGCAAATATAGAAAACGCCGAAGCCTTGATAGAAAATTCGGTCCATTCGGCGCTAAGGGAAAAATTCAGTAAATTGTACTATATCGAAATCATAAGAGGTGCTGCCTCAGGAAAAGACTATAATGACGATATTACGGCTGAAGTAAATAAACAGCTTCAGAACACAGGAATTGATATATTGGATATAAGACTCATGCGCACCGAGCTGCCTGCTGATGACATGGAAACAGTATATGAAACTATAAAATCCGAGAGAGAAAAAATAGCAAAGCAGTATATTACCGCAGCGGAGAATGAAGCTTCCCAAATAGAAGCAGAAGCTGATATTCAAGCTGAATTAACCATTTCAGAAGCTAATTCTGCCGCCGAAGAAATCAAAGGAAAAGCAGATGCAGAAGCTGCAAAAATTTATGCGAAAAGCTACAATAAGGATCCGGAATTCTACAAATTTATAAGGACTCTTGAATCATACAAAAATACCTTTAATGAAAAAACTACAATTATAATCCCCATAGATTCGCCTTATGCGAAGTACTTAATGGGGAAATAACAATCCTGATGTTTCACGGCTTGGTTTAGCTTTTTCATGTTGGCTATTTGGTTACATTAAAAACTGACAGATGCGGAGAATTGTCTAACAGACCAGCAATTCCGTTGGCCGTATAAAATTTTAATTTAACGAGGAGAAACATGAAATCGTATTTTAAAAAAATAAGAGTGTCTGACAGAAGTGTTTCCATGAGCACACAAATATTAGTAAGTATAGGAATCATAATTGGCGGATTTATGCTAGGCCTATTACAAAAATGGATTGATGGTTCATCAAATGATATCTTGCCAGTTATTTTGCAGCAACTTGATATAAGAAATTATTTTGGAAGACTAGCTATATGGATTCTATTAGCAACAATTATATCTGTGTATGCAAAAACACCATTCAGAGCTTCAATCAATACCTTCTTGTTTTTCATAAGCATGTTGGCGGGTTATTATCTTTATTGTAATTATGTATTGGGTTTCTTGCCAAGAACCTATATGATGATATGGGTGCTGATTTCCTTTGCATCTTTTTTTATGGCATATATATGTTGGTATGCAAAAGGAGAAGGAATAATTTCAATCATAATATCCAGTGTAATTATTGGAGTTTTATTCTCACAGGCTTTCTTAATTACCCAGGGATTCTATGTTACTCATTTAATGGAGGTTGTAACATGGGGAATTGGTATAATCATTTTGTACAGAAAACCAAAACAACTTGCTATTGAACTTGCATTATCAATTGTAGTTGCATTTGTGTATCAATCAGTCATTCCATATTTTGGATAGATACAAATCCCAGTTTTTAGAGGAGATTATTGCTCCCCCTAAAAAAATCTCATATATCAACTGTTTGTTGTTACATAGCCTTCATGTCTAAAACGGCCTGCCGCCGGTTAGCCAACCGTACGTTTCCCAGTGAGTTCTGTCCGTTTTGTTCCAGTCATTCTTTTTCTGCATGCCCGCCATAATATTGAAAAAGAAGCTTCTAAACAAAGGATTTGGAAGTTTCTTTACGTTTTTTACCGATGCAAAAGTGCGGCATATCCTTTGGCAAGAAGAATTCCGTTACTTCTGTTTCATCATATTTCGCCAGTTCCTGCCTGATTAAATCCATAGTATGCCATGTGCTGCCCCGGCGCATGCTTCCATTGATAACCGTGATCTTCATATTTTTAGCCTTTCTTATATTTATAAGTGGAATAACTTTGCAGCTTACAAGCAACGAAAATAGCAGCTTATGAAACAATATATGCTTTAAATAGCAAATAGACGGCAGTTTACACTGCCGTCACAGTTTGCAGACAAACACGATTTCCACCAGTGGCGGAAACCGTGTTTTTTCATGA
>DAOLPD010000126.1:0-8975 GCA_035417425.1 Bacillota bacterium
AAACATATCCGGCTTCTATCAAAGGACTCATGTACCTATAGAAAAATGTCAGAAGCAGAGTTCTTATATGTGCACCGTCTACATCGGCATCAGTCATCATTATTATCTTGCCGTATCTCATTTTTTCTATATTGAAATCGTCGCTTATACCGGCTCCAAAAGCTGTTATCATTGCTCTTATCATCTCGCTGTTCAATATTCTGTCAAGCCGTGCTTTTTCTACGTTAAGTATTTTACCTCTCAACGGAAGTATTGCCTGATACCTTCGGTCCCTCCCCTGCTTTGCAGAACCTCCCGCAGAATCTCCTTCAACTATATATATTTCACAAAGGCTGGGATCCCTCTCAGAGCAGTCTGCCAATTTACCGGGAAGTGTAGTGCTTTCCAGTACGTTTTTCCTCCTTGTCAGCTCTCTTGCCTTTTTTGCTGCCTCCCTGGCCCTTGCTGCAGTCAGTGCTTTCTCGACAATAATTTTTGCGTTTGAAGGATTTTCTTCCAAAAATGCTTCAAATTTTTCCACAACGATACTGTCAACTATTCCTCTGACCTCAGGGTTTCCAAGCTTTGTCTTGGTCTGTCCCTCAAACTGGGGGTCGGTAAGTCTGATGCTGATTACGCATGACATTCCTTCTCTTACATCTTCTCCAATAAGATTGGTATCATTTTCTTTGAGAAATTTATATTTTCTTGCATAATCATTTATCACTTTGGTTACAGCATTCTTGAAGCCGCTCATATGGCTTCCGCCTTCTAATGTGTTAATATTGTTCGCAAAGCTGAAAATACTCTCTGCATAACCGTCATTATACTGAAGAGCTATTTCAACATCAACGTCGTCTTTTTTGGCTTCAAAATATATCGGCTCCTTATGAAGAACCTCTCTGTTCTTATTAAGATGCTTAACAAAAGATATTATTCCGCCTTCATATTGAAAGGTCTTTTCTGTACCGTCCCTTTCATCTTTGAGAATTATTTTTATTCCTTTGTTAAGGAATGCAAGCTCTCTAAGCCTGTGTTCCAATATATCAAAGCTGTATTCCAGTTCATCGAATACTTCACTGTCTGGCTTGAAGGATACTCTTGATCCTGTGCTCTTTGTCGTACCGATGACTTTTAATTCTGTAACGGGAAAACCCCTTTCGTATCGCTGATGGTATATCTTACCGTCCCTTTTAACCTCGACCTCAAGCCATTCTGATAGAGCATTGACTACGGATACTCCGACACCGTGCAAACCGCCGGAAACCTTATAGCCTCCTCCTCCGAATTTACTTCCCGCATGAAGAACTGTAAGAGCTACTTCTACTGCAGGTTTGTTAAGCTTTGGATGCATTCCTACCGGGAAACCTCTTCCGTCATCTTCGTTACTGATTGAATTATCAGGATGTATGGTTACTTTTATATTTTTACAGGCACCTACCAATGCCTCATCAATGCTGTTGTCCACTACTTCCCAAACCAAATGATGAAGGCCCCTGCTGCCGGTGCTGCCTATATACATTCCTGGTCTTTTTCTGACTGCTTCCAGTCCTTCAAGTACTTGAATCTGTTCCGCTTCATATGTGCCTTCAAACTTCTTTTCTTCCATTCCTATTCCCCCTCTACTTCAGCGATATGTCTTTTATGAATCCTGCTCTTTTATACAAGGTTACAGAAGAAATGGGAGACAAATATATTATTGTCTTTTTGTTCTTTTCCGTCAGTATAACGGACTTTTCTTCATCCTCTGATATTTTTCTTATAAAGCCCTCATCCTCTGCAGTCTTTAAAAACTCTTTCGTAATACTGGATGTGCTGCTGGATTCTATATCCATTATTGAAATTATATCCTTCAGAGATATTACAACATCTCCTCCAAGATGCATAAACATTAACTTGTCCTCCCTTGCATCCTTATTAACTTATCCTGTTCATACCATATTATTATAACCTTTTCTGAATAAAACTAAAAGCTAATCTTTTACTATCGTCCCGCTCTCTACTTTATATATCCGGGATCCTTCAAGCATAAGACTTTCAAGATATTCCACATTGGTACAGGTAATGATTGCCTGCATATCTTTAATAAATTCAATCAGGTATTTTTGCCGTTCCGCATCAAGCTCTGAAAAAACATCATCCAGCAGAAGTACAGGCAGCTCTCCCGTCTCTTCTTTCATATATTTGAGTTCTGATATTTTTAATGAGAGAAGGGTTGTCCTCTGTTGACCCTGGGATGAATATGTTTTAACCTCTGTTCCATTGATAAAGAATAATATATCATCCCTATGGGGTCCTTTGTGTGTAACGCTTCTTCTCATATCAGCATTAATGTGGTTTTCCAAGGCACTGATAAAATTCTCTTTTATTTCCTTTTCTGAATTATTACAATACTTTATTGACGAATTATATTTAATATCCAGCTTTTCTTTTCCGTTGGATATTTTTTTATGAATATCAGCTGCCATACAGCATATGCTGCATATGAAATCTTGTCTCGCTTTTATTATCCTGGTACCAAAATCAGCTAATTGTTCGTTCCATACATCTATGGTCTTAAGAATGCTTGAATTTGTTCTTGCTTCTTCAAGCAGGTTATTTCTCTGTTCAAGTGTCCTGAGATACTGAACCAGATTATAATAATAACCCGGTTTTACCTGTGATAGTATTATGTCAATGAATCTTCTTCTTTCAACAGGCCCCTCCTTTATTATCTTCATATGGTCGGGAGAAAAAATGACAGTATTAAGATTTCCTATCAATTCTCCTATCTTAAACAACCTTATTCCGTTCTTTTTAATTTGTTTTTTAAGGCTTTTATTTAAATATATTTCTATTCTCTCTTCTTCTTCTTTTTGATAATCTATTCTTATTCTAGCATCTTCACTATTCCATCTGATAAGCTCCATGTCTTTTTGTGTCCGGTGAGATTTGCCGGTAGACGCCATATATATGGATTCTATTATATTGGTTTTTCCCTGTGCGTTCTGGCCGTAAAATATATTAACTCCTTTGCCCAGCTCAATATCAAGCTCTTTATAGTTTCTGAAATTCTTCAAATCAATCCTTTTTATATACAATATAAGCACCCCTATAATTTATTAGATAAGCTTGATTTCTTCGCCAAAAACCTCTATAACATCTCCCCTGCGGAGCTTTTTGCCCCTTGCCTTCTCTGTATTTCCGTTAACCTTTACCAATCCGTCCATAATCATATTCTTTGCCTCTCCGCCGGATCCTGCAATATTTTCAAACTTCAAGAACTGATCTAGCTTAATAAAATCTGTTTCTATTTTTGTTTCTCTCATAGTATCACTCTCTTCTCTTTTAACTAAAGGGCTGCTGCGAAATATGGTTTTGCAGCAGCCCCTTTAATTTAGTTGTTCTTTTTGAACCTTGCAGGAAGAACCAGATACAGGTAATCCTCATCCTTAACAGGTCTTATAATGCTTGGGCTTACGTTTGTAGTGAATTCTATTGTTATTTCTTCGCTTTCTATCACTTTAAGCACATCTATGAAATACTTTGCGTTAAATGCAATTTCTATATCGTTTCCTTCTTTTTGTACTTTAAGTTCCTCGTGTACATCACCATTCTGCGAATTGGACATAATAACCATCATATCATCGTTTATTTCAAATTTTATCATATTATTGCTGGAGTCTCTTGCAAATAAAGCTGCTCTGTCGCATGCCTCCATAAGCAGGTTTGAAGATACCTTTATTTTTATTTTATATTCTGCAGGTATTATCTGTTTATAGTTTATGAATTCCCCTTCTAAAAGTCTTGATACTATTATTGTATCCTCAATTTGAACCTGAATGTGGTTTTTTGAAAAATATATGTTTACGTTATCTTCACTTTCATTTATTATTTTTCCTATCTCAGACAAGGTTTTTCCAGGAATAACGGCTTTAAAATCATTATCATTCATAATAATATTATTCTTTACCGCCATTCTGAAACCATCAAGAGCCACCATAGTAAGTTCTTTACCTGCTACGTCAAAAAGTACTCCTGTTAGTATTGGCCTGACTTCATCAGTGGATACTGCAAATATCGTCTTTTTTATCATATCCTTTAGAACATTTTGTTTAATTGTGATTCCGTTCTCCTTTTTCACGACCGGAAGATCGGGATATTCATCATAAGAAAGAGTAACAATCTTGAATTTTGAGCCTTCGCTTTTTATGCTGACAAAATTTCCTTCTGCTGTTTCTATTTCTATATCTGAATCGGGAAGTTTTCTGACTATGTCTCCTACCATTCTTGAAGACAGCACAACTTTGCCGGGTTCAATAACATCAACATTTGATACTGTTTCTATTCCTATTTCGAGATCTGTTGCCGTAAGCTTAAGCTTGCCGCCTTTTGCATCAAAAAGAATTCCTTCCAATATAGGAAGAGTGGTTTTTGAAGGAACTGCTTTTTGAACTACATTTATGGATTCCAATAATGTAGATTTTGTAGTTATTATTTTCATTGTGGATAACCTCCGATACTTATTTTAATATAATATAATAAAATAATTTTAGTAGTAATAGTAGTAGGTGCTGTTGATAAGTGCAAAAACCCCAAAGCCCCTGCTTTAAGAAAGAATACGTATGTTTACAATCTGTGGAGTTTATGAAGAAATTCTGTTGATAGAAAAGTATAACTAAAATAATTAAAAAACTTATAAACAGGTTATTAATATTATATCAACAGGATATTAACCTTCAATTTTGCTTTTTAACTCCTCCAGAACGGATTTTAACTGAGAGTCAATTTTTATATCGGAGGATATTTTTTCATATGCATGCATTATTGTTGTATGGTCTCTGCCGAATTCTTCACCTATCCGCGGTAAGGAAAGATCTGTAAGCTCTCTGCAGAGGTACATTGCAATCTGCCTTGGCAATACTACGGATTTGTTTCTTTTTTTTGCATTGAAATCCTCAGTTTTTAAATTGTAATAACTTCCTACAACATCTTTTATAGTTGAGGGAGTAACCTTTTTTGGTTTTGAGTTTGATAATATATCCTTTAAAGCTTCATTTGCAAGTTCTTCATTAATTTCACCGTTTGTAAGGGAAGAATATGCCACAACCCTTATCAATGCTCCTTCAAGCTCTCTGATATTTGAATGGATTTTTTTTGCAATAAGCAGCATAACATCATCAGATATCGAAAGATTCTCTGATTTTGCTTTTTTTCTTAATATAGCGATTCTGGTTTCCAGATCCGGAGGTTGTATATCGGCTATCAAACCCTGTTCAAATCTTGATCTGAGCCTTTCTTCCAGGGTTCTTATTTCCTTAGGAGGCCTATCGCTGGATATGATTATTTGTTTGTTAGCCTCATACAGAGAATTAAAGGTGTGGAAGAATTCCTCCTGGGTGCTTTCTTTTCCGGCTATGAACTGTATATCATCTATTAAAAGCACGTCTACATTTCTGTATTTGCTTCTGAATTCGTTATTTCTGTCGTCTCTGATGGAATTTATAAGTTCGTTTGTAAAGGTTTCTGAAGAAATATAAACGACCTTGGATCTTATATTCTGTTTAAGTATGTAGTGGCCTATTGCATGCATAAGGTGGGTCTTGCCCAATCCGACCCCTCCATATATGAAAAGGGGATTATACGCTTTGGCAGGTGATTCTGCTACAGCAACAGAGGCTGCATGAGCAAGACGGTTACTGTTTCCTATTACAAAGGTTTCAAAAGTATATTTAGGGTTCAAAGAGGAATTGACGGATTCCTCAGATTGATTTATTTCAGACCGTTCTGTCATTATAGATGTAAAATTCTCTTCGGAGGGAATGATCAACCTTATATCGTAATATTCAGAGGTAACCTGTTTTAATGCATTTTTTATCAACTTGCTGTATCTTGCTTCAAGTATGCCTTTTGTAAAATCATCCGGCACAGAGAATGTAATAAGATTTTCCCTTATAGAAACAGGTTGTATGGCTTTAAGCCAGGTATTAAAGCTTACCTCTGTCAATTCAACCTTAATTACGTTTAAAGTTTTTTCCCAGATTTCAACTAATTGAGAATACATAGAATGCCTCCTTAACCGATAATTCTCTTCATTCCTATGTCTCGAGACAGGTATATGGAAAATTGCGGTGTAAATTTCTAAGTATGAATAAAAATGTGATTAACTTGTTAATATATACTGTAAATATTGTTAATATAATCTGTATAAGATGTTAATATAAACAAACGTATCTATCAGATTATTGACAATAAAATAGAAGTTAATACACACAAACAGGTTATACACAAATTATGCACAGTTGTTGATAACTTCAGTAAATATGCCGAGTTATACACATCATATAATTATAATAGCAAAAAAGGTGGTCAAGTTCAATAAAAATAAGAATATCTTGAATAACGGCAAAGATATTGAAAATACTTTGTTTGCACTTAATATGGCAAACTATGCAGCTGCATCTGATGCAGCAAAAGATTGTATTGACACAAACTATCAATGCCTATATAATTTTAATAGTAAAGTGGTGAATTATGCTTTATTGCATTAAGCTAATTCCTTTGAAATAAAGATATACTCACAGATTAGGGGGTGCATAATATGTTAATGACATATCAGCCAAAAAAGAGACAAAGAAAAAAAGTTCATGGCTTCCGGGAGAGAATGAGCACAGCTACAGGCAGAGAAGTCCTCAGAAGGCGAAGAAGAAAAGGTAGAAAAAGACTGACAGTATAAGGCCGCGAACTGTGGCCTTTTTCTGTATGAAGGGGAAGAGACAGGATATGACAACACTGCATAAGCTTAAGAAAAACTATGAGTTCAAAAAAGTATATAATGAAGGAAAGTATTATGTAGAAAAATTTGTTGTCATGTATATAATTTCAAATGATTCAAATTTTAACAGAGTGGGTTTCTCGGTAAGCAAGAAGGTTGGAAAAAGCGTAGTCAGAAATAAAATCAAAAGGCGGATGAAGGAAGCATACAGAAAGTTTGCCGATACTGCAAAATTAGGTTATGATATTGTTTTTACAGCAAGGGCAGGAAGCGGGTCAGCGGATTATTCAATGATTGAGAATAATATAATATCAATTTTGAAAAGGGCCAGGCTTAAAAAAAGCGAGGAATAAATGAGAAAAATCCTTATAGCTATTATTAAGGTATATCAGTTATTTATATCTCCATTATCAAGAGGGAAATGCAGATTCATTCCTACTTGCTCGAACTATGCAATTGAAGCAATTGACAGGCACGGAGTCATACATGGGTTATATCTGTCCGCAGGAAGAATTCTAAGATGTAATCCGCTTAATCCCGGCGGTTATGATCCCGTACCGGAGAAGAAGAATCTTTAGTTTGATTATAACGAGGCGAAAAGTATTCCAATAAGGGTTTATATATATCTTCTGCCTCGAAATTTTGCCATAAACTGAAATATAAGGGGGAAAAGATTTGTTAGATTTTATTGCCGAACCTTTAGGTGCGTTGTTGAAGTTCATTTTTGACTTTGTAGGAGATTACGGATACTCAATAATTATTTTTACAATATTAACAAAGGTATTACTGCTCCCTATTAATATCAAGCAGACTGAATCCACAAAAAGAATGAATGAAATAAACCCGAAAATGAAGGAGATTCAGGAAAAGTACAAGAACGACAAGGAAAAGATGAATCAAAAGCTTATGGAGCTGTATAAGGAGCATAATTATAATCCTGCTTCGGGATGTCTTCCGGCACTCATTCAAATGCCTATTCTTTTTGCATTGTTTTATGTCATACAGAATCCGGTAAAGTATGTATTTAAGGATGCTAATGTATACGCTGAGATTGCCAAGAATTTTTGGTGGCTTTTAGATCTGGGTAAACCGGAAATGCAGGCGACATTGATTAAAGTTGCGGGATTTGGAGTACCGATACTGGCTATATTATCAGCAGCTACAACATATTATCAGATGAAGATGATAAGTTCTCCCAAATCCAAAACAGAAAAGGGCAAGGCAGATGCGGCAGCTCAGACACAGAGCATGATGACAAATATAATGCCTATTATGTTCGGATGGATTACTCTCAGTGTTCCTTCCGGGCTTGCCTTGTATTGGGTTGCCGGTAATATATTTACGATTATACAGCAGTATTTCATGATGAAGCCGAAGCCTCAGGCTGCTAAGAAGGAGGAATAATAGATATGATTACGGTTGAAAAAACGGCAAGAACAGTGGAAGAAGCTGTACAATCTGCTCTGGAGGAATTAGAGGCTGAAAAGGATAATGTGGATATTGAGATATTGGAACAGCCAACAAAAGGAATATTCGGGATACTTGGCTCTAAAAATGCGAAAGTAAGAGTGACTCTTAAAGAGAAAAAAACCACTGAGAAAAGTGTTAATAGGGAAATAGAGAATAAAGAAATAAGAATAACCGAATATACTCTGGAGAAGGAAAGAGCAAGAAAGTTTTTGAGAGATGTATTGGAAGCCATGGATATAAAAGCAGAAATTAGGGTAAAGGATATAAACGAAAGCTTATATATCAATCTTTCAGGTCCAAAGATGGGTATGATTATAGGGAGAAGAGGGCAGACACTGGATTCCCTTCAATATCTTGTAAGTCTTGTTGTTAACAAGGATAAGGAAAGAGACAGCTTCGTAAAGGTTATACTTGATACTGAGGATTATAGGAGGAAGAGGGAAGAGACGCTTCAGAGGCTTGCCAGAAGGCTTGCCGACAGGGCTCGGAAGACAGGTAAGAATATAGAGCTTGAGCCTATGAATCCATATGAAAGACGAATAATACATTCTACACTTCAGGAAGTTGAAGGCATAACAACTTTTAGTGAAGGGGAAGAGCCGTACAGAAAAGTTATCATATCAAATAAATAGAAAACTTCTATTGAAATATTGTTGGAAAGAATGAACGGGGTGTCGCAAATTTGGCGATATCCCTTTTAATATTTTTGTGCGCATCTGAAGAATAATGCGACGTAAATAACAGCCTGCATGACCAAGCAAGAGCTTGTATA
>DAOLPD010000127.1:0-8947 GCA_035417425.1 Bacillota bacterium
AGGCCCTTCAATCTTAAGGCTCTCTATGATTCCAAGGGTCTCTGTCTCTTCACCCCTCATTATATCCATTTCTTCACAGTTATTGATGTTTATATCCTTTATCCGGTTCTTAATCCCCGGGACAAACCATATGGGCTTATCAATCACTTCATCTATCTGAGCAGATACCATGCCCTTTGCCAGCTCTTCAATACCTGCGGGTGCACATACATGAGGCACCTCATACAAACCGACATTTGAAGTGATCATCCCCGAAGCCAGGAACAGATCCACTTCTGATGCTTCCATGCCAATTTTGTCAAGAGCCGCCTTTATCGCTTCCCTCACACCCTGACACAATTTGGCTTTGCTGCCGGTAATCGCAGTATCCCTTACACCTACTCCGATAAATGACTTTGATACCACCTTGCCCTTGTTCCATATCTTGGCTCTGGTATTTGAAGTTCCCGTATCAATTGTGGCAATATACATGTAACTGTCACCTTCTCTTTGGATTTTTTGCAGCATTTCAATTATAACTATAGCAGCATAACGTGTCAAGGGACACGGGGACGTTTCACGTGTCCCGCCTCCCTTAGACATATTTCATGCTGCCTTCATCCTTTTGGAGCTCCTTGATAAGAAGCTTTATATCCTGATCCCTGTCCTTCCTGCACACCAATATTACGTCATCAGTCTCTATTATCACAAGGTCATCGACTCCCAGAACGGCTATAAGCCTTTTGTCCCCGTACAAAATGCAGTTGTGCGAATCCAGCACCTTGCATTCTCCCTTAAGGGTGTTGCCGCAATCGTCTTTAGGCATATACCTTTCCAATGCGGTCCAATTTCCTATGTCATCCCAATAAAAGCTGCTCTCCATCACATATACATCCCATGTCTTCTCCAATATTCCATAGTCAATGGAAATACCATCGATTTTATTATACTCTTCTTCTACTATCTTAGCCTCCAATGGGCTTCCTATATAATCACTGATTCTCTTCAGACATTGATACATTTCGGGAAGAAATTTCTTATACTGCTTAAGCAGCACTGATGCCTTCCAGATAAACATTCCGCTGTTCCACAAAAAAGTACCCTTGTCAATGAACTCCTGAGCCTTTTCCCTGTTCGGCTTTTCTGTAAACCTTTTTATCTTGTATGTTGGTATCTCCCATGATCCTTCTATTTTTCTTCCTGTTTCAATATAACCGTAAGCTGTTTCCGGTCTTGTCGGCTTTATACCCATGGTTACCAGGCAATTTTCTGAATCAGCTATTCGCAGGCCCTGCTTCAGGGTCTCTATAAAGATGTCTTCATCCTGTATATAATGATCTGAGGGAAGTACTATCATAACTGCTTCGGGATCCTTTTTGAGAAGCTTTACCGCCGAGTATCCGATACAGGCGGCAGTCTCCTTTATCATTGGTTCTAATATAAGATTCCTTTCCAATATTTCCGGGACCTGCTCTCTTATTGTGTTGACATAGTTTTTGTTTGTTACCATATAGATGTTCTTCAGGGGGATAAATTTGCTGATCCTATCCACTGTAAGCTGAATCATCGTCCTTTCTCCTACAGTGTTCAAAAACTGCTTCGGGTACATTTTCCTGCTCTTGGGCCAGAACCTGCTGCCTGAACCGCCGCACATAATTACTACATAGTTCATAATCACAAACCTCCGTAATAATTATAATATGCGGTACGGGACGATTCGTTACAGAGGAAGAATGTGACATAGGTATCAGTTTGCAGTCATACTCCCAGAGCAATAACCTTGTATATCGACTCGCACGACATTAGCTTTGGACAGAATCAGAGCTTGATACTTGTAAAATCCTGACGCACATAAACCCAACCTCCTGTTGGTATGTGCTGGATTTACCTCACGTAAATCCCACGGATTTTTCTGCGTATCTTCTCTCGATTCTGTTGCCCAAAGCCAATAAGTGCTCGCTGTTATACAAGGCTATTGCTATGTTGAATAACTACAAACTTCAGATACTTCGCATTCTTCTTCTTTTGCTCTGTAAAGAGAACAAGGCTGAGTTTATGTGTGCTTATATTCGTCTATAATATATAATTAACAAATTATAGCCGAATTCTTGATTGACATTGATAAAATATGCGGTTATAATTGTATTACTATATTATATAGCCGAGAGGTGGTTTCGATGAGATATATTCGCAGAGCGATGGAGAATACTTTCCTGCGTTTATCAAAGGAGTATGCGGCACTTCTGCTTACCGGCCCCCGCCAGGCAGGCAAAACAACTATGCTTCAAAAACTTGCCCAAGAGGAGAACATCAGCCGGAATTATGTTACACTGGATGATTTGACTGAACGTGAAATGGCGAAAAATGATCCCAAAATGTTTTTTCAAATCCACAAGCCTCCCGTTTTTATCGACGAGGTGCAGTATGCCCCAGAGCTCTTCCCCTATATAAAAATCCATATAGATCAAAACCACCGGCCCGGAGATTTTTGGCTCACAGGCTCACAGGTGTTTAAGCTGATGGATGGCGTGCAGGAGTCTCTGGCAGGAAGAGTCTGTCTTCTGCATATGTCCCCCATGTCACAAGCCGAGATTTGCGGTGCAGTTACAGAACCCTTTGAACTTGATTTTGAGAAGCTTTCCCAACGAATAAGAGAACGCAAAGCCATTGACACACCCGCAGTTTATGAGCGAATCTGGAGCGGCGGAATGCCGGCGTTGGTCAGTGGACAGTACAGCGATCATCGCGCTGTATACTCCAGCTATGTCAGCACTTATATCGACCGTGATGTCAAAGAGATTTCCGGTGCCATTGATTCTTTGAGGTTTATGAGTTTCATCACAGCTGCCGCTGCTCTGGCCGGTCAAATGCTCAACTATAAAACCATAGCAGATGCAGCCGGTATTGACCAGGTATCCGCGAAGAAATGGCTTGGAATACTAGAACGGTTGGGTATTATTTTTTATCTGCATCCCTATTCAAACAATATGCTCAAGCGGATGGTAACAAAACCAAAGCTGTATTTCTACGACACAGGGCTCGTCGCTTACCTGACCAAATGGAGCAACAGCGGAACGCTGATGAATGGCGCCATGAGCGGTACGATACTTGAAAATTTCGCAGTGTCCGAAATAGTAAAGAGCTATCAGAATTGCGGGCTGGAGCCATTTATATACTATTACCGTGACAAGGACACCAAGGAAATTGACATTTTGCTGGAGAGCAACGGAAAGCTGTACCCCATGGAAATCAAAAAAACTGCAATGCCCCAGAAACAGCTTACCCGAGTGTTCAGAGTCATAGATAAGGCACCATTGGCCCGGGGTGCCGGCGCGGTAATCTGTACCAGCGACCGGCTGTCGGCCTTTGACAGCGAAAATCTGATTGTGCCCGTGTGGGCGATATGAAGAAATAGGGCCGCCATGTATGGCGACCCTACCGGGATCTCTTCATAAGCTCTATCCCTATATCCTCATAGGTTACACCCATGTAATTCATCAGAACTGTCAGATGATATATCAAGTCGGATATTTCATATACAGCTTCTTCTTTGCTTCTATTCTTGGCGGCTATTACTACCTCCGTGCCCTCTTCCCCTATCTTCTTGCATATTTTGTCAATGCCTTTATTAAAAAGATAGCAGGTATAGGAGCCTTCCACCGGATTCTTCCTTCTGTCTCCCACTATGTCATACAATCTTTCAACTATTTCTCCTATATTCACTGCTCCTTCACTGCCTTCCGCCTTCCGGAGGCTTCTGTAGAAGCAGCTTCTGTTTCCGGTATGGCAGGCTGCTCCCGCCTGTTCCACCTTAAGCAAAAGGCTGTCCCCGTCACAGTCATAGAATATCTCCTTTACCAGCTGTATGGAGCCTGAGGTCGCCCCCTTCTCCCACAGCTCCTTCCTGCTTCTGCTGTAAAACCATGAGCGGCCGGTTTCCAAGGTCTTTATCAGGCTTTCCCTGTTCATATATGCCTGCATTAATACTTCGCCGGTCTTGTAATCCTGCACTATGGCAGGAACCAGGCCCTTTTCATCAAATTTTATATCATCAATCAACATGTGAATTTCTCCCTTTCATATTCTTACCCTTACTCCGGCATAAGCAAGATAAGCCTTCAAATCTCTGATGCGCAGTTCTCCAAAGTGAAACAGCGAGGCCGCCAGCGCCGCATCAGCCTTCCCTTTTGTAAGCACCTCCAGGAAATCCTCTCTGCTGCCCGCACCCCCCGAGGCTATAACAGGTATATTTACTGTTTCAGCCACTTTTGATGTCAATGCTGTATCATAGCCTTTCTTTGAGCCGTCGGCATCTATGCTGGTAAGAAGTATCTCACCGGCTCCTAATTCATTTATTTCTTTGCACCACTCCAAAACGTCGATTCCTGTAGCCGTCCTTCCGCCGCGGATAAAGACCTCCCATCCGCTGCCAAATCTGCGTTTTGCATCCACTGCCACCACAATGCACTGACTGCCGTACCTTTTTGCGGCTTCATAAACAAGACCGGGATTCTTAACGGCCGCAGTATTCAAGGACACTTTGTCCGCACCGGCATGAAGAAGCTTGTCAATATCCTCCAGGCTGTCTATTCCCCCTCCTACCGTAAGAGGTATGAACACATCCCTGGCAGTCTCCCTGACTGCGTCAACCATAGTGCCCCTGCTTTCTGCGGAAGCGGTAATATCAAGAAATACCAGTTCGTCCGCCCCTGCGGCATTATACATCCTTGCCGCTTCCACAGGGTCTCCCGCATCCCTCAGATCGACGAAGCTTACTCCTTTGACAACTCTTCCGTCCTTTACATCAAGACACGGTATTATCCTTTTTGCCAGCATATTTAATCCTCCGCAGCCTTAATGGCATCTTCAAGCTTCAGGATACCTGCATATAATGCCTTCCCTATTATGGCACCCTCTGCTCCTGCATCTTTAATGGCAATAATATCATCAATGCTTGTGATACCCCCTGAAGCAATTATCTTTGCCCCCTCAACATTGCACATTTTTTCAATTCCGTCGAAGTTGGGGCCGGACATGGAACCGTCCCTGGAAATATCCGTATACACTATGTTTCTAAAGCCTTTTCCGACAATTTTATATGCAAAGTTGTAAGCGGAGAATTCGCTTATATTTACCCAGCCGTTTATTGCCACATTGCCGTCTTTGGCATCAATGCTCACTATCATTTTATTAATATATTCCTTCAGCCCTGTTTCCAGCAGTTCGTCGTCCAGCACCGCGGCAGTACCAATAATCACTCTTGCCGCTCCAGTATTGAAGGCCTCTTTTATGTCGCTTACATTCCTAAGTCCTCCTCCAACCTGTACCGGTATGCTCACAGACCCTATGATTTTCTCAATTACCTTGCTGTTCCCCATTTTACCGTCAAATGCACCGTTAAGGTCTATTATATGCAAGGCTTTTGCACCCTTCTGCTCCCACATTTTTGCCGCATCCAAAGGATTTTCATAAAACATTTCCATTTTCGCAAGCTTTCCTTCTTTCAGCCTCACACACTTCCCGTTATAAATATCAACTGCCGGATAAATTCTCATATTATCAGCTCCTTTATATTATTCAATATTTTCAAGCCTGTATCTCCGCTTTTTTCGGGATGAAACTGCATCCCCACAAGGTTTTCCTTTACTACAACTGCAGGTATGTCGACTCCGTAGCTGCTGCCGGCGCATACACAGGAACTATCCTCGGGTCTTACATAATAGGAATGGACATAATATACATAATCACCGTCTTCAATTCCCTCAAGGGCCTTGCAGGGTTTATTAATACTCAGGGCATTCCAGCCCATATGGGGGACCTTTACTTTGTCCGGTATCCTGTCCACCCAGCCGGAGATCAGCCCCAGCCCTTTGTGCATCCCGCCTTCCGTGCTGTAATCATACATAAGCTGCATGCCCAGGCATATTCCCAGCACCAGCTTTCCCTTAAGCACCTGATTCGTTATTACCTGCCCCAGCCCATCGGCGGATATATTGGAAACAGCATCACAAAAGGCCCCTACTCCGGGAAGGACAATTCCGGAACAACCGTCAAGCACTTTAGCATCCTTGGAAACAACAACGTCTACTTCAAGGTGCTCCAATGCCTTTTTGAGGCTGTAAATGTTGCCTACGCCATAGTCCACAATTCCCAATTTCACAATTATAAGCACCCCTTTGTGGAAGGCATTCCCTGACTGCCGTCTAATCGAAGAGCTTCCTTTAATGTCCTGGCAACAGCCTTGAATATGCATTCCGCATTGTGATGTGCGTTTTCACCGTACATCAGATTGATATGCAGGGTTATCGCGGAGTTACTGACAAAAGCCTTAAAAAATTCCTTTATGTTCTCAGTGTCAAAACCCCCGACGGAGCCCTGCAGCAGGCTGCAGTTGTATACAAGGTTCGCCCTTCCGCAAAGATCCACTGCCGCAATACATAGGGAGTCATCCATAGGAAGCATCGTACTGCCATATCTTGCAATACCCCTTTTATCCCGGGTGCATTGGTAAAGCGCCTGTCCCAGCACTATCCCCACATCCTCAACGGTATGGTGCGAATCCACCTGTATATCTCCCTGTGCTCTCACAACAAGATCAAAGCCGCTGTGCCTGCCCAGCTGTTCCAGCATGTGATCGAAAAAAGGTATTCCGATGTTTATTTCATATGTTCCGTTTCCGTCAAGATTCAAGCTTACATATACATCAGTTTCATTAGTCCTTCTGGATAATTCGGCTGTCCTTGCGCCTTCAAGCTCTTTCATACAGCACCTCCTTTACTGTCTCATAGAATTTATCGTTCTCCCCCCGGGTGCCTATTGTAACTCTCAGACAATCCTTCAGCTTCGTGCTTGAGTATTTCCTTATAAAAATCCCTGCCTCTTGGAGCTGCTTGATTATTTCATCGGAATAGGGAGAGCGCATCAGTATGAAATTACTCTTTGATTCAAAGCACTGAATGCCCTTAAGCTGCTTAAGCAATACTATGAGCCTTTCCCTTTCGCTTTTTATTGTTTCAACTCTTTCCATCACTATATCAAGGTTTTTCAATACCTCAACCGCTGCAGCCTGTGCAAATGCATTGACATTGAAAGGAGACCGGACTCTGTCGATATAACTGATAATCAATGGGCTTGCCAGCATATATCCTATTCTTAGCCCTGCCAACCCGAAGGCCTTTGAAAAGGTCCTGAGTATTATCAGGTTGTCATATCCGGATAAAAGCCCTAAAGCCGTAACTTCTGAAAATTCAAAGTAAGCTTCATCCACAACTACGATGCCGGCAGTATTTTTTAATATTTCTTCAATCTCCGACAATGCAAGTTCTTTGCCGGTAGGATTGTTGGGGTTGCATAAAAATACAAGCTTGGGCTTTTGTTCCTGAAGTGAAGCAATGAACTCATCCAGCTTCAGTTCAAAATTGCTGTCCAGGTCATATTTCCATATCCTGGCGCCGCAGATGCTTCCGTATATCTTATACATTGCAAAGGTCGGATTATAGATTGCTATAGTGTCGCCGGGATCTATAAAGGTCTGGAGCACCAGGCTTATCAGCTCGTCAGAGCCGTTGCCTATGCATATTGAGCCGGGATCAATGCCTGCATACCTTGAAATTGCCGCTTTAAGCTCTGTATAGTCACTATCGGGGTAGCGGTTGAATTTCATGGCTTTAATGCTTTTTATCAGCGCCTCTTCAACCTCGTCATCCAATCCCCAGGGCAATTCGTTTTTATCCAGGGCTATGCCCTGTATTCTGGATTCCGCTTTATAGCTTTTAAGCTCCTGTACTCTTTTTGAAACCAAATCATTTATCATATTGAAGCCTCACTTTCAGTGCGTTGGCATGGGCCTCAAGGCCTTCCGCTTCAGCGATTTTTATTGCGGCAGATCCATATGCCGCCAAATCTTCTTTGTTGTAATATATCAGGCTTGACCTTTTCTGAAAATCCCTTGTTGAAAGAGGAGAGAAGAAAGCAGCTGTGCCATAAGTGGGCAGGACATGATTGGGGCCTGCAATATAATCTCCTATTGGCTCTGTAGAATATGCTCCCAAAAAAATCGCTCCTGCATTTTTTATATCCTTCAACACTCCGAAGGGATTTTCCGTCATAATCTCCAGGTGCTCGGGAGCAATCCTGTTTATTATATCCGCTGCCTGCTCTATGACATCCGTCACAATGGCTGCCGAGTTATTTTCCAAGGCCCTGCTAATTATTTCCTTTCTTTTCATATGCCCAAGCTGCCTTTCTATCTCGGTATTCACCCGGGCTGCAAAGTCCCCGGAATCGGTAATCAGAAAGCACCTTGCCATTTCGTCATGCTCTGCCTGGGACAGCAGGTCGGCGGCAACCCAGCCCGGATTTGCGCTGCTGTCTGCAACCACTGCAATTTCGCTGGGCCCTGCTATCATATCAATATCCACGAATCCGTATACTTCTCTTTTTGCAGCCGCTACATATGTATTCCCCGGCCCTACTATCTTGTCCACCTTGGGAATGGTTGCGGTGCCAAAAGCAGCTGCGGCAATTCCCTGAGCTCCGCCTATACTGAATACCTTGTCTATTCCCAGAAGCCTTGCCGTTGCCGCTGCATAAGGATTGATGCTTCCATTGTCCGACGGAGGAGTCAATATGATTATTTCCCGCACTCCGGCTATCATTGCCGGGACTGCACACATTACAACAGTGGAGGGATAGGAGGCTTTGCCTCCGGGAACGTATATTGCAGCCTTGTCTATGGGAGTGACCCTGCTGCCCAGCACACTGCCGTTATCGGTAAATATGTTGAAGTCCCTGTCTGCCATATTCATGTGAAACTTTTTAATATTGTCGATACTTTTGCCTATAGCCTCAATAAAGCCGGCCTCCGCTTCCCCGGCCAGTTTCTCCAGGGCCTGGCTGCTTACTCTGAAGTCTTTTATGTCGTAAACATTATCGAATTTTCTGCTGTATTCAAGGACTGCGCTGTCTC
>DAOLPD010000128.1:0-8870 GCA_035417425.1 Bacillota bacterium
GCCTTCCCGGCACTAAGGTAAACATCGATTCCTCCCATTCCAAAGGCATCGACCTTTCCATCCAGCTCGCGTATAAGCTTGATTGCCATCTGAATGTCCCCATCAGTGCCTATCCTTTCAACAATGATCTCTTCATTGTTGATATTCATGGACACTTTGTGGTTTCTTCTGGATGAACCTATGCTGATACTCACTATGTGTTTCATACCATATCTATCCTTTCAATGTTTTTAATATATCTGTTAAATTATCCAGGTTCACATTGACGTCTTTTTTTATCGGCGATTTTCCTATATCTATCTCTATGACCTTGTTATCCAGCAAATCTCTGGCCAATCTGTTCCTGTAATCGGAAGCCATGACAATTACAGTATCAAAGCTTCTGAGCTTATTGACAAGCTCAATTATCCTGTTGGTCAGCTGTGCTCCGCTGCAGTTATTTACATAATCCGTTCTTTCAGCTTCAGACATGAGAAAGAAGTATTCAACTCCAAAGGCCCTCAGTACATTTTCCACCTCTGTCTTGTTTTTTATAGGAAAACCTATCGCCGCTATACTTTGACCCTTTCTTATCTCCCCCAAGCCTTCAAGCCGTGATATAAAAGTGCGCTCCACCCCCAGCTTATCGGCTGCCTCCTGCTGTGACATTCCAAGCATGCGGTACTGAAGAATCTCATTTATTTTGTTGTTAATTCTGGGAATGCTTATTACCTTTTCCCCTATCCTTACAAGATCCATAGCAACACCTCAAATACACTTTTTTATTTTTGTGCACCATATTGTGTACAATTTTATTTTAGTACTTATATATTTTATTCACAATATGGAAATTTATCCGCAAATGTGAAAAGGAAGTGCCGCGGCACTCCCTTTTCACTAAGATGATATATGCTTTTGTAAATAATCCAAATACTGAAATAATATATCCTTCACCTGACTGCAGGTGGTCAGCTTGAATATTTCCGCTTTTACCTTTGAGGAACCCGGCATGCCCTTAAGATACCAGGCTGTATGCTTTCGCATCTCCTTTATTCCTGTTGCTTCTCCCTTAAGCTCCGTTACCATGTCCATATGCTCTATGACTGTCATAATCCTTTCCTCAAAGTCAGGCTCCGGCAGCAGGCAGCCGGTGTTCAAAAATTCTATCGTTCTCTTGAATATCCATGGGTTCCCTTGGGCGCCCCTTCCAATCATTACTGCGTCACAACCTGTTTCTTCAAGCATTCTTCCGGCATCCTGGGGTGTAATTACATCACCGTTTCCGATTACAGGTATATCAATGGCATCTTTGACCTGTTTTATTATATTCCAGTCGGCAGTGCCGCTGTAGAACTGTTCTCTTGTCCTGCCATGGACAGTTACCGCTGCAGCACCTTCCAGAGCGGCAATGGATGCTATTTCTACTGCATTGACAGATTCCTCATCCCATCCCTTCCTGATCTTTATGGTGACCGGAACCATAACTTCCGCAACCGTGCTTCTTACTATTTCTCTTATGCGCTCCGGATTTTTCATGAGCGCACTTCCGTCACCATTTTTTACTATCTTAGGTGTGGGACATCCCATATTTATGTCTACTATTGCTGCTCCGCCGGCTTCTGCCCGTCTTGCGGCCTCTGCCACTATATCCGGCTCACTTCCGAAAACCTGTACTGCTGCAGGCCTCTCTTCCTCTGCTATCTCCAACAGTACTGCTGTATTGTCACTTTTATAATGCAGCCCCTTGGCGCTGACCATTTCCGTATAAGTAAGGCCGCAATCCTGCCTCTTACACAATATCCTGAAGGCCATATCGGTAACTCCTGCCATAGGAGCTAAAAAAACATTATTCCTTAGCTTTACATTCCCTATCTGCATAACGCCCACTATCATTCCCTGTTTCTATCATATATTATTCTCAAACCCTCAAGAGTAAGCAGGCCATTCACTATTTCAATGGTTTCAGATTCAGAAGCTATCAGCTTCGAAAGGCCTCCGGTGGCTATTACTTTTGTATTCGTGTCCCCAAGCTCCTTTTTCATGCGCCTTACAATATAATCCACCTGTCCTACATATCCGTATATTACCCCTGACTGTATGCTGTTTATTGTGTTCTTGCATATTACTGTACTGGGCTTTGCAAGCTCAACCCTGGGCAGCTTGGCAGTCCTTTCAAAAAGTGCATCCATAGATATCCTGATGCCGGGAGATATTGCACCTCCAAGATATTCTCCGTTTTTTGACACTGCACAAAATGTGGTCGCTGTACCAAAGTCAACAATTACAAGAGGTCCGCCATAGAGCTCGTATGCGGCAACGGCATTCACTATTCTGTCTGTCCCTACTTCCTTGGGATTATCATATTTTACGTTCATGCCTGTCTTAACGCCAGGCCCCACAATCAGCGGCTCCCTGTTAAAATATTTCTTTGTCATGTGTTCAAGGGTGTACATGATAGGAGGTACAACAGAGCATATCACCACTGCCTCAATATCAGAAAATTTGTATCCCTGGAGCTCGAACAACTGGTTTATTATCATTCCGTATTCATCAGAGGTCTTTTCCGCATCGGTTTTCACCCTCCAAAAGTTGGCAAGCTTCTTGCCGGAATAGATCCCTAGTACAATATTTGTATTTCCAACATCTATAACGAGTATCATATAAATCCTCCCATATATTGTTTATTATCTTAAGCAAAAGCACTAAACATATTCACGATATACAGCATTAATTTTAGCACCACACCAATTTTTTTTCAATAAATGCATACATTTCATATATATCCGTACATGCCCCTCACTGAAACTTCTCCGGACATTATTTCCCTGTATGAACCGTCTGCAAGTTTTACAACCAGGTGGCCTTTCTCGGATATATCCACAGCCAGTCCTGTGATTTCTTCCTTTCTGCTTATCAGCCTTACCTCTTTTCCCAATACCGCAGACTTACTCTTGTAATCGTTCAAAAAGTCCTTTATGCTTACCTCCCTGACAAAAATCCTGTGTATCTGCTCAAACTCATACAGTACAGAAGCTGCCAGGGCTCTTCTTGATACAGGCTTGCCCTTTTCAATCTTTACTGATGTGGCAATTCTTGATACTTCCTGCCCGAAGTCATCATTATCCATGTTTGCATTTATTCCAATTCCTATAATAACATATTTGATCTCATCATCCTCTGCGCTCATTTCTGTAAGTATCCCGCAAAGCTTTTTGCCTCCTGCAACTATGTCGTTGGGCCATTTTATTTCTGCATCCAGCTGACAGCAGCTTCGGATTGCATTAGTAACAGCAAGGGCAGCGACAATTGACAGCTTTGGCGCATCAGAAGGCAGTATATCAGGCTTCAGCATAATGGTCATCCATATACCCTTTCCTTTTGTGGAAACCCAATGCCTTCCAAGCCTCCCCCTTCCGCCGGTCTGTTCATCGGCAATTACTACGGTACCCTCCGTAAAGGATCCCTCGGCTTTTTTCTTTGCATATGTGTTAGTGGAATCAATACTGTCTAAATATATAATATTTCTGCCTATGGATTCGGTATGCAAAAAAGGCCCAAGCTCACCGGAGGACAGGACATCAGGACTCCCTACCAGCTTATACCCGCTGTTGGTCTGGGATTCTATACTGTATCCTTCGCTGCGAAGCTTTCTTATATGCTTCCATACAGCTGTTCTGGATATCCCAAGCTTCCTGCTCATCTCTTCACCCGATACCGCCTGCCCGCTATTTAACTTTAATTCTTCAAGTATCTTATTCTTCATGCTGGCTTACACCTCATTACCCGCTCATGCTCCGAAGCCGGCTCTATTATCTACCGCCTCATGCCTCGTACTTTATATAATTATTCTACTATAACTCAATAAAAAAATCAGACAATTTCTTGTCTGATTTTTTAAATCGTTTCTAAAATTTACACATTGAAAGAAGAACACCGGCTGCAACTGCAGATCCGATAACTCCTGCAACGTTTGGCCCCATAGCATGCATCAGAAGGTAGTTTGAAGGATTGGCTTCCTGTCCTACCCTTTGAGATACCCTGGCTGCCATAGGCACTGCGGATACCCCTGCTGAGCCTATCAGCGGGTTTACCTTTCCCCCTGTCATTTTGCACATTATCTTGCCGAACAGTACACCGCCTGCCGTTCCTCCCGAGAAAGCCGCCAAGCCAAGGAATATTATTGCCAGAGTCCTGGGAGAAAGGAACAATTCCCCGTTCGCTGTAGCCCCTACGGTAGTTCCGAGGAAAATAACAACTATGTTCATCAATTCCCCTTCCGCGGTTTTCATCAATCTGTTCAATGTACTCTGCATCATTGCCGCTTCTCTGAGCAGATTGCCGAACATGAGCATACCTATCAGGGATGCCGCTGCAGGAAGAACCAATGAAACCACTAATGTAACCAATACCGGAAATACCAGTCTCTCAAGCTTGGATACAGGCCTCAGCTGTTCCATTACTATTTCCCTTTCAGCCTTGGTAGTCAGGGCTTTCATTATCGGAGGCTGAATCAGAGGCACCAGAGCCATATATGAATATGCCGCCACTGCTATTGGCCCCAGCAGATGAGGTGCCAGCTTTGCAGTCAGATATATGGCTGTCGGTCCGTCCGCTCCGCCTATTATTCCTATGGAAGCTGCTTCCGGAATGCTGAATCCTAGCCCGGGTATGAAGTTCAATGCCAATGCGCCCAGGAAGGTTGTAAATATTCCAAGCTGTGCTGCGGCCCCCAGAAGTATACTTCTCGGATTGGCAATAAGAGGCCCGAAGTCCGTCATGGCTCCAACCCCCAGGAATATGAGGGGAGGATATATCCCTAGCTTAACTCCCCTGTACAACCAGTACAGCAAGCCACCGGCATCCACCATCTTATGGGTATGTTCTCCTGTTACAGGATCTGTAACTATCTGATATACAGGTTCTGCATTGAGCCCTGCCAAAGGTAGGTTGGCAAGAAGCATCCCAAAGGCAATAGGTAATAATAATAACGGTTCAAAGCCCTTTACAAGAGCTAAGTATATCAGAACAAATGATATCAATATCATTACTATCTCCTGCCATGTTATAGCAGAGATTCCCATGGTCAGAAAAAAATCATACAAAGCATCGACCAAAGACATTTTTATTCCCCCATTCACAAACCTAATTGCCTATTTGAGTACAATCAGAACCTGTCCTGTATTTACTGCATCTCCTGCACTGACTTCTATTGAAGCAACTACTGCATCTCCTGCTGCCATTATTTCATTCTCCATCTTCATTGCTTCAAGTATGCATAATACCTGTCCCTTTTTTACCGCTTCTCCGACTTTAACATTAACTGCCAGTATTGTACCGGGCATCGGGGATGTAACTGTGGCTGCTCCGGCAGGCACTGCCGAAGGTGCCGCTGCTGCTGCAGGCTTTGGTGCAGGTGGAGGTGCCGCTGCCGGTTTTGGCACCGGTGCTGCTGCCCTAGGTTCTGCAACAGTTCCTCCGTCTTTTATCTCTTCTACTTCTACCTCATAGCTTTTTCCGTTAACATTTATTAAAAACTTTTTCATTTCTTAATTCCTCCTATAATCTGTTAAGCATTTGTTCCTGCCTTCCGATTTTAGCCCATGCAGGTGTACCGTCTTCAATCCTTTTGATTGATCTGACTGCAAAATTTCTGCTGCTCCCCATAAAAGCAGCTGCGGCTGCACTTATTACCGCTATCAGCTCTCCTTCGTCTTCTGCTGAGGCGCTTACTGTTTCTGCAGGCTCTTCAATATTATCTGTCTTGACTTCACTTTTTTTTTCTGCAGTTCCAATCCTGGAAAAAAACTTTAACACATCAAGCATGTATGAAAGGCCGATGAGAACCATGAATACTACTCCCATACCTACCAGAGTTACTATTAAACCATATGCTATCATTTCCGGTGCGCTAGTCATTGCTATTCCTCCCCCTTTTATACAGGCAGGTTGCCGTGTTTCTTAGCCGGTCTGTTTTCTCTCTTGCTTGCAAGCATTTCAAAAGCGTTTGCCAGTCTCGGCCTTGATTCCTTCGGCTCGATTACTGAGTCGACATAACCTCTTTGTGCTGCTATATATGGTGTGGCAAACTTGTCTTTGTATTCCTGTATCTTTTCTGCCCGGGTCTGTACGGGATCCTCCGCTCCTTCTATATCCTTCTTGAATATTATATTGGCTGCTCCGTCAGGCCCCATAACCGCAATTTCGGCTGAAGGCCATGCAAATACCATATCGGCTCCAAGATCCTTGCTGCACATCGCAAGATATGCCCCTCCGTATGCCTTTCTTACTATCAGCGTAACCTTTGGAACTGTAGCCTCGGAATAAGCATAAAGCATCTTGGCTCCGTGCCTTATGATTCCTCCGTATTCCTGATTCGTCCCCGGAAGGAATCCAGGTACGTCTACCAGGTTGAGTATCGGAATATTGAAGGCATCGCAGGTCCTTATGAACCTTCCGGCCTTATCCGAAGCGTTTATATCCAGACAGCCCGCCAGAACCTTAGGCTGATTTGCTATTATTCCTATGCTTGCTCCGTTTATCCTGGCATAGGCTGTTATTATATTCTGTGCATAGTACTCCTGCACTTCCATGAAATCTCCGTTATCCACAATTGCTCTTATTATATCCTTCATATCGTAGGGCTTGTTGGGATTATCCGGTACTATTTCATTCAGTTGCTCTTCGATTCTATTAATATCATCATCGGTTTCAAATATCGGCGCAGTTTCCATATTGTTTGAAGGCAGGAAACTCAGAAGCCTCTTTATGTCTTCGATGCAGGTCTTTTCATCGGGGCTTATGAAATGTGCCACCCCGCTTATCCTGTTATGAGTCATGGCACCTCCCAGTTCCTCCGAGGTGACCTCTTCTCCTGTGACTGCCTTTATGACCTGTGGCCCTGTTATGAACATCTGGCTTGTCTTGTCCACCATGAATGTAAAATCCGTAAGGGCGGGAGAATAAACCGCTCCCCCTGCACAAGGGCCCATGATTACCGATATCTGTGGGACAACCCCCGATGCGATGGTATTCCTGTAGAATATGTTTCCATATCCTGACAAGGCATCGACACCTTCCTGTATCCTTGCTCCGCCGGAATCATTTATCCCTACTGCAGGCGCTCCCATTTTGAGTGCCAGGTCCAATACCTTGCATATCTTCTTTGCATGCATTTCACCGAGGGAACCGCCTATGACGGTGAAATCCTGTGCAAAAACATATACCAGTCTTCCGTCTACAGTGCCGTAGCCGGTGACAACTCCTTCAGCAGGAGCATCCACTGCTTCCATACCGAATTCGCTGCATCTGTGCTTCACAAATGCATCCAGTTCAACAAAGCTGTCAGGATCCATCAGCAGGTTGATTCTTTCTCTTGCGGTCAGCTTTCCCGCTTTGTGCTGCTTGGCTATTTTGTCATCTCCGCCTGCCGCTGTGATTTTATCCAGCTTGCTGTGCAATTCGTTGATTTTATCTATTGACATAGAATCTCCTCCACTTTCTTAATGCTCTTACTTTCTCTCACAAAGCTCTATCAAAACACCGCCGGTACTCTTTGGATGAAGGAATGCTATTTTCGCACCACCGGCCCCATATCTCGGCTTTTCGTCAATGAGCCTCATACCTTTTGCTTTCATCTCTTCCAGTGCTGCCTCAATATCATCCACTCTAAAAGCTATATGCTGTATTCCCTGACCTTTAGCTTCGATAAACTTCGCGATCGGTCCATCATCCGACGTCGATTCCAATAGCTCTACCTCAGTATCCCCTACCGGCAGGAATGCCACTTTTACTTTTTGCTCAGGAACTACTTCAGTTCCATGGAGTTCCAGCCCCAGTACATCCTTGTAAAGCTTTACCGCCTCATCCAGATTACTGACTGCTATACCTATGTGGTCTATCTTTCTTACCAATTAAATACCTCCTTTCATCTATTATTCTAAAACATCTTTGAATAATATATAATACCTTTAATTTTGCCTTTGGTTATTTGTAAATTCATCCATTAACCTATCCGCAGCGGAGTAAGGGTCCATCTGCTTATCCATTACCTTCTGCGCCAGTTCGTTAATAATGTTGGTATTCTCACTTATACCATATAAGGTTCTCATAACTTCGTCCCTGAAAATATCCATTATCTCTGTTCTTAACCTGTTGAGTTTTTTGTGTCTGTAGCTTCCGCTTTTATTCTCATATTCCCAGTGCTTTTCAATAAGCTCCAGAAGCTTTTCAATACCTTTGTTATCCCGTGCAATTATATTCAAAACCGGGGGCCTGTATTCCTCATTCCGGTTGAAATCCAGCATGGCTTCTATTTCTGCAGCAGTACGCTCAGCATCATCCCTGTCGGATTTATTCACTGCAAAAATATCTCCAATTTCCATAATGCCCGCCTTAATAGCCTGTATGTCGTCTCCCAGCCCCGGAACCATGACCATTATAACTGTATCCGCAAGCTTCACAATATCAATTTCGGACTGTCCTACGCCTACTGTTTCAATAAATATGTAGTCCATCCCGAAAATATCCAGAACCTTGACAGCTCCATGGACTGCCTTTGACAGACCTCCCAATGCTCCCCTGGTACCCATGCTTCTTATAAAAACTCCGGGGTCAGCATTCAGGTCAGCCATCCTTACCCTGTCTCCAAGAATTGCCCCCCCTGTAAAAGGGCTTGTAGGATCAACAGCAACTATACCCACCTGTTTGCCCTCTTTTCGAAGCTGCTTGGCAAGCTTATCAGTTACAGTACTCTTGCCAACTCCCGGCGGCCCGGTAATACCTATAATCCTGGCATGGCCTGTCATATTGTAGCACTCTTTGATTATCTGAACTGCTTCAGGTTCTCCGTTCTCAATCATTGATATCAGTCTTGCAGCAGCCCTCTTGTCACT
>DAOLPD010000129.1:0-8799 GCA_035417425.1 Bacillota bacterium
TCAGGCGTCTACTTTTTCAAAGTTCATTGTTTTTCTTTACAGGAATGCTCCTTAGAAGCCCATACCTCCGCTCCCGTCAGTTCCTGAAGCATTGCAACGTTTCCTATATGGTCAATATCATGGTGGGTCAACAGTATATGATTTATATCCCGGGGCTTTACACCGATAGCATCCAACTCCTTTACAATTCCTTTTCCTGCTCCTGGGAACCCTGTATCAATCAAAGCAGTCTCTGTCCCGGTTACCAGATATGAATAGCTTCCCTTCGTTGAATCCAATAGGTATACGCTATCTGATATTCTCATTTCTCTCAACTCCCTATTTTTAACTCTTCAATACACTCTTGCGCCCAGCTTATCAAAGTGTCCAAGGTCATTTGCGCACGCCTTAGTATAAACCTCCAATACATGTCTTCATTGTTGAACAGTTTCATTTTTTGAACATACTTATCTGATATCTTATACAAGTAATTGATTTCATCTAAGTATCGCTGCTTCTCATCAATAAAGCGTTCAAACTGATTTACCAATTCGTCCCTGCTCAGATTAGACCCAAAAAATATTCTCAGGGAGAATTCATCACGTTTTTCTTTTGAAAACTTTTCCGGGAAATTTGTAATCCAGCTTCTAAATGCAGCCCTACCACTATCAGTGATGCTGTATATCCGTCTATCCGGCCTGTCATCCTGCTGCTGAATGACAGATGTCAGGCGGCCCTTACCTTCAAGAGTGCTTAGCTCCCTATATATCTGGCTTATACTGGCGGCCCACAAATTATTGATTCCATTGTCAAACATTTTTTTGATATCATATCCCGTCATTGAATCATAATTCAATAGCCCTAGAATTGCATACTGAAGTGACATATTATCTCTCCTAACTATTTAGTATTCTACAAGTAGAATATTATTCTACTATTCATATAGTATTCCACTTGTAGAATAAATTCAATGGTTTTTTATTAATTATCCTCATTCGGGCCACAGAACAATTCTAATTATGTGCAGTTTATTCTAAAACAGATAGAATCCGATACAAATAAAAGATAGGTACACTATTGAGTACCTATCTGCAAAATATATTAGCATATTCATTTTATACCAATTGTATGCAAGATCTACTTAGATGCTTGCATCATATCTCAAAAGGCTTGTATATTGGTCCTACTTTGCATCGGCAAGGTTATTTACTCCTTTCAAAATATCCTTCTTTAAAATTTTCTGCATTTTTAACGGTTCTTCAAACATAGGACTGTGTGCAGATTGGTCAAAGGTATAGAATCCTTTTATCGGAGCCTTCAGCTTGTCAAAATAGCTTTTTGTAAGTGTATAGTTACATGTATAATCATATATGCCTCCGATGAGATAAAGGGGAATATCCAACTTCTGTACTTTCTCAGTCAAATCCGTTGCCATCATCTGATCCCACATCCTCTGGTATTGCTCGGAATTTTTGCCGCGCCACAAATTTATCTTTTCAGCTAATGTGTATTCCCGGCTTTGGAAGCTTGTCAAAAAGACATCCTTGACGACTGATTTCATTCTATGCGTTGTACCAATACCAAGCTTGTGCATTGCCTCATCACGCAGGTTACGGTATGCCTTCGGAACAGTATTCATATCAGGGATAGGAAATTTCTCAAGCTCTTGTACCATTCTCTTGTCCCCGGCAGACCTAAATTGCTCTATCATATATTTGTATGCCAATTTTTCAGATTCGAACTGTCGTGACATCTGTGCAACACCTATGTATGCGTTGTATAATTCTGGTGCCTGTGCCGCCACCTGTATCCCAAGAAAAGATCCCCCCGAATGTCCCAAGAGGTAAATCTTTTCCTGTCCAAAACGCTTTCTAAGATAATTTGTTACCTCCACAGTGTCCGATATCAATTGCTCCCAGGTAACAGTCTCGGCGGGAATGTCATTACTGTAGGAAAGCCCGGTGCCTCGTGTTTCCCAGTAGCAAACAGTAAAATAATCCTCAAAACCTGTAGGATATATCCGAGTAAGCCAATACGTCGGCAGACCAGGGCCTCCGTGCAAGAAAAGCAGTACTGGGTTCGTTTTATCCTTACCCCTTATAAACATCCCCTGCTCCACTCCATTGATATTAACATGGATCTTTTCTGAAATGCTGCCTTCAAGCGGCCTTCCACTTTCATCCCGGTATGGTTCGGATTTCCCTGGGCTGCACATCAGCAGCACACCCGCAATAATAAATACACATGTAAGTAAAACAGCAGGTATGATTAACATAATACGTGCCCCCCTCCGTACAATTGCTTTAATCGCAACTCGCTTATTTTCCAAGTTTGTCATTTTATTTCTCATCTCCCAGTATATAAACAACAAATGCATTTATTTATTCCAAATAATATCCTCAATTTTCGCTTCCCAATCCTTGTCATAATGAACATTTTTCATTGTTGCAATAGAGGCAAGGCCGTGTACGGTTGCCCATAGTGCTATTATTGTATCTTGCATTTTTTCTTTTGGCATTCCAGCCTCTCCAAGAACACGAAAGGCAATCGTCTTTAAAAGTTCAAAAGGTGGGAAATTCGACCTTCCATCACTATTCAGAGAAAGATTAACCTCTATGCTTGACTGCGAAAATAAAAACGGAAAATACTGGGGATTATTAATAAAAAACATCACATAGTTCTTGCCCATTTCAACAAGCACCTTTTGCTCCTTTTGATCCGGGCAGGATTTAATCGCATTCTCCAATACTTCCATAAACCGCTCTGTTACATAATCCTGCATTGCTTTCAACAGCTCTTCCTTACTCTGAAAATGACTATAAGGTGCTGCATGGCTAACCCCACATATAGCCGCCACTTTCCTTAATGAGAATTGTTTTATACCCTCCTGATTTATGAGTTCAATTCCTGCTTCTATCAATAAATTTCGTAAATTGCCATGGTGATATGGTTTATTTGACATTTTTGTTACCTCCCAACATCTTGACACTGTAAAGATTATAATACCTGATCTTTACAGTGTCAAGATGTTTATGATAATAAATAAAACATATAAGAAGTAAAACAAAAGATAGGCTCTTCTGAACCTATCCTTTGCTTAAATTAATTAATATATGCAATTTTTCAAACAATATGCAAGATCCTAATTACACTTTGAATAACCGCAGTTCCTGCATATCACGCAGCCGCCTTCGTGCTGTATCGTGCTGCCGCATTCCGGGCAGTTCTTCATATTCCCATTGAAGCTGCCGAGAGTATTATAGGATATACTTTCATCCTCTACAGTCGCTGCATGGCAGGGTGCTGCGCAAAGGGAACAATTGCCGATGCAGGTTCCTCTCTCTTCAATTTCTGTTGCCAGTTCATCCATGGTCTTGATATCCTGGTGTTCCACTTTGGTATTCATATATCTTTCGAGGGCTCTTCCTATTGCATCGGGGCAGGACAGTACTTTAAGCCCTTTCTGTCTCAGTGTAGAATGACATCTGATGCCCCTGAGCTGCTCAATTATCTCCCTTATATCCACCCCAGCCCTCAAGGCAATTGAAATAAGACGGCTGGTTGCCTCGGACTGGCTGGGGCAGCCTCCTGCTCTTCCTAGATTTGTGAATACCTCGCAGATACCGTTTTCATCTGAGTTTACGGTTATATACAGGTTACCGCAGCCTATTCTAACTTTCTCTGTTACTCCCGTTGTCACTTCCGGTCTGGTTCTTGGCACAAGAACCTTATTTGCTGGATCTGGATTTTCCTTGTCATCCTTGTTTACCGAGCCAATATTCAGCACCTGGGATTCGCGGCTGCCGTCCCTGTATATTGTCACGCCCTTGCAGCCCATCCTATAAGCCAGCATATATACGGCACTTACATCATCCCTTGTGGCGGAATTTGAAAAGTTGACTGTCTTGGATACGGCATTGTCGGTATGCTTCTGGAAAGCTGATTGTATCCTTATATGCCACTCCGGCTCAATATCGTGGGCAGTGACAAATACTTTTCTTATATCCTTTGGTATGCTCTTGATATCCTGAATGGTGCCATGAGCTGCAATTTCCTTCATGAGCTCAGTGCTGTAAAAGCCTCTTTCCCTGGCAACCCTTTCAAACAACGGATTTACTTCAGGAAGCTCATCATTGTCCATTACATTTCTTACAAAGGACAGTGCAAACAGCGGCTCTATACCGCTTGAAACTCCGGCAATTATGGATATGGTGCCTGTAGGTGCAATTGTTGTTGTTGTAGCATTCCTTATCCTGATGCCCTTTTCCCTAAACACGCTGTCCTCGTAGTACTTGAAAGTGCCTCTCTTTTCAGCAAGCTTCATTGAAGCAGCCTTTGACCTTTCATTTATGAACTTCATTATGCTTTCAGCCGTATTTACCGCCTCTTCCGAGTTATATGGAATACCAAGCTCTATCAGCATATCGGCAAAGCCCATGACTCCAAGGCCTATTTTCCTCGTCCCCTTTGTCATCTCATCAACCATTGGAAGCGGATATTTGTTCACATCTATAACATTATCGAGGAAGTGTACCGATTCATCTACGATATTGCCTAACTTGTCATAATCTATTACGTTCCTGGACTTGTTCTTCTTAATACAGCTCATGAGGTTTATAGAACCCAGATTGCAGGATTCATACGGAAGCAGAGGCTGTTCACCACAGTTATGTATATATATGCCGTTGGCATCAAAAGCATTTACCCCCGGGACTTGAACATCAAACACTTCAGCCTCTCCCGATTCAATAATCTCCGTAACGGAAGCAACAAACCGCTCTCTGTTCAAAGCACGTTTGTAATTGCCCAACCCGGATTTTAAGCGATTCTGCTTCTTACTGCTGCTGAAACCTATCAATTCATGGAAAACATATAAGTTATCCTGAGAAATAACCAGTTCATGGCCTGCCTTTACATTATAATCCTTCAAACCGCCTTTGCCGTCAGGCATTGATTTAATGCCCGGCTCCTTACGGTTACTGTATATGGTAGATATGATTCCTATCCTGCTCAGCATTCTCTGTATAGCCTTAAGAGTATCCAGGTCATTCTGCCAGAGTCTTACTGACAAACCTTTTTCCTGCGTACCTGCAACAGTTCCGTCGGTATCGAACATCCCTCTTAAAAATCCCCGATAAAACTCATAGCTGCCCTTTTCAACCTCTGAAGAAATCTTTTTGTCTCCGGGCATGACTCCATATTCCAAAGCAAGGTCGCGAAGCGAGGAAAGCTTCATCCTGTTTTCTTCCCTGTCACTGATCACTGTCTGAAATCCTCCGAAGTCGCTTCTGTGAGGCAATGCACAGGCAGCTTCACCGGCTGCTTTCATTAAGGATACTGCCTCTTCATCACTGCCCCATACGGATATTATTCCTCCATCATTCTTAAGTGTCCCATCCCCTATAAGCATACCCAACAGATATCCTTCATCAAAGCTTCCTTTTCCTTCCCATCTTATACCCCTATTGTTGGACAGAATGATTCTATCTCCGGGGCTGAGATCCCCTGCCGCCTTCCATTCCTCATCAATCTTGAATCGTGTCATATTCGCTGCTGTTCTTATCAAATGGTCCTTTGTCAGCTTCAGTTCATAACCCCGGTCTGTACAAACCCTGATTATATTTTTTATGCCGGTTCTGAAGAATCCCTTTTCATCTGACATGGAATATGAACCGTTTAGTGCAAGCTGTACCTGTCTGTCTAAAATGTCCTTAACCTGAACAGGCCCATCTGGGGTCAGAACCCATGAGTCCCCTGTTATGCACGGATTGGTGCTCTCTATCTCTCCCAGCTTGGGTACCACATTATCCCTGTTTATCCTGTCAAGGAATATGATTCCCGGCTCTCCGTTGTTCCAAGCCATATCTACTATAAGGTCATAGACCTGTTTTGCATTAAGTTTCCCGGCAGGCTTCCCGGTCGCAGGGTCAATAAGCTCATAGTCTTCGCCCTTTTCTGCAGCTTCCATGAATTTTTCAGTAATGGCAACACTTATATTGAAATTGGTTATATCGCTGTTATCCCTTTTGCACTGTATGAACTCAATTATATCCGGATGATCCACCCGAAGGATACCCATATTGGCACCTCTTCTGGTTCCTCCCTGCTTCACAGCTTCGGTGGCGGCATTGAACACCTTCATAAAGCTTATGGGCCCTGATGCTACACCGCCGGTAGTTGCCACAGTCGAACCCTTTCTTCTTAAACGGCTGAAGCTGAAGCCTGTACCCCCGCCGCTTTTATGTATCATTGCAGCATTTTTGATAGCATCAAAAATGCCCTCCATGGAATCCTCAACAGGAAGTACAAAGCAAGCTGATAACTGGCCAAGCTCCCTTCCCGCATTCATCAAAGTGGGGGAATTGGGAACAAACTCAAGATTGCTCATAAGCTTATAAAACTTTTCTTCTGTTTCCGTAACATCTGCTGAACTGTCATAAAATCTATCAGCAGCCGCTATTGTGCTCGCAACTCTCCTGAACATATCCTCAGGAGTCTCAACCGGCTTTCCGCTTTCATCCTTTTTAAGATAACGCTTTTCCAATACTTTAACGGCATTGTCTGTTAACACAGTAAATCACCACCTCCGGACTGTATTTTGTATCTTGCTGCATGTCTGAACACTATATATTGTATCATATGGAAAAATATAATACCATTTATATTTGTTAAATTATTTGTCAAAATTTCAACAAAAATAATGCAGCATTAAAGTAAAGAAGGTTCAACTTTCGACCGACCCTTTTCAAGTTCAAGCGGAGGGAGAGTAAGCGTCAAACTCGCATGATCTGAGATGAATGTGATCGGGCTCGTCTGTGCCAGGCAGGTCTCAGATAGCATTGTTGATCATGATTACATACCCCAAATAATCCATTTAAGGACATCTCTCGATATCAGACCTCACGGGGGCAGAATTTACTTTTTCAATTAAGGGATCCCTGTACTGCGCGGAGATTTTATGGAAGACATATCAAAGGGTTTATGATAATATAAACTTTGGAGAGACCTGAAGAAAGCGGTGGTGGTAAATATAAAAAACTTTCAAAAGAAATTCCGATTATTTGCAGTCATGAAGAGAAAAATTCTGAAAGCGTTCCATGATTATAATAGTGTTCTAGGTGAGTGTGCACATATTAATACCCGAAGGATTTATTATTTATCAATTATTGCCATCCCATTGCGTATCATCAATATTTTTCTATTTACTTTCACAAAATCCAATGACACACAAGTTTTGAAGACATGGAGCCAAGGAATTATTGCATCCCATTTTATATTGCTAATTTTAATGATTGTGTTTTTCTTAACAACTCATAGGCTGAAAAACAGAATAGAACCAAATACAACCATGTTCGTATTACAATACATTGTTGTGGTTGTTATTATGGCGTCCGGTATCGCCATAGTCACCTTTGATCAATTGGTTACGACTAATATAACGCCTTTTTTATTAATTTGTATTATCAACGGAGTTATTTTTATAATTAGGCCACTGGCTTCCTTTATAATTTATGCAACTTCATATGTTACATATTATTATCTGATAGCTTTAACCATAACCGACCAGCAGGTACTGCTTTCCAACAGAGTCAATGGAATTACAGCCATTGGAATCGGTTTCTTGCTTAGCTTTATTCTTTGGCATTACAATTATACCAATATAATCCAAAAGAGGCGCATTGAAATTCAACAAAAACAATTAGAGAAAATGGCATATTATGATCCACTCACTGATTTACCTAACAGGCGATTATTGGAGAAACTGATCAAACGAGAATTTTCTTCAATGAAGCGTTATGGTCATGAAACGGTTATAATAATTTTAGATATTGATGACTTTAAAAAAATTAATGATACATACGGTCATCCGGTAGGTGACAATATACTTATGCAACTGGCTGATCTTTTAAAAAGCAACGTTAGAGAGTCAGACACAGTATCCAGGTTTGGCGGAGAAGAATTTATTATCCTTATGCCCAGAACTTCTTTGGAAGAAGGGTATGTCTTCGCTGAAAGACTAAGAAAATTAATTATGGAAAAAAGGTTTACAATAGGAACGGTTACATTAGGGATTACTTCCAGCTTCGGTGTATCTTCAATGCGTGATATCAGCCCCCAAGCTTTAGAGGATTGCTATTTTCTTGCCGATAAGGCACTCTATTTGGCTAAACAAAGCGGCAAAAATAGAGTTAAAAAAGCTAGCGAGAGTGCAGGAATGACAGACTCGTGTAAAGATCTGTAAAGCAGTCCAAATGATCCGTTACATGGAGATAAGCCCGAAAGGTTAGTATAGTAGTGGTACAGCCGCCTTTGTCCCTCTATTCCTTTAGCAATGCTCCTGAAGTGAATACATTGCCTGCATTCCACAACAGCCATTCCTCGGAGCCGGCATCATATGTTGCATCTATCTGTGCCCTTACCTCCGCAGATCCATACCTTTTATATCTTTCAAGATATGAAGCTGTAAAGTCCTGGAGCCACGGCCTAAGAACCGCTTTTCTGCTTACATCCTCCATGGCGTCTATCCTTCCCTTTGCAATTGACATGCTCCGGTTAACTATTTTATAGGGTTCAAAGTCCGGCTCCGCGACCCCATAGCTCCCTTTTCCGTAATGGGATGGGTAAACCATGGGACATATTACATCAACACTTCTGGCTATTGACTCCAGGTGCTGGCCTATTCGCATATCGTCGGCGGCAGATGTCACAAGCCCGAAAACATCTGCCGACACCACAACTCCCATTTTGCTCAGCCTTTCCCTTCCGTAGGACAAAAATTCCGCAATTGCCTCTGCTTTGGACTTACCTGCCGCAGCGGTG
>DAOLPD010000130.1:0-8770 GCA_035417425.1 Bacillota bacterium
TGACATTTTATCACGATAGTTTACAAGGTGACATTATCACACGATAATCACAATTGCTGAAAAGAGATATTGAAATTAAATATATATTGAGCTATAATAATAGTGTACTATATTATAGGATGTTGTTCTACATTATAGTACGTTTTCGTCAGGAGGGATAGTATTGAGCAAATCCAGTGAAAATGTAATACAGTCAGTAAGCAGAGCTATACAAATAATTCGCTGCTTTGAAAAAAATGAAGAACTGGGAGTTACCGAAATAAGCAAAATGGCCGGGCTTCATAAAAGCACTGCTTTTGGTTTAATATCCACACTTGAAGCAAACAAATTGATTGAAAAGAATGAGCTTACCGGAAAGTACAGATTGGGACTTGAATTGTTCAGACTGGGCACCAAGGTTAATTCGGCCCTAAGGCACATAGCCGTACCATACCTGGAACAATTGGTAAAAATGTATCAGGAAACAGCAAATCTTGTTGTTATGGACGATCTTTCCATCATCTACCTTGAAAAAGTTGAGAGCACACGCTCAATGCGTATCAGCACCTTGGTAGGAGGCAGGCTGCCTTTGTATTGCACTGCGGTAGGAAAAGCCATATTGGCCAACCTCCCCTTGGAGGAGCTAGACAGCAAACTCAAAAGAATGGAATTCAGAAAATACACAGGCAATACCGTTTCTGACAGAAACTCGTTGATGGAAACCCTCGAATTAATAAGAAACAGGGGGTATGCAGAGGATAACGAAGAGCTTGAGATAGGATTAAGCTGCATAGCTGCACCCATTTATAACCACTTCAACATCCCATTTGCCGCTATAAGTTTATCCGGTCCAACCTTTAGAATGGACAAGGCCTTCCGAAAGGAAGCAAGTGTAACATTAATGAATTACACTAAGGAAATATCTATGAAACTCGGGTATGAAAATAATAATCTATAAATATTTAAATTTAAGGAGGAATTTAAATGGCAAAGAAAAAATCAATCAACGACTTCTATGAAATGAAGAAGAAAGGTGAAAAAGTTTCATGGATTACTGCCTATGATTTTCCGATGGCCTCATTTGCTGAACAGGCCGGCATGGACATGATCCTTGTGGGAGATTCATTAGGTATGGTTGTATTGGGATATCAAGGTACTGTTCCGGTTACAATGGACGATTGTATATCCCACTGCCAGGCTGTCAGAAGAGGGGCTCCGAATACTTTTGTAATAGGTGATATGCCCTTTGGTTCATATCAGGTATCTGATGAAGAAGCAGTAAGAAATGCGTGCAGATTCCTGAAGGAAGCCGATATGGACGCCATAAAGCTTGAAGGCGGAATTCGTGTACTAAGCAGGATTAAAGCAATATCTGATGCAGGAATCGTTGTATTCGGCCATATAGGCTTAACACCTCAAAGCTCAGGACAGTTGGGAGGATTCAAAGCACAGGGAAGAACAGTTGACAGTGCAAGAGAATTGATTAAGGATGCCCTCGCAATTCAGGGAGCGGGAGCAAGAGCACTGCTCCTGGAAGCAGTTCCTCCGGAATTGACAGATTACTTGAGCCATAAATTGACTATACCGGTATATTCTATTGGCGCAGGACTTCCCTGCGACGGCCAGTTAATAATATGCGGGGATATGCTGGGCCTTTTCCAGGCCTTCACTCCAAAATTCGTCAAAAAATATGCCAATGTGGCTGAAGTTATTATCAATGCATTCAAAGAATACGTGGCAGATGTCAAAGAGGAAAAATTCCCCGAAGACAAGCATGTATACCATGCAATAGACAGCAAGGAAGCCTTTGAAACTTTATTCAAGGAATTTGAGTAAATATAAGGAGTGCCTTCAGCCTAATCTTATATAGGACTTGAGGGCACTCCTGCCTTTATCAATGATTGTCCATTTATATATATTGCCTACGGCTTCAACCCTTAAATTACTGCAAAAATACTATAGCTTATTAGATTATATAATTGTAGAAGCAGGCTTCGATGATAATCTCAAATTTAAAGCATATTGAGAATACCATAACGCCTGTGGTAAATATTTCTAAAATTCTTCTACCTTCTGTTATTAAACAACCACGTAATATTGAAGAATCAAATCAATACTTTCATATTGGCCTTGATAACCTGTTGTGGAGATCCGCAGCATATTCCAGCCATATGTATGTCATCAGGGAATAGTATAATAAAAGTATCTTCGGACATTAAAATATTCTGGCTGTCACCTTCATAGAATACTAAATCCTTTTGCTCATCATATGATGTTATTTCAGTACAATTTCCAATGTACGAATATCCAATGTATTCCGTACCTTTTGCAATATATTGAATATCCGCATACTTTCTATGTCCCTCCAGCATGCAGGCATTCTTCTCCCTGGTAACATATTCTCTGATATTTACATAGACTTCATCAGAGAATATAATATGCTTGCCCTTCTCCAAACTGCATATATCATTTTCCTGCAAAAAACGTAAAGCTTTTTCAAACCTCTCGCCTAAACAATAGTATAGATGTGCATTTTTTATATTATCAATTATCATATATCTCTCCTATTTTTCAATCTCCGCAAAAGACAGTTACGCGCTAAATATCTATTGCAATCATAAACGTTATTTCTTACATTAATTATACTACGATCCATTTGGGTGTCCTGCCGGAGAAGAAATCATCAAGACCCTGTGCCACGTGTAAACTCATACGTGCCATAGCATCCGTAGTTGAGGCTGCGTTATGAGGTGTCAAAACAACATTATCCATTTTAAGCAATGCATTATCCTCCTGGGGTGGTTCAGATTTAACAACATCCAAACCTGCTCCGGCAATAATCTTGCTTTCAAGTGCATTAATCAAAGCTGTCTCATCCACAATTGCACCTCTGGCTGTATTAATTAAAAACGCAGTCGGCTTCATCCACTCAAACTCCTTCGCTCCAACAGATTTCTCGGTTTCTGGAGTACATGGCAAATGAAGGCTAACAAAATCGCTCTCTCTGAATACTTTTTCTCTATCTGCAGTAATCTGCACAGATTCAGGAGCACGTCCAGCAGGCAAATACGGATCATAAACTATTACTTTCATACCAAAACCATTTATAGCTATTGAAGCCAATGCAGAACCTACTCGGCCAAATCCAATTAATCCCAAGGTTTTATTACAAATCTCATCAGTAAAAATTCTTGCCCTTATTGTGTAATCTCTGTTAATACTGGCATTTTGCATGATCCTGAACCTTTTTGCACATCCAAGCACTAAGAGCATAGTTTGCTCAGCGACTGAAATATAGTTAGCTTCAGGTGTATTTAAAACCCGAAGGCCTAGCCTTCTTGCAGCTTCTATATCAATATTCTCCACACCGACGCCATGCTTGCAAATCACTTTAAGCTTGGAACTGCTTGCCATAATTCGCTCTGTAAATTTTGTCCCTCTTACAATAACTCCGTCGCAGTCTTTTATCTCTCTTATTAAAACATCTTCATCAGTACTTGTTGTAAACTTTAATCCGTATCCATGATTTTTTAAATAATCTATTCCTGAGTTATGAACTACATCAGTCACTAGTATCTTGTAAAGCGTTTCAACCACTCCCAACTAAATGGATTAAGATTTGAATCATAATAGCTTTCTTCCTAGTCGAAAGGCCATCTGACTCCATATTCCTTTCCTAATTCAACTAAGTCTTCGATAACTACATCGCTTATTTCAATTCCTTTAATCACAGCTTCATCATATTTAATCTGTTCCAATTCACCAGGTATATAAACTCTGCTGAAACCTTTTGCAGGAGGGGTGTTTTTCATGTTTTCCAACATTTCGTCTACACGTGAATAATATTCTTCCATTGAAAGAAAGCTCTTTATATTAAACGCACCGATAAAAAAACCTAAATTCTGTTTATTGTCATTATCCCAAAAATCTATTGCATGCAGAGTGTCACTTGCACCGCTTAAAGCCGTACACAGAATATCAATAATAAATGAAATCGCATATCCTTTAACACCGCCGAAGGGAAGCATTGACCCTCCATTTATAATTGCATTTGGATCTGTAGTATCATTGCCCTCCGCATCAACCCCCCAGCCAATTGGTATACTTTTACCTTCTTTAGCTGCTTGAATAACCTTCCCTTTGGCCACAACACTGGTTGCCATGTCTAGAACCAACGGTGGATATTTCCTGGAAGGTATCGCAACAGACAGAGGGTTAGTACCCAACATAGGCTTTTTGCCTCCAATCGGAACAGTGGTAGCATATGTATTTGACATTGCTATCCCTATCATTCCTCTATTTGCAGCCTGAAGGGTATAATAAGCCGCCATACCAAAATGGTTGCAGTGATTGACAGCTGCAAAACAGCAGCCGCTTACTTCTGCCTTATCCATACATATATTCATTACTTGGGCAGCAATCCAACAGCCCATTCCGTCATTGCCGTCTATTAAAAGAGTTGCAGGTGATTCCTGAATTATGCTGGGTACAGCTCCGGGTTTTACAAGCCCTTTTCCTAATCTCATAGTATAATGACGTAAGCGTCTTATCCCATGAGAATGGATGCCGCGCATTTGGGCACTTATTAAGGTATCAGAAAACAATTCTGCTTCTTTAATCCCCATACCGGATTTCATGCTAACATCTATACAAAATTTCCTTGTCTTTTCTATATCGTATAATGCCATTCAATCACCCTGCCTTAATATGATGAGTGCAAATAACCGCTTTAGTTTTAAGACCTGTCTGTTAATTGCCGTATACAATGCAATGGCATTAGAATATATCGAATTTGAATAAAAACAGACAGGCCTTAAATATTGTTATATTCTATTTATCCCATCCGAGAGCCGGTAGAATTGATTTTACATCTTCAGCAACAGCTTTAATGTTCTTTATAAATTCTTCCGGGCTTTGGTAGATAACTTCCAATCCCATTTCGGCCATTTTTTCAATATATTCAGGATTCTTAGATGCTCTCTCATAAGCCTTAACAAGGGTTTCTACTACTTTAGGATCGCCGCCTTTAGGCATTAGATGTCCACGGGAGCTGTTTGCATAAATAGCTTCACCTGTGACTTCCTCACAAGTCGGAGTATCAGGGAAGAATTTAGAGCGCTCTTTGTCAAATACAGCAAGGCATTTGAAGTTACCTTCTCTACAATTGGTTAATACTTCACCTACATTTGCAGAAGTTAGGTCTACATGCCCCCCAAGCAGGGCCGCAGTTCCTTCAGCAGCTCCTCCGGCTGTTACAACTGTAACGAATTTAGTTCCTAACCTTGCATTCATTAATTCAAGTATAATCTGATCCTCAGTACCGGCACCTGAAACAGTAACTGTCAACTCATTTTTCTTTGCATACTCAATTAATTCCTTAAAATTTGACCAGCGTTTTTCATCTGCCCTGCAGCAAACTGAAGCGATGTCAACAACGGTACAGCCAAGCCACTGAAAGTCATCCGATGTCAATGTATAATTGGTTGAGGGGTTTAATCCTGCATAATCGATTGTATTATTGAAAGCCGCTATTGTGTAGCCGTCCGGCTCCATGTTTACAACCTCGCCTAACGAAACCCAGCCGGCAGAACCTTCCTTATTAACAACTGTTATTGTAGTATTCAATTCTTTTTCCAAATAAGGAGCAAGTATCCTATTACCGACATCCGTTCCGCCTCCCGGAGCAAATCCGACAATCAATGTGATTGGCTTTCCACCGGGGAAGTCAACGGCTGGCTTTTCTTCAACTTTCTCTGCGGGTTTATCAGCAGGGGCCGATTCTTTTGCAGAGCATCCTGTAAATAATGATAATAATGCAGTCAGTACCAAAAGCATTGCTAGAATCTTGCTAATCTTTTTCATTTCATTTCCCCCTTAAATTTTTTTCGTGCGAGTATTTCTTCATTGTCACATAAAAGTGTAGGAGCCAATTATATAAATTGACCAGGTATCCTTAGTCTTCTTCTCCGAATACCACCTCACTTCCTACAGTCTCAGGTTTGTTTACTTCTCCCTTTTTCACGCGTTTTATTAATATCGGTGCAAATAGAGACACAATAGTAAGTGCGAGAAATACCATACTTATAGGCCTTTTAAAGAAATACACCCATACATTCCCTTTTGCCATGGAAATTGATGAAAAGAAACCTTTTTCGGCCATTGGCCCCAGAATTAACGCCAACACTATCGGAGCAGTGGGAAAACCGCTCTTGCGCATAAAGTATCCAATAAAACCAAAAACCATCATAACATAAACATCAAACATATTCATTCTAATAGCATAGGAACCAACAATTGCCAGCACTACAATTATTGGCGACAGAATATTCATAGGAATTTCCGCAATTCTTGCAGCATACTTTGCAGATAGTATTCCAAACACTCCCATAAGAAGATTAGCAACGATGAATCCAATCATAATAGGATAAATGATATGAGCATTTTTTGTAAACAAAGAATTTCCGGGAGTAAGCCCTTGAATTAGCAATCCTCCCATAAGGATTGCAGCTGTACCACTTCCGGGAACTCCAAGGGTCAGCAAGGGGATGAATGCACCGCCGGTTACCGCATTATTAGCTGCCTCAGAGGCTATAATCCCTTCAACAGAACCCTTCCCAAACATTTCTTTATGTTTTGAAACACGTTTGGCCTCATTATAACTTACCCAGCAGGCAATATCCCCTCCTGCCCCGGGCAATATCCCTATCAAAATTCCTAAAATAGTTGACCGTATTAAATTCGGCAGTGCACGAACAAATTCACCAATAGTAGGCAAGAATTTGCCACTTATCACTATTGATTTGTCAAGAATTTGTCCTTTGCTTAACCCACTCTTAGAAGATAGTCTTTCAGCCTGTACCATAATTTGTGAAATGGAAAATAAGCCTATCATAGCCGGTATCAATTGTATCCCTGCTTGAAGCTGGATACTGCCGAAGGTAAACCGTGCATATGCAGTATTTGCTTCCATACCGATAAGCCCTATTATTAATCCAAATATACCCGACATTACGCCTTTAAGCGGACTGTCGCCAGCCAAACTTCCAATAATGGTCAAACCGAATAATGCAATGAAAAAGTACTCCGGTGAACTAAATCTTAATGCAAACTTCGCTAATGGGGGTGCAATAACAAAAAGTGCAATACCACTAAGAAACCCCCCGAAAACAGAGGCAGTAGTTGACCATCCTATCGCTTCCAGACCGCGGCCTTGCTTAGTTAATTCGTACCCGTCCCTCGCCGTAGCAGCAGATGAAGGTGTTCCCGGCGTATGAATCAGAATCGCTGTAAATGACCCTCCATAGATTGCCGCCGTATATATCGATGTCAGCATTACGAGGGCCGCAACCGGTTCCATACCATATGTAATCGGAATCATTAGCGCAACACCCATGGAAGCACTAAGACCCGGCAGGGCACCAATAATCATACCTCCTATTACGCCTACCAAAAGACCGATAAGAACATCAACTGTAAATAAATTAACAAGTATTTCCGACATAATAATCCTCCTTTATTTTTGTATCAGATCTATCATCTAACAGCCTGCCTAAGGAAGAGAGACTTTAAGCTGTACAACAAATAGAAGCCATACAAAAACATTAATGCCAATCGTTGTCAATAATATTGCAATCCATGATTTAACACGCATAAACAACATAAGGATTGGTATATAAATAATTGTTGCCGGAAAAAAAGAAATTAACTTAAGCATAATAACATATAGCAATGTCATAACAAATATACAGTAGGAATATTTTGTCTGCTGCAAAGAATACAACTTCTCTTTCATATAGCCAGGCTTACGCATTTCCATTATCCCTGTTATTATCAAGGCAACTGACATAATACAGAACAGCCCTGTTACAATTAATGAAAATCTTCTTGGAACGCTGGGCATCTTAAGAGAGAAACAGAACAATACAGCACCTGCTAGAAACGTAAAACTGCCTACAAATACATCGTTATGGATTTCAGAAATCTTTCTGTTATTCATTAATACCCTCCTCAACAACTGATTTCGTGAGTTTGATATACTTTTATATATAACCTCTTACCTATGCCATATTGGCAATCCCTATTCTTTGTCTCTTTTGATTACTTGAATAACACCTTCTGTTGCATCAACTTCTACATAGTCTCCTGTCTTTATGCATTGCACCGGGTCTGGTTTGACTTGATCGATCACAGGAATCTCTGCCAAAACCGATCCAACCGCGGTAACCTGTTCGATTCTATTATTAATAATTGCTGCCGGTCCTACCCCGTTATATGCAGCTTCATATAATACATAAGAACCCCCTGTTGATCCTTTTCCTGTAGGGTATACAAGGATTTTTCCCGCAATGTTCTGACGAAAAAGCGGATGTTCATGTTCAATAAACTCGCCGGTTTCCGTATCAATACCGCCAACAAAAGAAATCGGTTTATCTGTGACAAGTGCCTCTCCTTTTGCTTTTCCCTTAACAACCGTACGCCCTCTTAAAATAATCTCCATATGAAACTCACGCACCGCCTTCTGTATATACTCTATCGCTCAAAGCAATCTCTATACATTCCTTTACACTATAAACGCCTGTAGGTATCCCGCCAACATTCCACCCATAATGAGCCATCTTGGGTGAATTTGTTGCCATTGCTTTGTATCCCTTTGCATCTCTAAATTCTTTCAGTAAGCAATGTACTAAGCAGGTATCCGCCACAACATATGCCCCTGCTTCTTCAATAGTTGATAAGTAGCCGCAACGCTCAGCCAATGCCCTTATAGGCTGTCCTGTCGTTACCCACACCT
>DAOLPD010000131.1:0-8755 GCA_035417425.1 Bacillota bacterium
CCTTTTTGTTTTCAAGGATTCTCTCGAAAATTTTATACTTTGTCTTCAGTCTGACATGGCAAGTTTTAACTTGCCATGCCGTTTCTGTTCCTTATTCCTTTTCTCTTTCTGCATTAGCCGCTTCGATAATCTTCTGGGCTATCTGTGCAGGTACTTCCTCATATCTTTCAAATTCCATCGTGAAGCTTCCTCTTGCCTGTGTCATAGACCTTAAGTCGGTAGCATATTTGAACATCTCAGCCAGAGGTGCTTCCGCAGAAACCTTCTGCATCTTTCCGCAGGGTTCCATTCCTAAGATTCTGCCTCTCTTTTTGTTCAAATCTCCGATAATATCTCCCATGTATTCATCCGGAACCAGTACTTCCACATGGTAAATGGGCTCAAGCAATACGGGACTTGCAGCTGCCATACCCTTCTTATATGCCAGAGATGCCGCAATCTTAAAAGGCATTTCCGCCGAGTCAACAGGGTGGAAGGATCCGTCATAAAGAGTACATCTGAGATTTACAACCGGATAACCTGCCAGCACACCTTCTTCGATGCATTCCCTGAGTCCCTTTTCAACTGCAGGTATATACTGTCTCGGAACTACTCCTCCAACTATTTTGTCAACGAATTCAAAATCAGCGCTTCCGTCAAGTATCGGCTCAAACTCAATCCAAACATGACCGTACTGTCCATGTCCGCCAGACTGTTTCTTATGCTTACCTTCTGCTTTAGCAGACTTTCTTATGGTTTCTCTGAAAGGTATCTTGGGATCCTTAAGTACTACTTCCACACCAAATTTATTCTGAAGCTTCTTTGTTACAACTTCAAGATGCTGTTCGCCCATTCCCGAAATCAAAGTCTGTTTTGTTTCGGTATTCTTCTCTACTTTTAAAGTAGGATCTTCTTCAACAAGCCTTTGCAGTCCGCTTCCTATCTTGTCTTCGTCCCCTTTTGCCTTTGGCTCAATAGCCATTGAAATACTTGGAGCCGGGAACTGTATGGGTTCAAACACCACCGGGTTATTGGCATCACACAGGGTATCTCCTGTAGTAGTGAACTGTAATTTTGCAACTGCAGCTATATCCCCTGCCACAAGCTTATCTACAGCTACCTGCTTCTTACCTCTTAAAAGAAACAGGCTGCTGAGCTTTTCCTTCTTTTCCTTGCTGCTGTTTAATACTTCCATATCTGCAGTCAATTTTCCCGACATTACCTTGAACATTGAAATCTTTCCGACAAAGGGGTCAGCAATAGTCTTGTATACCTGTGCGCTGAAAGGAGCATTTACATCTGCGGGAATCTTAACCTTCTCATTGCTCTTTGAGTTGATCGCTTCAGGAACCTGTGAATCAGCCGGCGACGGCATAAAATTCACTACAGTGTCCATGAGCACATCTATTCCTATATTTTTTACTGCAGCACCGCATAGTACCGGCGCTACATCCCCGGCTACAACTCCAAGCCTTAACCCTTTAATTATCTCTTCCCTTGAAAGCTCCTCACCGCCGAAATATTTTTCCATGAGTTCTTCATCAGTCTGGGCTGCTGCTTCTATTATAGCATTCCTGTATTCTTCGGCCTCAGCCTTGAGTTCTGCGGGTATATCCCCTTCAACCGTTTTATTGCCCTCTCTGATCTTGGCCTTCATATCTATAATATCGACTATTCCCTTGAAGCTTGCTTCTGATCCTATAGGAAGAGCAAAAGGTACTATTTTATTTCCAAAAACTCCCCTAAGCTGTTCAACAACCTTTGAGAAGCTTGCATTTTCTCTGTCAAGCTTGTTTACGAAGAACATACATGCCTTTCTGCCTTCGGTAACAAAATCCCAAGCCTTCTCCGCACCTACTTCAACTCCTCCGATGCTGTCAAGAGCTATTATGGCTCCGTCAACAACCTTCAGGCTTGCAACTGCTTCACCTACGAAGTCGAAATATCCGGGAGTATCAATTGCATTGATTCTGCATTCCTTCCAGTCACATGGAGCTGTTGCCGCACTAATGGAAATTTTTCTTTTGATTTCTTCCGGGTCAAAGTCTGTAACAGTATTTCCATCGTCAACCTTTCCAAACCTATCCAGAACTCCGGTATTAAACAGCATAGCTTCTGCTATTGTTGTCTTTCCAGCGCTGCCGTGACCAAATAAACCAATATTCCTTAGATTTTCTGTTTTGTGATCTTTCATAAAAATTCCCCCTTTTATGTTTATTCTGTCCGTCATTAGCAATTTTAAACGTGCGAATACTTTATTAACATACCCTGTTTCCTGCTGTTCAATATGTCAGCACACTTTCCAATGTGTGCCCTGAGGATATATATGCACTGTAACTCTAATTTTATCTTTCCGTGAAATAAATGTAAAGAGGAAAATAGTAAATGACTGGTTTCAAACCTCTATCCTTTCAAAAAGCTTCACTCCTGTCGTTGAGAGTATATTGTACAGCAGCAGGTCCAGTATTCCAAAAACCAGTACCAGTGTAAGCAATGTCATCCACAGGGTAAAGTGCAATGCAACAATTGTAAAAACCGGTATGCCCGCAACTACTGCACTGACAAGCATATTGAGCACAACATTAAAATTCTGCTTTACCGCTTTCTGTTCATTATCCCATATAAGCTTTGGAAAGTTCAGATCTATAAGTATTCCCGAAAAGGAGCTGAAAGCTATTCCAAATATACTTACAGCAGTAATAAGCAGCATTAGGTAAGCCGGAATCGGCATAAATACTGCAGCAGCCAACAGCATTGACAGTGTGCCGACCACACCCATGCTCATACCGGACAATGCTTTTGCCGTTATCTGCGTCTTATAGCTTACAGGCAGATACTTGCACACAAAAATGTTAGTGCCCTCTCTGGATATTGCGGAAGCCGCAATTCCATTCGTTGAGGTGACAAAAGCGCTTATGCCGAAGGCCGCCGCCAACACTATGGCGCTTCCGTTTCCATCCCTTATATATGTGCCCAGTACCTGAAGTTCCTTCATTTCATCGGGCTGTACCAGTAAGGGCAGTATTATGAATAACGGGAATATAAAATTCATAAGAACACAGTTCATAAAATACACCGGAGTCCTGAAAAGCAGCTTAAGCTCCTTGATGATATATGCCCTCAGAACCGGCTTCTGCCTGCCGGACCTTTCAAGCTCGGTTTCTGAAAACCTCCTCCTTTTGGCGGAAGCCTCGGATATACCCACCACACCTTTGTAATAAATGCCTTCCCCAAAGCTTAGGAATAACATTATAAAAAGTATACAGATAAGCACAAACAGGGCCAGGTTCACAAAGCCCTTTAATGCTTCACTGTTCAGCAGCGCCAGCACCGCAAACCTGTTGCTGAAAAAGATACCCGACATGATTTCCGCATAGGAGTTGTTGCCCTGTTCCATTAGCTTCTGAAGCTCCATGGCACTAATCGAAGAACCGGTGAGTTTTGTAATGAAGGCGTTTATCCCTACAGCCAAAAACATGGCTGTTATTCCGCCCACTATCCTGAATCTGTCTTTATTCTTAGCAAGGTTAGTAAACCCCATTACCAGCATGCTTATTGCAGAGGCATATATAAGGGGCAGCACCGGCAGCGCAAGAAACAGAAGAATTCCGTATAAATAGTACAACAGCCCCGCCTTGCTTGCAATTCCGTAGCCTATGAGAACAGGCGCAAGGAATATAGCCTCTGTCAGGTATTCATAAAGCATGGCAACAGTAAACTTGGCCGCCAGTATTTCCGACGGCTTTAAAGGCAGCGGCAGCAGGCTTTCGATGTCCTTGGAAAAATAAAAAACACTCATAACGTAGAATATACCGAAAAAGAAAATAGTCAGACTTGACAAGGAAAAGCCAATACCAAGAATCATACCCTCCTGCCGGATCTCCGAAAGCACAGCATATCCTGCCAGAACTATACTGCCGATACTTAGCATCATAGGCAAAAACGCGGCAAATATCAGCAGGGACAGCAAAACTCCCTTTATGGGAATTTTGCCGGATTTTCCCGGCCTTAAATTCAGCAAATTGAAATTTTTCAGCATTACCCCGGTAAGTACTGTATATCTATTCATTTTCCGTCAGCTCCAAGAATATCTTTTCCAGAGATCCGTTGCTTCTGAAGTTTTCCCGCATCTCGTCCATAGTACCATAGAACAGCAGCTTGCCTTTATTGATAATTGCCACCCTGTCGCACAGCTTCTCTGCCACCTCAAGGACATGAGTAGAGAAGAACACCGTTTTGCCGGCGGCCGCATGGGTTTTCATCATTTCCTTGAGAGTAAATGAGGATTTGGGGTCAAGTCCCGTCATGGGCTCGTCCAGTATCCATACCGAAGGATCATGGATAAGCACTCCCATAATGACTATCTTCTGCCTCATTCCGTGAGAATAACTCTGTATCTGATCATTAAGGGCCGCTTCCATTTCAAAACTTTCGGCAAGCTCCTGAATCCTTTTCTTTCTCAGGTCATCGGGGACATCATAAATATCAGCCATGAAATTCAGGTACTCCATACCCTTTAAACGAAGAAACATATCGGGGTTATCAGGGACATAACCGAACTGCCTTTTTGCCTCAAGAGGATTCTCCCTGATATTTGTCCCATTAATGGTTATGCTTCCGCTGTCGGCATTAAGCACTCCTGTTATAATTTTTATGGTCGTAGTCTTTCCTGCCCCATTGGGGCCCAGAAATCCTGTGATTTGACCTTCCGGGATGGTGATAGTCAGATCATCCACTGCCTTTACAATACCGCTGTATGACTTGTTTACATTAATCAATTCTATCATGTGTTCCCCCCCCGTTTGGCGATTTTTGCCATTTAATTATAACACAAATGTCAGAAAAATAAAGCCTCCTAATAATATTTCACTATCAGAAGGCTTTCATACGCTTTAGTACTCCTTACACTTTTCTTCTCCTCTCAGATAGCGCAGGGCCCCTTGCGAAAGAGATTTCATCTCATCCTCCCCGGGATATACATATACCGGTGCAAGAAATTCAATCCTTTCTTTAATCAAACCGACCAATCTTCCCCAATGGGCAAGTCCTCCGGTCAGCGCTATTGCTTCAACCCTTCCATACAACGCTGCCGATGCGGCTCCGATTTCCCTGGATACCTTATATGCCATTGCTTCAATTACTTCTTTTGCTTTAGTATCTCCATTATTAATACGTTCCTCTATAACCAACCCGTCAGTTGTTCCAAGATGTGCTAGAAGCCCTCCCCCTCCGCTGATCATCTTTAGCATTTCAACTTCCGAATGCTGTCCGGAGAAGCAAAGCTTAATCAAATCCCCCGCAGGCAGGCCCCCGGCTCTTTCCGGTGAGAAGGGTCCGTCCCCGTCCAGTGCGTTATTTGCATCAAGTATCCGTCCCTTGCTATGAGTACCGACGGAAATCCCTCCCCCGAGATGAACAATAATGCAATCCGTATCTTCATATTTTTTGTTCAGGTCAGCTGCAAGCTTCCTTGCGATTGCTTTCTGATTCAGTACATGAAAGGAGGCCTTTCTCCGAATCTGCGGCAGTCCCGTATAAGTTGCTATTTCCATCAACTCATTGGTAACCGGCGGATCAACGGTTATAGAAGGTATATTCAATTCTTTTCCCAAGTCATAGTTAATCCGGCAGCCTATATTACAGGCATGATTCCCGTATCTGCCGCTTTTCATATCCTCCAGCATTTCCATGCTGATAAGATATATACCGCTGGGAACTGGTTTAATCGTACCACCCCTGCTCACTACCGCATCAAACTCATCTAATCCGTAATCATTCTCCCTTATCCAGTCAAGAACCTTCTGCTTCCTGTAATCATATTGCTCCCATATACTTCTAAACTTTCGTATCTCCCCAGGAGGATGTTTTATTGTGCTTTTCTTAAGCTCACTATCATTATCAAAAACAGCTATTTTTGTAGATGTTGACCCGGGGTTCAGGACCAACAATCTGAACTTCCTTGAGTCCATTCGCTACCCTCCCGTATTCCGTTAATTATCCTGAGACATCGCAGCAAGGGCTTTCAACTTGTTATATTTTTTGTCCACCATCTTCTGCATCTCCTGAATGTCTTCCTCAGCCAGATGCCTGAACTTACCCATCTGTTTTATAAGCTCAGATACCGGCTGCGGATTCTTGATCTCAATATTAATAGTATATTTATGGTTTTCCACCTCATAAAGAGGGAAGAAATTAGTCTGTACCGCCTTTCTTGCAATATCTATGCTGCATTCCGGAGCCGTTCCCCAGCCTGTGGGACATGGGCTGTAAATGTGCAGATACCTGAATCCGCCCTTCATAGATACAGCCTTCTCAAGTTTTCTCACAAAATCCTGCATGTATGCCGGTGAAAGCGTTGCTGTATATGCTATGTCATGGTCTGCCATAATCATAGGCAAATCCTTCTTATTCTGCTCTTTTCCCTTGATTACTTTTCCTACCGGAGTAGTACTTGTTGAGGATCCCTTTGACGTGGTACCGCTTCTCTGGAAACCGGTATTCATATACCCTTCATTGTCATAACAGATATAAATAAGGTCCTCACCTCGCTCAGCCGCACCGGACAATGACTGGAAGCCGCAGTCGGAGGTAGCGCCGTCCCCTGCAATACCTACCACCTTTGTATCTTTGCCTGAGAGCTCGTACATGGTTTTGACTCCTGTCATAAAAGCAGCAGTATTATCCAGCAGCGATATATGAACAGGGACTTTCAATCCATTGTCAAAATTCCATCCCACAGCACCAGCACCTGCCATACATCCCGGAGGTATAACTACAGCAGTATCTTTTCCCATTATCTTCAGAGCGGTTCTCAGAATTAATTCCGCACCGCATCCCTGACAGGCCGAAATTCCGGGCGAAACCAAATCCTCGCTTTGCAGCAATTTATCTATATAATTCATACTATACCCTCCTTCTTCAGCCATACAGTCTTGTGCTCAACCTGAGATTTCCCGGCCTCTTCCAAAAGATCAATACACTGCATGAAATGCTCCTGGGTTATATCGGCACCTCCAAGGCCTCCGATTACAGGTATTGAGCTTATTCTTTTCCCGAGGCCGCCCAATGCCGCCTTTACCTCCATATATAATGCTCCTGTATTCCAGCCGAAACAGACATTCCGGTCCACTACCGCAAAGGCTTTTCTTTCGGAAAGCACATTTCTTACCTTTTCCACAGGGAAAGGACGCATAACCCTGATTTTCAGCAGACCCGCTTTGATGCCTTCTTCCCGTTTTGCGTCTATAGCTTCTCGTGCCGTCCCCGTCATAGAACCCATGGTAACCAATATAATATCGGCATCCTCACACCTGTATTCTTCAACCAGGCCGCCATAGCTTCGTCCAAATGCCTTCTCAAATTCCTTGTCGGTCTGCTCAATAATCCCCAGCGCATTCTGCATTGCCTGCAAATGGCTTTCCCTATACTCCATCAGTATATCTCCCGGGGTCATGGGATCTAATGCCATAGGCTTTGCAGGATCAAATGCATAATGAACAGGGTTATATTTCGGAATAAATGCATCAACCTCTGATTGCTCCGGAAGCTCTATTCTCTCATAAAGATGCGACAGGAAGAATCCGTCATAACATACGTTTACGGGAAGCAGAACATCGTTGTTTTCTGCAACCTTGTAACCCTGTATTACTGTATCCAGAATTTCCTGGTTGTTTTCCGCATAATACTGGATCCAGCCGGCATCCCTTACGGAAATTGAATCCTGCTGCCCTCCCCATACTCCTTCAGGAGAAGTCATTTCACGGCCGGCAATAGCCATAACCATTGGAAGGCGGAGAGTTGACATTCTGAAATATGGTTCATACATAAGAGCAAGTCCCTGGGCGGAGGTGGCGGTAAATGCACGGGCTCCCGCTGCGACTGCCCCCTGCACTACGCTCATTGCCGAATGTTCTGACTCAACCTGTACCATCCTTGCCGGCAAAGCTCCGTCTGCAATCATTTTAGCCAAGTACTCCACAACTGACGATTGAGGTGTTATGGGATAGGCTGAAACGACCTGCACTCCGGATAGCGCTGCCCCTAATGCGGCAGATGTATTTCCTGTTGCAGCTATAATTTTTCCCATTATATTTCACCGCCTTCACTTATCATATCTATTGCCTTCTTGGGGCATTCATTTGCGCATACTCCACAGCCTTTACAGTATTTCATACTTATTCCAATCTCCTTGCCTTCCTTATAGATTGAATTTACAGGACAATAAGAAGAGCAAATCCCGCAATTGGTACATTTGTCCTTGTTGATTACAGGCCTGAAGTTGCGCCAGCTGGCGGTATCAAGTACATATATTCCCTCATCACCCACAGGTGTTATATATTTTCTTTCTCTCACAAGTATCCCTCCTACAATTCACATAACTGAACCTTATTAAATGCCATTTTTGCGGCTTCGGTATTTTTTGAGCCGAAACTCTCCTTAATATTAGTCTCCAGAGCAGGCATGTCCACCCACCCCGTAGCCCTTGCAAAGGCACCCAGCATTGCAGTATTGGGTATTTCTCTGCCCAGCAGCTCTAATGCTATGCCTGTTGCATCCACTATTGCAGCCTTTTTTGCCAAGGCCGGCAGTTTCAGCTGCTCTAATGATTTTGTGGTATTTATAATTACAATTCCTTCCCCTTTGAGGCCTTCAAAAACAGGAACCACACCCAGAAGTGTATCATCAAAAATCATAACACAGTCGGGATTATATACCTGACATTTAGTCCTTATGTCCTTATTATCGAATCTCACAAAACCGAATACCGGAGACCCCT
>DAOLPD010000132.1:0-8625 GCA_035417425.1 Bacillota bacterium
GCTAGTGCTCTTGGAGTATGATTGCAAGCTAATAACTACGCCGCATTATTCTTCTATTGTGCCGTTTTCTCCGTCTTGCCTACAATCAACTTGTATATTTCGCCGGTCAGCACCGGAACAATACTGAGGATAAGTATCATAACCCAATCCCTGATTCCCAATGAAACAGTCTTGAATATAGGCTGAAGAAACGGAATATAAATAACTGCCAAGCCAAGCACAAGAGATGTTGCAACAGCCAATACCAGCGCCCTGTTGCTAAAAATTCCAAGCTTTATGACCGGATATCGCTCGGACCTGCAGGTGAAGGCCATAAACAGCTCAACAACCACTATAGTTGTAAAAGCCAGGGTCCGTGCAGTTTCCAAATCCTTATTATAATTGTTCAAAGCCCACCGGAAGGCTATAAGCACGGCCGCTGTCTGGGCTATACTGAGTATCAGTATCCCTGTTGAAAGGCTTTTATTCAGAATAGGCTCCTTTGTATCTCTCGGTTTTTTCTTCATTATGCCGGGCTCTCCCATTTCGGTACCCAGGGCAAGAGCCGGAAAGCTGTCTGATACAAGGTTGAGCCATAAAAGCTGTATAGGTACCAGAGGTATAGGCATATTAAACAATATGCTTAAGAAAATAATGAATATTTCGGCAATATTGCAGGACAGCAGGAAGAAGACAAACTTCCTTATATTGCCGTATATGATCCTGCCTTCTTCAACTGCCGATACTATTGTAGCAAAATTGTCATCCATAAGTATTATATCTGCTGTACCCTTTGCAACATCAGTGCCGGTTATCCCCATAGAAACGCCTATATCCGCCTTCTTTAAAGCCATGGCATCATTAACTCCGTCCCCGGTCATAGCCGCAATATGCCCTCTCTTCTTAAGCATTTCCACGATCCTCACCTTATGCTCGGGAGATACTCTTGCATAAACACTGGTATTCTCAACCCTGTTGAAAAGCTCCTCATCGGAAAGTTTATCAAGTTCATTACCTGTCAGTACTCCGGAATGCTCTTCCATAAGCCCAAGTTCCCTGGCAATAGCCACAGCAGTGTCCTTATGGTCTCCCGTAATCATAACCGGTTTTATTCCGGCTTCTTTGCATGTCTTTATAGCCTCAAAGGCCTCAACTCTGGCGGGATCAATCATTCCCATAAGCCCGACAAATATCAGGTCATTTTCAATTTCATCCGAGCTTATTGATTCAGGCAGCTTATCATATTCCCTATAGGTAAAGGCAAGTACTCTAAGGGCGTTTCCCGCAAACTCGCTGTTAACCTTGGCTATTTGCTGCTTCAGAGCTTCGGTCATGTCAATCGCTCTGCCGTTCTGGAGAATTTTGGCACACCTGCCCAGTATTATATCGGGGGCCCCCTTTGTAAAAGACACTATTCTATCTTGAATAAAATTATCATGGAATGTAGTCATCATTTTCCTTTCAGAATCAAAGGGTATCTCTCCAATCCTGACATAGGCCTCGTTCATTTCTGCCTTATCATAGCCTGCCTTTGCACCTGCAACGACTAGTGCTCCTTCGGTAGGATCGCCTACTATCCCCCAGAGGTTTTCCTTGGCATCTTTCTGCTCAAGGGCGGAGTCATTGCATAATACTCCTGCAGAAAGCAGGAGCTTCAACCCGGGTTCTGCCTCAGGTTCGATTTTTCCGTCTTCAAATGTAATCTCTCCTGCCGGATTGTATCCCTGTCCCGATATCTTATAGACATTTCCATTCGTAAAGGCTCTCACCACGGTCATTTCGTTCTGTGTAAGAGTACCGGTCTTGTCCGAACATATCACTGTTACACATCCGAGAGTCTCAACCGCAAGCAGCTTTCTGACTATGGCGTTTCTCTGCACCATCCTCTTCATTCCCAGTGCAAGTACAATTGTGACAACAGCCGGCAGTCCTTCAGGTATTGCGGCAACTGCAAGGCTTACTGACACCAGGAACATCTCCAGCATATCGCCGCCTCTCATAAATCCAATGGCAAAAACAATGACACATATTATAAGACAGGCCAGCCCCAGCCATTTACCCAGCTCATTCAGCTTTTTCTGCAGGGGGGTTGTCTCATCTTCGAAGGTCTGAATTGCTTCGGCTATTCTGCCTATCTCAGTATTCGTTCCTGTGTTGACCACTATTCCTTTGCCCCTGCCATAGGTTGCTATAGTACTCATGTATGCCATGTTGAGCCTGTCGCCTATTGAAACTTCGCTATCAAAGGCCTTGCTTGCGTCTTTTTCCGACGGTACTGATTCCCCTGTAAGTGAGGCCTCCTCCACCTTGAGGTTAATGCTTTCAATAAGCCTTATATCAGCAGGTATGCTGTCTCCTGCCTCAATAAATACAATATCCCCGGGTACAAGGTTTCTTGCGGGAATTACTTCAATATGTCCGCTTCTGAGCACCCTTGCATTTGGAGCCGACATCTTTTTAAGCGCTTCCATTGCTTTCTCTGCTTTTCCCTCCTGCACAACCCCCAGGACAGCATTCACAATTACTATTGCAATGATGACAATAGAATCGGATATTTCTCCTACCATACCGGAGACTATACTTGCAATAATAAGTATTACCACAAGAAAATCCTTAAGCTGTTTGCCGATTTTTACCCATACCGGTTCTTTTTCCTTTTCCTTCAGTTCATTATAACCGTACTTTTCAATCCTGCCGGCGGCTTCCTCTTTGGAAAGGCCTTTCTTCACATCTGCCGAAAGCTCCTCTGAAACCGCCTGAATACCCTTGTTGTACCAGTTCAGGTTCATTAAATCCCCTCCATATGATAATATTTTATTATTTGTCTATCAGCCTGAATTATTACATTCCCCTAAATATGAGCATAAAAAGACCTTTGACACAAAAACAATTCTTTGCATCAAAGGCCTCGGAAATCCGATAAATATTACCTGTCAAGTATTTCAGCCAGCTCTATACCGTTATTCCTCTCTGTTACCGTTCTTATGGACCATTCATTCTGGAAAAGCAGCACAGGGTTCAAAGATTGATCCTGTACAATCAGTGTATCAGTTGTGATCCTGAAGGTTTCCGGATTAAATTCCGGATTCTTAATCCACCTGATATACTTATACGGCAAATGCTCCATGCTTATATCCACGCCGTATTCGTTTTTCAGCCTGTATTCCAGCACCTCCAGCTGAAGTATACCCACAACTCCGATAATAAATTCCTGGGTTATGGCATCTTTTTGGTGAAATACCTGGATGGCGCCTTCCTCCGATATCTGCTCTATGCCCTTCATAAACTGCTTGCGCTTCAGGGAGTTCTTGGTATACACCCTTGCAAAGTGCTCCGGTGCAAACACGGGTATTCCTTCGAACTTGAAGCTGCTTCCCTCGCACAAGGTGTCTCCTATCTTGAAAATTCCGGGATCGAATACTCCGATGATATCTCCTGCATAAGCCTCTTCAACTATCTCCCTGTCCTGGGCCAGGAACTGCTGCGGCTGAGACAGCCTTATCATCTTGCCCCCCTGTACATGGTTGACTTCCATACCTTTAGTGAACTTTCCGGAACAAATCCGAAGAAACGCTATTCTGTCCCTATGGGTAGGATTCATATTTGCCTGGATTTTGAATATGAATCCGGAGAACTCTTCCCTCTCGGCATCTATCTCACCGATGTCTGCATTTCTGGAAAGTGGCGGTGTTGTTAATTCAAGAAACTGCTCCAGAAACACCTGAACTCCAAAGTTGGTCATGGCACTGCCAAAAAACACCGGGGTCAGTTCCCCTTTCAGCACTTTTCTTCTGCTGAACTCATCTCCCGCAACATCCAGCAGCATTATATCATCAATAAGCTTATTATGAACATCCTCGCCAAGAAGGTCAGAAAAGACAGGATCATCGACATTGCCTTTAGAGGATCCTACTATGCTTTGTCCATGATCGCCGCCGTTAAACAGCTCTATCTGGGACAGCTTTCTGTCGTAAATACCCAGAAAGCTTCCTCCGACTCTTATTGGCCAATTCATAGGAAATGACTGAATTCCCAGCACCTTCTCAATTTCTTCCACCAGCTCAAAGGGGTCTTTTCCTGCTCTGTCCATTTTATTAATAAAGGTGAAAATCGGTATTCCCCTCATTTTGCATACGTGGAACAGCTTCCTGGTCTGTTCCTCAACACCCTTTGCCGAGTCAATTATCATCACTGCGCTGTCTGCCGCCATAAGCGTTCTGTAAGTATCTTCGCTGAAATCCTGATGTCCCGGTGTATCAAGGATATTTATGCAATAACCGTTATATTCAAACTGCATTACACTTGAAGTAACGGAGATTCCCCTCTGTTTCTCAATCTCCATCCAATCAGATACGGCGTGCTTCTGAGCTTTCCTGGCTTTTACAGAGCCTGCAAGGCGAATGGCGCCTCCGTACAGCAAAAGCTTTTCGGTCAAGGTTGTCTTTCCCGCATCAGGGTGTGATATTATTGCAAAGGTCCTTCGCCTTCTTATTTCCTTTTGTAATTCCTGTTGTGCAACCGGCATTCTATTACTCCTCTATTATTCAGTATATACTTTTACATTCTGTCTAGTTCATCAAGTCCCAAGTCTCACATTCCGTGACTTATTAATTTTACACGAATAGCAATAGAGTGTCAATTAAAGTATCAATATATCGGAGTGCAGAAGCCGGCATATTTGGGATTTTTACCTACGGTAATTTCAAAAAACAGGCCCTTCAGCTTAGTACATATATCCCCCGGCTTTCCTGTACCTATAATCCTCCTGTCCACTTCAACTATCGGCATTACTTCCATAGCAGTTCCGCTAAAGAACACCTCCTGTGCCGAAAAAAGCTCATTCCTTGGGATGCTTCTCTCTACTACCTCCATACCAAGCTCTTCACTTGCGAGAGTAATAATCGTTTCTCTTGTTATCCCCTCAAGTATATTGTCGGAAGGCGGCGGGGTTATAAGCTTCCCTTTTTTTACCATGAAAATATTTTCCCCGGGTCCCTCACATACATTTCCGTTATCAGTGAGGAATAATGCCTCGTCAAATCCGTTTCGAAGTACTTCCAGGGATGCCAGTGCCGAATTCAGGTATGCCGCTGATGCCTTAGTCCTTGGAGGCAGCATATTATCCCTGAGCCTCTGCCATGAAGTAAATGCGACACGCATTTCCTGCTTGCCCGAAAAATTCCCCAGGGGCTGGCAGTAAATAAGCAGTCTGTTGTCATCATCCAGCAGTGTGGGATTCAACCCCTCGCCGCCTTTATATGCCAGAGGCCTTATATACACCGTGGTTCTGAAGCCGTTCTTTCTCAGAAGCTCAGCAGTAATGTCGGAAAGCTCTGATACCGTGTAGGGAATGTCAATGTAGAGAGCCTTGCAGGATTGAAGCAGTCTTTCATAGTGCTCCTTGAACCTGAAGCCGTACAGCTGCTGTCCTGCTTCATCCCAATATGCTCTTATTCCTTCAAAGCAGGCAAGTCCATAATTGACCACCTTGCTTCTTATACTTATACTCACTTCTTTTTCCGGTACTATTTTTCCATTGAAAAAAACATATGATTCGTTCATAATTACATCTCCTTAGTTTTTCTATATATCATCTATGCATTCGCTTATAGGCTCTCCCGCCGGAACCATCGGAAGGACCAGGTCATCCGGATGTATGATACATTCAATTACAACAGGCTCATCCGTATCCAAAGCTTCTTTAAAAACCTTTTCCACTTCCGCATCTTCAGTGATTTTCGCCGACCTTATCCCAAAAGCGTCGGCAAGCTTTGCAAAGCATACTTCGTCTGAAAAGCTTGTATGAGAATACCTTTGACCCTGAAAAAACTTCTGCCACTGACGCACCATCCCCAGGGAGCTGTTGTTCAAAACCACTTGAATTATCGGAAGCTTGTATTTTGAAATCGTAGAAAGCTCTGAAAGATTCATCCTGAAGCTTCCGTCCCCTGCTATATTAATCACCTTGCAATCAGGCTTTCCCACTGCTGCGCCTATTGCCGCACCAAGGCCGTAACCCATTGTTCCAAGCCCTCCCGATGATATGAATGTCCTGGGATCGGTAAAGGGATAATACTGTGCCGTCCACATCTGATTCTGCCCTACCTCGGTAGTTATTACGCTCTTGCCTTGGGTAAGCTCAAAAAGCTTGTTCATCAGATATTTGGGGTTCAAGGATCCGTTGCTTTTATATGAAGCAGAATAAGCCTCTTTCCAGATTTGTATCTGTTTGTTCCATGTACCCTCCTTCTTTTCGTCAATCCTCTCCAGTAAAAGCTTCAGAAATTTCTTAACATCGCCACAAAGGGGAATTTTTGTATCTATGTTTTTCCCCAATTCCTCCGGGTCAATATCTATATGAATAATATTGGCATAAGGAGCAAAGCCTTCCGCTTTACATATTGTCCTGTCACTGAACCGTGCCCCGACAGCTATGAGAAGATCACAGTTGCTTATAGCAGCATTTGAGCATCGTGACCCGTGCATGCCGGCCAAGCCTGTAAAATAAGGATGAGTTCCCGGAAATGCCCCCGTACCCATTAATGAGCAAGCTACCGGAGCCTTTATCTTCTCTGCAAATTCCAGCAGTTCCCTACAGGAATCTGAAATCTTGACGCCTCCTCCTGCGTATATCAGCGGCCTCTTACTGTTATTTATCAATTCAACTGCCTTATCCAGTAATAAGTTCACTTCGAGGCACACCTCCGGCAGGTTGGAGGTGTTATTGCCCGTATCAATCTCCGCAGGCTCATATTCTATTTCCGCCTGCTGCACATCCTTGGGAATATCAATGAGTACCGGCCCCGGGCGCCCGGCCCTTGCAATCGCAAAAGCCTCCCTGACAATTTTCGGAAGTGCTTCAGGATTCATTACCAAATAGTTCTTTTTTGTTATAGTCTTTGTAATGCTTGTAATATTAAGCTCCTGAAAGGAATCCCTGCCGATAAGTGATCTTGCCACCTGCCCCGTGATTACAACCATAGGCACTGAGTCCCTGGATGCAGTTGCTATTCCCGTTACAGTGTTGGCAGCCCCAGGGCCTGAAGTTGCCAGGACAACTCCTACCTTTCCCGTTGCCCTTGCGTATCCGTCGGCAGCATGGGCTGCACCCTGCTCATGAGCAGTCAGTATATGGGTTATATCCTTCCTTCCGTAAAGAGCATCATAGATATTAATAACAGTGCCTCCCGGGTATCCGAATATCGTATCAACTCCCTGCTCCTTCAGGCATTCCAACAGTGCCTCAGCACCATTCAGCTTCATTTTGTCACCCCCAAATCAGATCAATATTTCTTCTGCAACAATACTGCCCATCTTTTATGTTTCAAAACCCCAATCGTCGGCATCTCCCGCACCGAAGTAATTGCGGCCTGATATGGACTTGAATTCTTCTCTCTCGATCTTACCGAATTCCTGGAGTCTGTCCTCCAGGTGGTTTATTGCATTTATATATGCCAATGCACTGGCTTCGATAATATTTGTACTGACTCCGTATCCCGAAGCTTTCATATTATTCCCGGATACTTTCACAGTAACCTCTCCAAGAGCATCATTCCCTCCCGTAGAAGCCTTTATGGAGTATTCATCCAGCTTTACCTTCACACCAATGGCCCTGCCTATGGCTTTAAAAGCGGCGTCAACAGGGCCGTCCCCGCAAGCGGCTTCTTCATTTACACAGTTTTTACTGTTGATCCTTACTGTTGCAGTCGATACACTGCTGCTGCCGCTTGAAACCTGGAAATATTCCAGCCTATACTTCTCTGAAGCCTTGCTTGACTCCTGGTTAATCAATGCCTCAATGTCCCTGTCCATAATGTGTTTCTTTTTGTCCGCCAAATCCTTGAACAGTATAAAAGCCTTGTTGATCTCCTCTTGATTAAGATTACTGTAACCCAGCTCCTTAAGTTTTTCTTCAAAGGCATGCCTTCCGGAATGCTTGCCGAGCACCGTCCGGCTCTGCTTCAATCCTATAGATTCCGGAGTCATCATTTCATATGTCCCACTGTTTGACATGACTTCGTGCTGGTGAATCCCCGATTCGTGGGAAAATACATTTACTCCTACGATTGCTTTGTTGGGCTGCACATTAAATCCCGTTGCGAAACTGACCATTGAACTTGTTCTGTAAAGCTTCTCGGTCACAATTCCGGTATAGGCGGGATAATAATCCTTTCTTGTCTTAAGCGCCATGACTACCTCTTCCAATGCGGCATTTCCCGCTCTTTCACCCAACCCGTTTATTGTACACTCCACCTGATCGGCGCCGTTTTCTACGGCTGCCAGGGAGTTGGCCACAGCCATTCCCAGATCATTATGGCAATGTACGCTGATTATTGCCTTGTCAACATTTCCCACATTGTTCCTGATATTCCGGATAAGCCCTCCAAATTCTCCCGGGGTCATGTATCCTACGGTATCCGGTATATTAACTACTCTTGCTCCGGCATTTATCACCGACTCAATCACCCTGTAAAGAAATTCAGGATCCGTTCTTGACGCATCTTCAGCGGAAAACTCTACTTCAGGGCACAGCTTCCTTGCATAAGCAACCATTTCCGCCGCTCCTGCCAGCACATCTTCTGGCTTCATTTGCAGCTTGTATTTCATGTGTATATCCGAGGTGGCAATAAATGTGTGTATCCTTGG
>DAOLPD010000133.1:0-7406 GCA_035417425.1 Bacillota bacterium
GGACCCATGTGAGGACAACCGGCGAAGTGGGAATGATAAAGATAAAAAGCTGGGAAAAATGCAAGGGAGGCATCAGATTTACGTTTGTATGCGGCAACAGAGCATTGAAGGACTATGGAATGTATAATTCAATCATCCGGACTCTTAGCGAAAAACTGTCGGTCAGGGATTCAGAAATTATTGAAGCCATTGACAAACTGCTGTTAGACCTAAGGAATACGGAAAAGCAGCTTTCTGCTTCCACCCAGGAGCTGATGAGAGTCGAAGCTGAAAATATTATCAGGGAATGTCCGGTGGTATCAGGTATCAGGTTGATTAGCAAAGTCTTCGATAACAGAAGTATTAATGATGTAAAGCTTCTTGCACAGTATCTGACAAAGGCACCGGGTACTGTTGCCCTTCTGGCATGCAAAAATGAAAATGCACAAGTCATATTCAGCCGTTCCGAGGACGTGAATATGGATATGAATACACTTTTTAAAGCAGTTCTTCCCATAATTGACGGGAAAGGCGGCGGAAATTCGAAAACAGCCCAAGGCGGTGGCAGCAAGGCAGAGGGGCTGGAGGAATTTATGAATAATGCAAGAAATCTGATTATCTCTAAATAGCACAAAAGCTGTCTGCTGCATCATCATCAGCATCCTACTTATTTTTTTCTTCAGACAGCTTATTAAGCTTTGAATTAAGCTTCTCGCGCATTGCAGCCTTCTCCCGGATCTCCTCCATATGCTCCAGCTTATAATCCAGTTCCGAGAAATATATTTTCATACACTTCTTAAGCTTTCTCCTCACATCATCAACTAAATGGCCAAGATCATCCGCCCTGTCTATGGCATCCTCAACATCCTTGCGGTGCGCCAGGGCTATCCTGTTAAACTCTTCAGCAGCCCCGACAGACAACCTGTATGAGCTTACAAGAGGTGTGAGAATTTCATTTAAAGCAAAAATTTCCTTCAGGAAACACTCATCCCTGTCATTATCAATCATATTACCCTCTCACTCCCTTGCACCCCTATTTGCCCTTTATTGTACATATATTTAAATCTATGATATATTTATTTTTATAATGCAACTTTATTACATAATATATATTGTAAAAAAGTTTTTTAATGCAAAAGCAGGATAGCCTGCTTGTGAATTGAGGTTTATATGGATTTCAATACGGCAATCAATCAAATACTGGTTTTGTTTATTATAATGTTTATTGGAACAATTGCAAAAAAAGCAAAAATTATCGATGAAGGCATACAAAACTCAATTTCAGTGCTTCTGATGCAGATTGCACTTCCTTCACTTATACTCTCATCAACCAACATTGAAAGGACTGCCGAAGTACTGCCTAATCTGATCAGCATTCTGATAATCACATCGATTGCTTATATACTGACTATACTGATGTGCATACTGACTGCAAAAGGACTGCGCTTTGATCAGAATACATCCGCCGTTTTTATTTCCCTTATAGTGTTTGGAAATGTAGGATTTATGGGATATCCCGTTGTAAAAGCGTTTTTTGCAGAAACCGGCGTCTTTTATGCCACAGCCTCAAACCTGGTATTCACTGCCTTTCTGTGGACTTATGGAATACTATTGTTTGACAAGCAGGGAAAAATCCACCTGAAAAAGCTCCTTAACCTTGGTTCTATATCAACATTAATTGCTATTTTAATATTTGTATTCCAGATAAGTCTGCCATATTCACTTCAGACGGCATTTGACCATATCGGGAAAATGACCACACCCCTTTCAATGCTTCTGATAGGAGCGCTGATTGCAGAAATAGATGCTTCAAAGCTTGTTTCAGACAAGAGAGTCTATCTGGTGTCGGCAATCAGACTTATTATTATTCCTCTGGTGACTGCCTGTATCCTGAAGTTCATGGGCTTTAATGCCATGGTGAAATCTATATGCACATTATTGGCTGCCATGCCGTCAGGTGCAACAAATGCAATTTTTGCCACACAATTTGACATAGAACCATTGTTTGCTTCAGCTGGTGTGTTTATAACCACGCTGTTAAGCATTCTTACACTGCCATTCACTGTATACATGCTTACTAATTTCATACTTTAGCTTTCATTTTTTTCTTTCTTCATCCTATATTTTCAACTCATGCAAAAGCAGAATCCATAGAATACTATATATGTCTTGAAAAATATTTATAATTGCAGAATCAGACAGGTTATGATCTTGTGTTAAGTTTACGTACTTTTCACGACATATGAACCAGAGAAAGCGTTATGTGCGAAACATATACTATGAAAGGCGGTGTCTTATGATGGCAAAAAATACTGAAACAACATATAAGACTATTTCAGGAAAAAGAACCGGCAGGCGAAGCTCAAAGATTCTCGTACCTGAAGCCGAGGTAGCAATGGATACTTTGAAAAAGTCCATCGCCTCAGAGTTTGGAATAGATTTTAACAGCGAATATAAAGGTAATCTGTCAGCAAAACAATGCGGCAAAGTAGGCGGTGAAATGGTAAGGAGAATCATAGAGCAAATGAAGCAGGAAATTGCTCAATCCCCCGGCAGGTTTCGCCAGTAATAGAAAGGACACGGGGACGTCTCTTCGGGACATGGGGACGTTTCTCCTGTCTCACTGAGGATGAGACAGGAGAAACGTCCCCATGTCTTTCGTGTCCTTTTTTTTGTGATTTTCCTCTTATATTGGCATTGCTTTTTAAAATACATTATGATAATATTTGTAGTTGTACAGCGCATGCTTCATATGGGGGTAGATGGGTGCTGGTGTGCCCTCTGGTCTTCAAAACCAGTGTTTGGGGTTAGTAGCCTCATGGGTGGGTTCGATTCCCACATACTCCCGCCAGTTCAAATTAGCGTATTCCTATAATTTTGATAAAAAAAAGGGCTGACACTCCTAGAGTGAAGTCCTTTTTTGTTCTTTGATATCTTCTTCCCCGATAGATTTACAAGGAATTTACAATCTCTGTAATACCCTTCTCCCTAATTCGCTTTAGAGGGCCGATAACCGAAAAAACAGTAACTATTGATACAAGCACCAAAATAATGATTATTTGAAACAGCGGAAACCTCCATTTTATATTAAAGCTTGAAAGATAATTCATAATCAGTATCTTTTGCAGCAATAACCCCATTACGGTCCCTGCAGCAGATCCGATAAGGCTGTATGTTGCAGCTTCGGCCAGAACCATTCTTTTCAGCTGCCTGCCTGACATTCCCACTGCTCTAATTACCCCCAGGTACCTTGTTTTTGTTACCACGCTGGTATTCATAGTATTCATGATGTTCAATATACTTATTATTGCAATGACAGCAACAAAGCCGTATACAAAAACCGCCATGGTCAGGAACAACTGGTTTATTTCAGAATTCTTCTGGCGTATATCCAGGAAGGTAATATCGTCAGCTGCCATACTTTTCAGAATTTCAACCGTTTCTTCATCTCTTTTATTTTTCAACTGAATATCAATAACCTTGAAGCCGGCCTCTCCCATAATATCGGAAAATACCTTCTCAGTTACGACAAATGCAGTAAGGGTCAGCTCCTGACTGTTAAATGGCACCTGCCTAAGTATCCCCATCACTTTAAGCTCCTTTTTCCCTTTGGGAGAGTCAATATATACCTTGTCTCCAAGCTTCAGGCCGGCAGTCTCTGTTGTAATATTATTCCTCAAGTTTTGCGCAACAGCAATGATACCATTCTCCTCATTCATCCCTGCTTCTGAAAGTTCACCCTCCAGCAAGTCTGCCTTTGCCCATCTGAATTGGTTCTTATCATAGGAAATCAGCCAGGACTTCTCCGGGGGTATAAAAAGGCCGCTACCTTCTGTCTTTATCTCCTTAAAGCTTTTTTTATATGCTTCGCTAAGCCTTGAAACATCAAAGGATGCATTAACATAGGCAAGTTTTCTCCCATAAATCCGTTTAACTCCATCCAATTCTGACAGCCTTTCAAAAACCCCATCTCCCATACCCTGCTCAGAAACCAGGGAAATGTCAGGGGTATAAGGCTTCGTGGTTTTCAGGGAAGTATACATGAAATCAATAAATACATTAAAGCCCAGGAACATGATTATACTTAATGCAATGGAGCATGACATCAGAAAGAGGGTTTTCTTCTTCATGAAAGCGCTGTTTACCCCCATTGCAGTTTCCAGACGTATAAGCTTTGATAAGAAGCCTTTCTTAACAGTTTTTGAGATTTTCATCTCATTGCTTCCAGATACAGCATTTACGGGAGAGACCCCGGCGGCCTTTTTTGCAGGTATCAGGGAAGAAATAAAAACCGTAAGAAATCCAATAGCTATTCCCAGCAGAATTCCCGCAATGCTGATGCTGAACAACGGGATTTCACCGAAAATCGTATTGTTGTAAAATTTCAGTATTGCAGAACAGACAAACGCCATCAGCATACCCAATGCTATACCCGGGGGTATTGCCCTTAAAGTAATGGCAAGCCCTTCTTTTCGTACCAGCTTTTTTATCTGTGCTTTTGATGCGCCGACGCATCTTAATAGTCCGAATTGCCTCACTCTCTCCATGACTGAAATATTAAAGGTATTGTATATCATGACTACACCCGCCGCAAGAACCAGAATGAACAGTACAGCTCCTACGGTATACAGCCCGGTTGCCGCTTTGTGCTCACTTTGTCCTATGACTGAAAGCAACTGGGTGTTCAAGCCTATTCTATCGTCAGCAAGGCTCAATTCATCTTTTATCTCAGCAACTGCCCTGTTGATTTTCACCTTGTTTTTGAACTCAACGAAAAACAGGTTCTGCTTTACATCAGCAATATCCTCTGCTCCCGATACGGACATCATTACCCCCGGCATGCCTGCAGCCTTCATATTGCCCAGGTCATTATAAATCCCGCTTACTACAAATTCCTTTTCTGTTTTGTCCTCAAAGGTTATTCTGACTATATGCCCTGTTTCTTCCCCTTGAAGCAAGCGTTCCGCTGCCCATGCCTCAAGCATTACTTCGTTTTTCCCCCTAGGGAAATTCCCTTGCAGTACTTCAATATTCATATTTCCCGCAAATACTTCTTCCAGCGCTCCAAGCCTGCAGTCAGTTCCGTTTATTTTCCCATTCCCAAAGTCCTTCCATCTTCCGGCATTCCGAACATCAATACGGCTTCTTAAAATAGCTGCTTCTTCATCAGAGGCATCTTTAACGGCAAGATGAAAGTTTCCATAGGTATAAATCACCTGAAGCTTTTCAAACCTTAAGAAAAAATCAACCATCGAAAACATCCCGGTTACAAGTGCAACTGATATTGTGACGCTTATGACAGCCAGCCTCGTCTTTTTGCTGTGGGCTTTAAGGTAGTTCTGTACAAGCATCAGATAGCTTTTCATCTCACGCCACCCCCGAGCTCGGCAACAATTCCATCCTCAACTCTGAATACCCGGTCACCATAAGAGGCATAGTTCTCGTTATGAGTTATCATAAGAAGAGTCTGCCTGTATTTATCCACCGACAGCCTCATCAAATCAACAACATCCCTGCTGCTCCTGCTGTCAAGGTTTCCTGTAGGCTCATCGGCTAAAATAACAGCAGGCCTGGCCGCAAGGGCCCGCCCAATTGCCACACGCTGCTGCTGTCCGCCCGAAAGCTGATTCGGCAAATGATGCCTCCTCTCTGTAAGCCCCAATGTATCAAGGAGTTCATCGATATATTCCTTATCAGGCTTCTTATAGTCCAGCAGCAAGGGCAGAACTATATTCTCCTCGACATTCAGTTCGGGTATCAGGTTATATGCCTGAAAAATGAAGCCTATGCTCCGTCTGCGGAATACAGCCAGTTCTTCCTCTTTCATAGCATATATGTCGTGCCCGTTTAGAAAGACCTTTCCGGAGGTCGGATTATCCAATGCCCCGATAAGATTGAGAAGTGTGCTTTTCCCCGAACCCGAAGGCCCGACAATAGACACAAATTCTCCCTTTTCAATAGAAAAGGAAGCATTTTTCAGGGCTTCCACTTTGGTTTCTCCCTTTCCATAAGTTTTTGACAGATTTTCCGTTCTTAATATTTCCATTTTCACACCTCAATGTTATTAAGTCTCTTTTCACAGAATAACATACCAACCTTACTCTAATATTTATTGAAGCTTACAATCCTGTAATCTGGGCAGGTGAACAACGAATTTTGTACCCGCACCTTTTGTACTTTCTGCGGTTATGAATCCGTCATGCATTTCAATAATTGTTTTGGCCAAGGTAAGTCCTATACCGGTTCCCTGTTTGTTCTGAGAAAACTTGCTCCTATAAAACCTTTTGAAAATATGGTTGATATCATCAGGGTGTATACCTTCTCCATTGTCTTCAACAGTAATTTTAACCATCAGCGGAGTTTCTTCCGCCAGTACTCTGATATGATCTCCCGGATTAGTGTGCTCCACTGCATTCTTGAACAAATTGCTCAAGGCTTCAAGGATCCACTCCCTGTCGCAGCTGTATGAAATGCTGCTGTCGGCATTTATTTCAAAGGTTTTGCGTTCTATTTGCAGCCTTGCCTCAAAGCTTTCCACTGCTTGCTCTATAATATCCTTTAAAATGTGGCTTTTCTTGTTCATCTCAATAATACCCGCGTCCAGTCTGGCCAGCTTCAAAAGGCCGGCTGTCAGATTATGCATGCGTTCAAGCTCCTTGACGCTTTTATCCAGGAATTTTGATATTACCTCATTTTGTACATTTTCACCCCTCATGATTTCATTGTATATCCCAAGGGCTGATAACGGCGTCTTCAACTGATGGGAAACATTTTCCAGGGTATCCTTCATGAAATTCCTGTTCTGCCTCTCCTTCTCAATATGCGCATATAATGATGAGGTCATGGCATTAATAGATGCCGCAAGCTTGGGCAGGCTGCCTTCGCCGCTGTCGTAAAGCCTTCCGGAAGCATGTCCCTTTATTATTCCGTTTATATCGCTGCTATATTGGTCTATTGTTTTAAAATGCTGGTTCAGGAACGAAATAACGGAAAGCAGAACTGCAATACCTGAAATAACAGTAAGAGCAAGATATGCTGCCATGTTCGTCCTATAAAACCTGTTTGCCCGGGGAACCAAAAACAATTCCGTGCTTTGCTTGTATCCGGATTTTCCAAGCAAAGCTCTTCCTGCTTCAATATCGGCGGAGGATTTTTCTGCTGTAAAAGCAGACCATATTTCCGCAGAAAGCTCCGGATGTGCCCGCTCCAAATATCCGGCAAGCTCATAATCATGAACGATAATGACGTTCTTGAAACGGAGTGCATTTATATATGCCGCAGCCTGAAAAACTGCAATTCCAGCTACAAGAATCAGCACCAGCTGAATCAGAAGCCTTTTTGCGCTCTTATTAATCAATAAATCCATAGCTTATCCCTCTGTTATATTCCATTTATACCCCATTCCTCTTAATGTCACCAGGAATGAA
>DAOLPD010000133.1:7416-8602 GCA_035417425.1 Bacillota bacterium
TTTCGGATCTTTTTCAATTTTCTCCCGCAGCCTGCTTATATAAACATTCAGGGTATTGTCATCAATAAAACTCTCATGTGAATCCCACAGGCACTCCATTATCTGGTCCCTGGGCATCACCCTCCTGGGATTATTCATGAACAGGCACAGCAATTTATATTCAACTGATGTAAGCTCCATGTCCTTTCCGTTTTTTATTGCCCTGCCTTCCAGCAGCTTAACCACAATCCCGTTTGAGCTTAGTTCAGTCTGGCTGCTCTCTGCACTGCTGCGCCGCAATATGGCATTTATCCTGGATATTAGCTCATTCAGCTTAAAGGGCTTTGATATATAGTCATCTCCGCCCAGGTCCAATCCCATTACAACATTTACCTCTTCATCGGAGGCCGTCAGAAAAATAATCGGAACAGCGGATTGCTGCCTAATACTTTTGCATATATCAAAGCCGCTTCCGTCCGGAAGCATTAAATCCAGTATGATCAATTGATATTCATTTCGACTGAAAAATTCCCCGGCTTCTTTCACAGTCCTTGCAACAGTCACGTCAAAATCATGCCTGGAAAGTGAGAACTTAAGACCTTCAATCAAGCTTAAGTCATCTTCGACCAATAGTATTCTTCTCACATTCATTCCCCCATCTTCCAATACTTATTTAATAATTAATACGTATTATTAGATCTTTTTTCTCAGTATCTATGTTAATATAACATTTCCATATACTTCAAGCAAATAAAAACTGCCGGCATACAGAGAAAAACGGCAAAAAATAAAAAAAGAGTATCGCTGGCCACTTATCAAGTAGCAGCAACACTCCCTTTTACGCAATATTATCTTCTGAAGTCTCTGTTGTTTCTCTGTGCTTTTTTTGCTTTTCTGCAGTCAGGGCATCTCTGAGGTTCGTTTTCGAAGCCCTTTTCCTTATAAAAAGCCTGCTCGCCTTCTGTGAATACAAATTCTGTTCCACAGTCCTTGCAAGTTAAATTCTTATCAGCCATTTTATTACCTCCTATTATTTATTAGGATTTAACAACTTTCAAACATTATACATTCTCCTGACAAATAATAGGAAATGGTTTTAATATCGTTAAATCACCAGTTATATAAGTATAACACCGATACCATTTAATGTCAACAATTATTTACCTGCACAAAAGTGCCTATAAATTGCAGCATTAAATGCTGCCGC
>DAOLPD010000134.1:0-8567 GCA_035417425.1 Bacillota bacterium
TTTACTTGTACGTTCCGGCAAAAGCCTCAATAATGAAAGTGCAAGTGTTGTTTTGCCGGCGCCGGTCTCACCTACCAGTCCCAGAGTCTCCCCCTTGTTAAGAGAAAGACTTACCCCATTGATTGCATATACAGTTTCCAGATCAGTCTTATAAATTACACTTAAATCTTTTATTCTTAATAAATTATTAGTCATTATGTCTACCTCCCATCAAGACTTAAGTCTAGGGTCAAGAGCATCGCGCAGTCCGTCACCTACTAGGCTTATGCTCAATGAAGCAAGCAAAATCGCAAATCCGGGAAAAAACATCATATGCGGCGCCGTTCGCATATAAATACGTGCATCATTCAGCATAGATCCCCATTCAGGGGTTGGCGGCTGAACACCTAAACCTAAAAAACTAAGGGATGCGGCTTGCAAAATACTTGTTGAAACACTCATAGTAGTATCTACCAGCAAAATACCCATAATGTTAGGTACTATATGCTTGATCATAATTCGAATATCACTTGAGCCACCACATTTTGCTGCTTCAATGTATTCTTGACTTGTTGTGCCAAATACCGCCGATCTGCTGACACGTGCGCTAACACGAATACGTGCTATAACCATAGCTATAATCATGTTACGCATATTTGCACCTAATACTGCTACCACAACCATAGAGAGCAATGTACCAGGAATTGAAGACAAAACGTCAATAAAACGCATCATTAAATCATCATACCTGCCTCCGAAATAAGCACTGCTGATGCCTATCATACCGCCAATCACCAGACTGATTACTGCAACAGAAATACCGATGAAAAGCGAAGTCGGAGTCGCATGCACAATACGAGCAAAGATACTTCTCCCAAAAGCATCTGTTCCAAACCAATTATTCAAACTGGGCTGCATTAGTCGCTCTTTAGCATTTTGCGTAACTGCATCAGAATAAGGTACAATCTGATTCGCAAAAATTGCAACCAAGAACATTATAATAAATATAATAAGTCCGATCATAGCAGCGGGACTTTTGCAATAACGCCTCCATGTTTCTTTGAATTTGGAGCCGGTTCTTTTTTTCCTATTATCCATAATCCTGCCCCTTACTTTGTAAATTTCGCCTTGACGCGAGGATCTATAGCCGCATATAAAATATCAACCAATAATAGTACCAGACAATAGATAATTGCAAGTACCAGAGTCGCTGCAACAACCTGGGGAACATCCCGGTTATTGATGCCCGTTATGGTTAATGTACCCAGACCGGGGATGCTGAACAAACTTTCCACTATGATTGCACCACCAATCAATGCGCCAAAATTGCTACCGATAACTGTAATTGTCGGCAACAGGGCATTTTTCAGCGCATGCCTCCAAATAACAGTTCTTTCTGCAGCACCCTTGGCACGAGCCGTACGAACATAATCCTGACGGATTGTCTCCAGCATCGAAGAACGAGTATAACGCATTTGCTGCGCAGCATAGATAATTCCGATTGATGCTGCAGGCAAAATGTAGTTTATCCATGAATCTATACCGAAGGAGGGTAGCCACCCTGCCTTATAGGAACAAAAATATATTAGCAGCATTCCCAGCCAGAATGGAGGGATTGCGCCTAGAAATAATGCCGAAACAGTAAGAATGGTGTCCAGCAGTGAGTACTGCTTTACAGCAGACAATACACCAATAGGAATACCAACCAACGCAGCGCATGTAATACCACACAGTGCTAATGTGATAGAAACAGGTGTACGCTTTGCAATTTCTTCTATAACCGGCTGTCTTGTCCGGTAAGAAGTTCCAAAATCCAGATTAAAAATTAGGTTCTGTAGAAAATCTCCATATCTGATTAAGAATGGTCTATCATATCCAAATTCATGATTTAATTTATCGATTTGCTCCTGTTCTGCCGTACCACCAAGAATAATGCTGGCTGGGTCACCCGGTGCCAGTGCCATAAGTCCAAATACAATAAACGATACGCATAACAATACTGGAATCATTATAAGTAGTCTCTTAAAAATGTATCTATACATCTATGGTCCCTCCTATTGGACTTATTCCGCAAAGGTTTTGAAATGGTTCCGCGCATTTATTTTTGCGCGGAACCATGTTTCTATAAATCAAATTACTTCCATGACCAATCATAGACTTCATAATATGTCATATATCCGTATGCATTTAAGTTCTTATTCCATGCATAGGGTATTTGAGGATAGAACAGCGGAACCCATGCTGCAATATCCATAAGATACTCTTCAAGCTCCTTATAGATGGCATCACGCTCAGTCTTATCCATAGTTGCAGCTGCTTTATCAAAGGTTGCGGTTATATACTCATGATCACAATCCTTGTTCAGGTTGTATTTCATGAATACTACATCAATTTTGTAGTCATTATAACGCCTGTAGTAGTCATAGGTAAAAGCTGGGGGGAACCTGTTTACTATCATATCGTATTTTCCGGCTCGCCAATCTACAACCATGGTTGCTGCCTCACCAACCAATACTTTACATTTAATACCGGCAGCTTCCAACTGTGCTTGTACAGCTTCAGCAACCACACGTTGAGTTGCAGTCTCGATTACTCCTATATCAACACCATTAGGATATCCTGCTTCAGCCAATAATTCCTTGCACTTGTCAATATTATACTCATATACCCAGTCAGTTTCAACAGCACCATCATACATGCCGACGGCAATCATATGATCAGCGGGAACACCCAGACCGTCGGTAGCAATAATGGCAATGGCTTCCTTGTCAAGAGCATACTGTACGGCCTGACGAACTCGCTTATCAGCTAAAGGACCCTTTTGTCCTACGTTTAAAGCCAAATAACGGATATCCCCGCTGAGTACCAGTTCATTGGCATATTGACCGGAAGCTTCAACCTCTGCCCAATTGGCAGTAGGTATGGAAGCGAAGTCTATTTCGCCATTTTGAAATGCAATCAGCGCTGAGGAGGAATCGGTAATCACATAGTAATTAATAGTTTTAATGGCAGCTTCGCCTCGATAATAATTTGGAAATGCATTTAAAACAATCTTAGTACTGGGTTCATAGGTAGTTAGCATATATGGACCGGTACCGGCATGGGTAACCTTAGAACTGAACATATCCCCTGCAGAGGTGACTTCTGCCTCGCTCATTATCTTAACCATATAGAGATAGTTAATAAAAGGAGCAAAAGCATATTTAAGCGTAATCTCAACCGTGTTATCTCCGGTGGCTTCCACTTTTTCGATAGGGCCACAATAAGTAGCCATCTGAGAAGATTTCATAGCTCTTTCGATGGACCATACTACATCAGAAGCTTTCATCTTCTCATTATTATGGAAAAAGACATCGTCCCTTAGCTCAAAAGTGTAAACTAGACCGTCATCGCTGACTGTATAACTTTTGGCCAAACGGGGAGTAACTTGAGATTTTTCATCAACATGGACCAGGCTCTCATAAATCTGCTCCTGAACCTGTAAATCGATTGTGACTCCAGAATTATGCGGATCCATTGAATTCCCTATTGAAGACAATGTGAGATTAATGTCAGTGCGAGTACTGCTTCCATTGCTAGAATTAGTAGCCTGAGAAGCATCTGCATTACCGCTTGTTTCTACTTTTCCGGTTGTGCATGCACTTAATAGCATAATTACACACAAAAGAACCGATACCAAAGTATATAGTCTTTTCATGGTTTACCTCCTCCTAATAATTAATTTTCTTATATGATAACCACCTTGTCTGCACAAAGCCAGCCCTATTATTAAAATATATATCTGAATAAAAGATGGCAAAGCTATGCAGGCAGTGAATATCAACCATTCAGATTTTTGTTTCTAGAGTTCAATACTTAAGTCCATTAGTGGTGCATGCTGCTGTGCTCCGTATATATCCCTGTCGCCCAAGGCACCTGACGGTATCGGCCTTTTAACTGTAATCTTAAATGCCCTTGCCTTTGGAAACTTAATAATACTTTGAATGTCATCCTCTGGCAAATTATAAAGTTCAGATATTAGCTTCTTACTAAAGATATCAGCAGAAGCAACTTTTTCAAAGGTTTCGTCGTCCTTCATCAAAATATCGAAAGTTAACTCATAAGGTCCGGAGTTTTTGGAACGAATAACAGCTGCTATATCATGAAGTCTGTACTTTTTCATTGGATTACTCCCTCCTTAACTTCATAGTGAGTGGGGACAAACAAAGCTTCAGGCTGCTCACATTCCAGCAGATGGTAAATAGAGAATTCATATACAACCCCTACCTCTATATCGGAAGGCGAGAACGGAAATGCTAAGTTACCTGCTGTAGCAATACGGCCTTCGTAACCATAATGCAGCAAGGTAGAACGGGCTACTGAGCAAACGGCTCCGGCATGTTCCTGGGTATCAGCCACTACATCAATGACAATTCCGATTTCATGGGAGGTTATGCAATTGAGCGGTTCCAAGTCGCCCATGACACCATTTTTGCCATAAACAATAAAATCCAGTTTGTAATCAAAGTTTGATCCTGATAGATTGTCTTTCACCCGCTTTTTTAACCCATCAAGAATACTGTCTATTTGAGAAATAAAAATCGGATCCCGATTTCCACAAATTGAAATTGTTCTATAACCTTTTTTGCGAGCGCCTTCCAACTTGACTGTATTTTTTTCTGCAGTGATATACTTAGAGCCGGTAACCTTAACACAACGGTCCGTTTCAGCAATAAAATCACATTCACTCAGATCCAGTGTCCCTCCCGGACCCGGAAGAAAAATAGGATCAGATTTTTCATAAAGGGTATGAGCAGACACAGAAAGCGGAGTGCATCTTCGAACAGGGTTAAGAGGTTCTATACGGAAATAGTCTTCACCCAAATAGCCAATCATACAATCCGAACCGCTTCCCGGAGTTGCCGCAATAGCTGCACATTCCAAAAGCTTACCCAAATGAATAGCCAATGCTTTATTATAACCGGAGCGAATAGCCGGTGCTGCGAATGCAGCCGGATCATAGCAGCGGCCGCAAAGCACAACCTGTGCTCCCTCGTCCAACGCTCTTATAATAGGTTCTATGCCCATTTGTGCAACTATATGGGTACTATCCAATATATCCTGCTCAGTCAATTCCGGAACATTGTCAAGACCTTTTATATTGCCCTTCTGCAGCTCCTCCAATAAAAATCCCTTTTCGAGTTCTGCTGATATAATAGCTAAGTTGAAGGTCAGCTTATGCTCTTTTGCAATTTCCTTAATAATACCAATTTCCCGTTCCATATGAGGTGTTGCACCACTGCCTCCGGCAGTCCCTATTATCAGAGGAATATTCAAATTGCAGGCAGCCTTCAACATCAGTGTCATATCACGCTTAACTGCGGTTGCATTTGTAAATGGAATACCACTGCCCAGGTAATAAGGTCCGGGGTCAGTGGAACCTGCATCACAAGCAATAATATCTGGTTTCATCGACAACCCCGCCCGAAAAGAATCCTCAGGAAAGCCATAACCTACAATACCGGTTGGAGACAGTATCTTATACTCTTCCATATAAACACCTCCTTTTATTCTCCGTAAAGCTTTGTATATTTGAATTCATTTGGAATTCCGATTTTCTCCAAGGCCATCGTCTTGTTTGTATTTACTATATGTTCATGGTTTTTATATAGATTATTACCCCTGCAATCAATATCAACTATAAAAGGTCCCAATTCGTTCAGCGTCATGTGCCATGCAGCCTCAATACTGCCCAGCTCCTTCAGCAAATCTACGCCGGTCACTTTTATGGAATCGATCCAAAGATTAGGGCTTACACACTGGGGAGATACATGAACGCATTTATGTTCCATCATGGCTTTCATGGTTTCTTTTCCCATAGTTGTCTTACCTATAATCATACGCAAGCCCCATGTTTTAACTGAAGCTGCACCCCATTTTTCAAACCGCAGACTTGAAGTAGGCATAAAGGATACCAGCTTCCAGCTCTTATCCTCTTCCAAAACGATAGGCCCTACATGAATCAGAACATTACGATTTGCAATATCCGGTGGCAATTTATGATTTTCTTCAAAAATCCAACGATGAAGCATAGAACGGCATGTAAAGGCATCTCCGCTTATGAAAACTGTATCTCCGATGTTAAGGCGAGTCACATCCTCTTCCTTCAGCGGCGCTTTTAAATGAAAAACTCCCATACTTTCTACCTCCCTCTAAACCAATTAGGGCTATCCATAGTTACATACGTTCCATCGCTGTTAATATGATAACTGGCGCGCCGCGCAACCATGCAATTGCAGCTGATATCCACACAAATACCGGCAATATGAGTATATGCATATTCCACATTTACTGCCAGCACCGACGTGTTACCCCCAATGCCAAGGATACCAACGTCAAGATTGTTTAAAGCAATAAACAAGTCTTCTTCAATTTTTCGAAATTCGGAATCCGGATGTTTAGAGCCTACCGTACGCAGGCAAGCAGCCTCCTTCGCTAAATTGGCGGCAATATTAGCAGTCCCGCCAATACCGATTCCTATAATATTTGGCGGGCATATACCTCCCGAACGGGTTGCTTCAACGAAAGAGTCTATTACAAACTTTTCTATACCCTTAACCCCGTCAGCAAAAGCTACAACTCTGTGACGCGTGCCCCCGAAGCATTCGCTACCGCCGCCCTTTGCTACATAAGTAACTTCAATACTGTCACCCGGGACAAATTGATAAGTAAAACTTGGAATGTTGCTGCCGATATTGTTTCCCGGATCATATCCCGTCAGGGGATGCTTCATAGTCGAACGCAGATAACCTTTTCTTGTAGCTTTTTCAACGGCTCTGCGGGTTGCCTCTTCAAGGCCCATTAATCCGCCTTCCAACGAACAATCATTTCCAACCTTGAAATAAAAGATAGGCCACCCGGTGTCAGGACAGGCCGGGTTATCTTTTTTTTCGGAAAGCAGCATGCTTTCATAGGTTCTTTCCAATCCTTCCTTCGCGGCAGGATAGGTTTCTTCTGCTATTGCCCTTTCAAAGGAAATACGGATATCCTCCGAAATCACAGTAGCCCCCTTATGAATTGCTTTAAATATTACATCTTCATAAACGTCACGATAGATCATATAATTCCTCCAATTCTAGCTCTTGCAAGGGAACTTTCTTGTTAATATAATACCTTGATTCTTTCAAATACCCAATTGCAAATCTTCCATATTAGTTTGCAAAATTTCCGTAAATAAAAATCTAACATATATATTAAAGAATAATTTTGATTAGTTAAAATATATTATAAATTTTACACTTTGGATTGTCATGAAGCAAGCAATATGCTCTTCATATAACCTTGTCAATTCAAAGAAATTGCTGCTGAATTCTTTTGCTTCAGACCAAGTTTATTCAACTCTTCAAGTATCATCCAAGGAGTATCAACAACAATTGCCCCGGCTTGCCTCAGCACCTCTCTTTTTTCTTCAAAGCCTTCGTCTTTCCCACCTATGATTGCTCCGATATGGCCCATCCTTTTTCCTGCAGGAGCACAACGCCCTAATATGTACGCAATAACTTTTTTCTTCATTCCTGATATTACTTCTGCACATTCGAATTCTTTATGCCCACCGATTTCGCCATTTAATACGACAACATCCGTATCAGGATCTTTTTCAAATAATTGTAAATAATCTGCCATGTTTTTTCCAATTACTTTATCGCCACCAGCACCAACACAGGTGGATTGGCCAAAGCCGGCTGCGCTCATCATTCTGGTTAATTCCACAGCTATTGTTCCTCCCCTTGTAACAACGCCGACTCGTCCTTTCATAGCATAATCAGACGCTAATGATCCCACTAAGCATTCACCTGGCGTAATAATCCCTACAGTATTTGGCCCGATAACCCATGTTCCTCGTGCTTCTGCCAAACGTTTAATAAGAATTGTGTCGTGTAACGGCATTCCTTCTGTCGCAATCATCAGCACTTTTATACCAGCATCAATGGCTTCTATTGCAGCGTCCTTTGCTCTGACGGGAGGAACGTAAATTATCCCGGTGTTAATCTCAGTATGCCGTATGGCTTCAGAAACCATATCGTATATGGGTACTCCATTAACCTCTTCTCCTCCTCGTGATACACTAATACCTGCTACTATCTTAGTTCCATAAGACAGCATGTTTTTTGTTTGCTTTATACCATACTTGCCTGTCATTCCCCAAACTGCCACTTTGGTGTCTTTATTAATTAAAATACTCATAATTTATCCTCCAATATCATTGTTTTGATATTCTAATAACTGTATCTATTGCTTCTTCTAATGTGTCACAATAACTGACACCTGCTTTTTCCAATTCTGCAATCGCTTCATCTACTTCCATTTCCAGTCTGGCAGCCCCAGTTGCCCTTATATTAGCAATCATAGGAATCTTAGGTTTAATCGCATTAATAGCATCAAGATAACCTTCAACTACTACTTTAAGGGATGCCCCTGCCAAAGTAATATTAATTAAAATAACCTTACACTTATCAGCACTTTCCCGTATGATTAAACTAGCCAATTCATAGAGAGAATCGTGATCTACACCGCTAGCAAGATCGGCAAAATTACCTGGCTTGCCTCCG
>DAOLPD010000135.1:0-8513 GCA_035417425.1 Bacillota bacterium
CATCCAATACATTCTTTAAAGCTTCTGCAGCCTTATTGTTCTTATTAAACTGAAATGCTCCGTATCCGGTATTAACATTAATAAGGTTTCCTTCAATCTGCTGCCTGGAGCCTCCATAAACCTCATTCAACAGGCTGTATACCCTGGCACGGCCAGGATCGTAATTTATGTCCATAAGCTTTTTTACAGGCCCAATAGGATAAACCTGTTCCATCATGTCCTGCAAATCAGGATATGCAATTTTTGCCTCCATGCTCTTTGCTTTTTTATCGTCATACAGTATCTTCCTTCCGGACTTCATTGTTACATATACCTGGCCTTCCAGCTTCTCTACGCTTGCAATATGCTCAGGATATGCCATCATCAGGCAAAGAAGGTCCCGCTTTATGGTAACGTCATAGGATGACTCAACCGGTTCAATATAAGCGAAACACGGCTGCGGGTTGTTTGCGGTATATGCAAATACCGTAATCATAAAAAGTATCGAAACCAAAGAAATACACTTCTTTGTTTTACCGCCGAATCCATATGATGCAAAAAGCAGCCTGAATATAATAAAAATGGACAGTGCCCCGAACAATGGATAGAAGAAGCTTATAAGGCCTTTGAATTCCAGAAAAGCCAGGGGCAGGCAGCAAAGTACAGTGAAGAAACAGGTTTGGTTATATGATATATACCTGTTCTTACTCAGCCTTTTTGCTATGCTGAAGGCATTTGATACGGCAGTTGAAAATATTTCACACCATATGCAAAGGGCGACAACACTTTTTATTGTCCTCCCCAGGCCTGAGATTATGCAGTCCATGGGTATCGAATAATTAAACACCTGAGGGCTCTTAAGAGTAAGGCTAATATTGAGCATAACAGACAGAAGCATGAGCCCCATTGCTCCTAAGAAAACTCCGGTTTTGAGAACCGACAGGTTTTTAACTTTCTCAGGTATTGCAGACAGCACCCCAATAGAAAGAAAAGTATTGTAACTGCAAAAAAACAGAAAGTAGAATACAGGCTTAAATAAGCTGCCGTCATAGTTCTCCGAAAGCCTTAATCCGATGCCTTTGATATCAACCTTCATAATAGTTGCTGCCAGTACTGCAGTAATGACAGTAAAAAGCATCGGAACTATGACGGAATTTATATTAAGTATTCCTGTCAGTGAATGTAGTATTATGATAAGTGTCAGGACTGCCATAAGTACTACCCCGAGGGTATGGGGCAGCCCCAGGCTTTCATGAAAAAGTGCGCCGCTGCCTGCGAACATTATGGAAGTGCCTATGAAAAGAAAAGCAGTTATCAGTATATCATATACAAATCCGATTCTGTTCCCGGCAATTTGATATATGAGCTCCTTGTAGTTGTAGGCATTGTAATAGGCTGCAGCCCTGATAACGGCAGCAGCCATTAAATAAAAAAGTACACCTGACAGTAATAGAGTTACTGCACCAATTTGTCCAAAGCAGGTAAAAAACTGCATGATTTCCTGGCCGGTGGCAAAACCGGCGCCGACCACGGTGCCGATAAATACCGCACCAATCTGGAGTGAAAGCTTAATATTCCTAATCATAGAAAATCTCCTTATATGGAATAGTCATATCTATAATTATTTAAGCTTTCATTGTCCTATGAATTAATTAGGGAAATCATTAACCAACAGTTTCTCCATTATGGTCACATCCACCCATTTGCCGTCCAGAATGCCTTGATTTATATAGGTCCCCACTTCCCTGAACCCTGCGGACTTATATAGACGCTGGCCCGCTTCATTTATTTTAAATGTACTCAGCACAAGCTTGTGGAAGCCTTGTTTCCTGGCGGTCTCTATCAATGCATTTATCAATATCTTGCCCAGGCCTTTTCCTCTCATGCTGCGCTCAATGTAAATAGAAATATCAACAACACCATTGTAACAGCAGCGTGAATTGAAAGGATTAAGCGATGCCCATCCCCATACATTTCCGTTGTCATCCTCAATAACCAATACCTTGTGGGCTTCGTCCCTTTTCGAAAACCAGTCAATCATATCGGTTTCCTTCTTGGGACAGCTCTCCAGTGTGGCAATACGATCTTCTATGCCCTGATTATATATAACTGTTATGGCCTGTATGTCTTCAAGTGAAGCTTCCCTTACGGAATAAGACATTTCTATACCCCCTTTATTCAGTTGCCATCTGTTCCAGGGTTCTTATCATCCTAAACAAAGTGTCGTTTATGGGCGTCGGTACTCCATATTTTCTTCCCATTTCCCGCAATACACCCGAGAACATCTCCACCTCTGTTTTCCTCCCCGCTTCAATATCCTGCAGCATTGAGGTCTTGCCGTCCGCTGATAGGGTATCCACCAGTTTATGCACCTCTTCTATGCTTTCTTCCTCAAGATTGATACCGGCTTTTATCGATACATCAATTACTTCCTTCATAGCTGCATCCACAAGCTCGCGGGTCTCCTGAACGGTATTCAACACCCAGTATGGTGCTCCAAGAACTGCAGAAACCTGATTCAGGCCTACGTTCACCATATACTTCCACCACAAGGCTTTTATCATGTTCTCAGGAATATGATAAGGGATGCCTGATTCATCCAACAGAACCTTTACACGTTCCACCCTTTCGGTATGCAGCTTATTCTCCCGTTCACCGAAATACAGCTTCCCAAAGCTTGTGTAACTAATATTATTTCCTTCCCTGAGCGCATCAATGCCTACGCAGGAAGAATACAGCAGCTTTTCCATACCGAAGGCCTCACCTATGATCTCTTCACTGTCAATTCCGTTCATAAGAGACATTATAACGGTATCCGGCCCTACGCGTTTCCTTATTGCATCAATAGCCTGTCTGAGATTGTTGTATTTGACCGCAATAAACACCAGATCCGCATAGGCTCCATCGCTGTCCGGCAGCAAGAATTTTAAATCACAGGTCTTTCCGTTTACTGTCAGCTTGTTGGTGTTGTATTTTTCAATCCTGGATCTGTCCGCCACAACAGTAAGATTAATAGAATCATTTTCGTAAAGCCTTGCGGCATAACTGCCCCCTATGGCTCCCAGACCTATGATTGAAACATTCGTTATTTTTTCCAAACTACCATCTCCTTTTCAAACATCCCGTTGCAATCCCTTTCCCTTTAGAAAAGAAAAACCTGATATGGAAATTATACCACATCAGGTTCTTTCATTATATATGCATAAGCCGAAAAATGCCCTTGCTCATTTATTATCCAATCTTCAGAAACTCCCTGACAGATATGGAGTATTGCATTTCCTTCATCAACTCCTTTTCCGGCTTAAACCCCACTGACTTAAATGCCTTTATTGACCGTTCATTTTTCAAGTTAATTTTTGCAATTACCTCATCCATCCTCCACTCAAAAAATGCATGGCGCAAACCTTCCTGAATTGCATGCTTCCCCAAACCCTTGCCCCATTTTTCCTTTTCACCTATTACTATGACCATCTCTGCTGCCTTTCCCTTTGGAACCAGTCTTAAAAACCCTATGGGCTGCTTTTTTTCCATGATCATAAAAAAGCTCCCGTTCTGGTTGAATAAATGAGTCAGAATAGGCATGTTTACTCTTTGAATTGCTTGGGTAATACTATTTGCAACATTCCGTCCCTCGTTTAAATACTTAATCACTTCATTATCATCCAGCCAATCGGCAATCTTCCATGCATCAGCTTGAAAGACCTCCTGCCGCAGCTGGACACTGCCTGCCTTCATTAACACAACCCTCCATAAAAAATTTACCTTTCCTAAGGTCATGGCAATGATAACATCCTGTTACATTTAAGTCAAATGCTGTAAACTCGGTTACTTGAGTTTACCTTGCGATATTGACCGGAAGTGGCATTTCCCTAGCTTTCCCTACCCATTCCGAGAAAAGTGCCTCACGGTGTATTCCATCCCTTGCATCCCTTCTATACAATAAAAAACAACTGTGGTTTTCGTCACCACAGTTGTTTTTTTTACTGCTTTCTTATGCGAATCTTTTTCTCATCCTGTTCCATTCAATATCCCTGTTGGCCTCGATCTCCCTGTAATCGCTTTCATCCAGATGCCTGAACCTGCGCTGCAGCTTCAGATATTCTTCCACCGGTTTGAATTCCTTGGGTACAAAATTGAATTTGAACTCGTTGTTTTCATACTCTGCAAGGTACCAGAGACCGCATTCAACAGCCAGCTTTGCTGTTTTTACAGTATAAGCCGGATCATAGCCCCAACCGGTAGGACATGGGGTCATTACGTGAATAACCTTACATCCCTTTATATTTTTGGCCTTTTCAACCTTTTCCATAAAATCCTTCGGATAAGCAACAGAAGCTGTCGCTGTATACGGCACCCTGTGAGCCGCCATTATCTCAAACAGGCTCTTCTTGAATTTGTTCTTCTCTCCCTTGGAGCATGAACCGGTCGGTGTTGTTGTCGTCCATGCCTTGTATGAGGTTACACCGCTTCTCTGGTTTCCTGTGTTCATATATGCTTCATTGTCTACACAGATATAGATAATGTTCTCATTTCTTTCCGCTGCCCCGGACAATGCCTGCAAACCTATGTCGACTGTGCCTCCGTCCCCAGCGATACCCAGAATGGTAATGTCCTCATCCCATCCGAGAGCTTCTGCTGCCACCGCCATTCCTGATATTGTGGAGGCAAGGGCCGGAAATGCAGTAATTGCATTGTTTACAAAAATTGAAGATTGGGGATATACTGTTGTGGTAGCTGCAAAGCAGCAAGCGGGAGTGGCCAGACAGGTCTTTTCGCCCAATACCTTAAGGGCCAGCCTGGCTGCAAGTGTTACTCCGCATCCCTGGCAGGTCTTTGCACCGTACAACAATTCCTCATCAGGCAAGTTTTTAATATTTACTGCCATTATTCCCACCTCATTCCTAAGAACTGCACTTCAGCTTCATTCTTTCCGGAAGCAATACCGAAAAGCTTGCTGAACATTGTCTCTATCTGATGCTTCGGTATATCCCTTCCGCCCAGGCCTACTATGTAATTGGCCATCTTTGCGCTTGAACCGTACATGGCAGACTTGACCTCAGAAAATACAGTTCCGTCAAAACCGAAGGAAATGCTTCTGTCTATTACTCCTACAGCCTTGAACTTATCTCTTATCGATTCGAAATACTCCTTGGGGAAGGGCCTGAAGCTTCTGAGCTTTATAAGGCCTACCTTCTTCCCTGCTTCTCTCATTTCGTCAACCACTACTCTTACAGTACCTGCTACGCTTCCTACTGCGACCAGGACTACCTCAGCGTCATCGGCGCGGTATTCTTCGATCAGACCGCCGTAGGACCTGCCTGTCAATTTTGCATATTCATCATTGACAGAGACAATCTTCCTCTTTGCAGCTTCAAAAGCCTTTTGCTGCAGGAATCGGCCTTCGGTATGGAAATCAGGGCCCACTGACATACATAAGGTTTTGGGATCCTTCATATCCATCTTATTTGTTGTACTGTAAGGCGGCAGGAAGCTGTCCACTTCCTCCTGCTCCGGTATCTCCACCATGTCATAGGTATGGGTAAGGGTAAAACCGTCTATATTGACCATGACAGGAGTCATTACTTCGGGATCCTCAGCTATCTTGTATGCCTGTATGACAGTATCCAATGCCTCCTGTCCGCTTTCCACGTACAGCATTATCCATCCCGAATCCCTCATTGCCATAGCATCCCTCTGGTCTCCGAAAATATTCCAGGGTGTGGCAATGGAACGGTTTGCATCAACCATTACTATCGGAAATCTCGCACCGCTTACATAGCTCAGCATTTCACACATGTAAAGGAGCCCCTGGGAGGAAGATGCAGTAAATGTCCGCGCTCCCATCATGGATGCACCCAAAGCTGAAGCCATGGCGCTGTGTTCACTTTCTACCATCATATATTTGAAATCTGCTTCTCCGTTTGCCAGAAAATCTGCAATCTTCTCAACCAAAGTGGTCTGCGGTGTAATCGGATATGCCGATACGACATGAGGCCTTGAAAGCTTTACGCCGTATGCCGCTGCCTCATTGGCGGACAAAAAAGCTTTTTTACTCATTCCGTATCACCGTCCTTAATCATTTTAATGCAGTTTTTCGGGCATTCGGCTGCGCAGATTCCGCATCCTTTGCAGTAATCCATATCTATTTCAAGATGTTCACCGCTCTTGTCAATGCAGCCTTCCGGGCAAAAAACCCAGCACATCATGCATTTTATGCATGCTTTACTGTCGATTTCCGGATGCAATGTCCTGAAACCTGAATTCGGAGTCGGCAGTATCCCTACCCCATTACTTGATCCAAAAAACATTTCATCCAAGGAGGATGGTGCTTTATAATCCTTGTTCCATTTCGGTTTGTTCATTATTGCATCACCGCCTCCTTAACCTTGTCATAAGCTGCCCTTGCCGCTTTCTTGTTCTTTTCCCTGAGGTTCCTGCCCATTACATCGTCAATGGCTTTTTCAACCGACTCCATTGATACCATTTCAGTTGCGCCTACTGCCGCACCGAGCATGATTGTATTTACTATCGGATTCCCCAATAGTTCAAGGGCAATATCCGTGGCGTCAATAACAACTATTCTGGATGGATCCTCAAATCCGATATGCTGTGCCGCTTCATCTGCTGTTTTTCTTGTGTTGATAACCAGGACACCGTCGGGCTTAAGTCCCGCAGCCACATTTGTCACATCGCACAAAGTCTCATCCAGCACAATTACGCAGTCACATTCATAAACCTGGCTGTGGTCGGTAATGGTTTTATCCGCAATTCTGGTAAAACCAAGAACCGGTGCTCCACGGCGCTCAGGGCCGAAGGATGGAAACGCCTGTGCCGATTTACCTTCGAATACCGATGCTGCAACGCCCAGAAGCCTGGCGGCAGTAAAGGCTCCATTGCCCCCCCGACCATGCCATCTTATCTGTTTCATTTTTTTCTCCTCTCTATTATAAATCCCTTTTTACTTTTTCTTTTCCTCCTTCAACGGGCTCTCTACCTGAGCCAGGACACGTGCATAATCTACATAATTGTCCCATTTGGTCGCTGCTTTTACTACCATCTTTGCCGTGTCAGGAGATCCGCCGCCGTGCATGCATCCCGGTACGCCTCCTCCGATTGTCAGCCACTCAACAAGTCTTGCCATCTTTATCCTGTCTTCTCCCGGTACTGCGGACCTTAATGATTCTATAAGCTTTTCTCCGTATATCGGCGACATCATATCCTTGTAGGACGGCATACATCCTGTTTCCGCTATGCCTCCCGAAATCTCCTGGGCCAAAACTTTGGTATTGTATGGAAGGGTCGCTACATGAACCTTGTTTACATGAGCAAGAAGCGGATTGGGATAAAATGCTCCCGATTTATGCTTCTTACCTGTATACATGGCTCCTATTCCCAGCCCGTATGTTGTTTCGTTGTTAACTGCCATCTGGGTAAGCTTGTCCTGGAATGCCTTCTGCGCAAGCCCGTTTGCTCTTGCCATGCCAATGGCTGCTCCTATCATAACATCTCCCTGGCCTGCTACGCATGCTCCTATGGCTGCTCTGTATATCGCGGTAAAGTTCCCTATCAGCTTCCCGGTGTATTTTGCTTCTCCGTTCATGAACACATGCTTGTTGGGTACGAATACGTTGTCAAATATGATATAGGCCTGGGTAGTTCCGGACTTGATACCGTCCCAGCCTTCCTCTTCTATTCTTGTATCCGAAGGACGCCTTGTCTCTACAATAGTCACCCCTTCAGCATCTCTCGGCACTGCTGCGGCTATTGCATATTCTGCTTCATCCTCCCCTATTCCGGTGGTAGGCATGACTATAATATACTGTGAACCTACTACTCCGCATATCTGGTTCTTGAAGCCACGGATTACTACTCCGTCTTCTCTTTTTTCCACTACATGCAGGTACATGTCGGGATTATCCTGCTGGCCCGGCTTAAGCGCCCTGTTGCCCTTTGCGTCTGTAAGTGCTCCGCTTAATGCAAGGGCTTTTTCTTCTGCGAATGTAAAGAAGTTTTTCAGTCTTTCATGATAATCAGTTCTCAGCTCCTGATCCATCTCATAGGTTACACCCCAAAGTGCGTTCAGAACTGTCCATCCTGCACATACGGGACCCATACAGCTTCCGCAGGTATGATATCCGTCTCTTTTCATATTTGCGTTCCCCAGCATGTCATCCGCACTTGCAATCAGGGTAGTCCAGCGATGGGCCTTTTTACCTGAAAGAGCCGATGTAGTTGTATATATCTGTTCTTTTTCGGGATCGAAGGAATTATCGTACCATCTTGCCACGTTCTTTATATGGCATGCTGTTGCGGGATGTGCGGTCACGTCTTCTATGAGCTCTCCCCACTTGTAAACATTAGGCCTCATTTTCTTCATTTCTTCGATGTACTGAGCTCCTGTCTTTAATGCCATTTCAATACCCTCCTTTATAAATCGAGTTTAATTATCAACTGATCCAGAATCTTGTTCAGGTCTGCGGCGGCTCCTGCGTCCGATACCTCGAATACTGCTGCCTTCTCATCCTTGTTTACGC
>DAOLPD010000136.1:0-8490 GCA_035417425.1 Bacillota bacterium
GATTATGTCGGGAATGGAAATGGACAGGATTGACAGCTTTGCATCCTCCGCATTAGGGGAAGTGGCTAATATTATAAGCGGCAATGCAATGACACTTTTGGCGGAAAACAACTACGCATGCGATATTGTCCCTCCGCAGATTTTTATCGGACAATACAAATCATTTACAATGGCCAGTGAAAGAGCTTTACAATTAATTCTTACAACTCCGATAGGAGAATTTGATATAAATATATCTCTGAAGGAAAGACAAGTATAGTGAGAAAAAAAGATAATAATATAGTTCCATAAGCCGGGTGCTGATTAAAGGTGCTTGGCTATTTATTTTTTGTCTGATTGCACAAATTTTATAAAAACACGTATTCTATAATAGAGAATGGACAATCATTCAATTGGGTGTGAGCATTGGCAGATTAATCCATTAAATTTAGAAGGGATGGTAATATGGAAATTCTGCCTAAAACAAAAGCCATGCAGTATTCTGACAGGCATACTGAAGAAAAAGCAGTGCATGCAGTAAATTTACCAAGAAAATGGTCGGAGTTGTCTTACTCTGGGGAATCAAGGATACCCCAAGGACTCGACCCTGCAGCAGGCTCCTGGTCTACTTACTTTTTCAGAAGAAATGAAGACGGTTTGTTTACTACCTTGGATGGAAACATTGTCAGCTTTGATATCCAGCATCCCGATAACTTTAATTTTGATGCATCAGTGTTAATTGTAAAGGGTGTACTTAAGCATTTGACTCCGAAGCAGCGCATAATCGCGGAGTACTGGGGGGATGGGCCTGCAACCAAGCAGTGGACGCCGATTATCGACCGGCTGTTGGATACGTACGGTTTTTCACCTGTACGTGCAGCAAGGGTGCTGGCAGCTGTACAGGCAGGTATTAACGATGCCTTTGTGATAACATGGTATTTCAAGTATTTATGGGATGTGCCGCGTCCTAATCAGTTAGATCAAAGGTTAGTTACCGCAATATGCACTCCCAAGTTTCCGAGCTATCCTTCCGGACACTCAGTGATATCCGGAACTACAGAAGTCATACTCAGCCATTTCTTTCCTCCCGAAGCAGAAAGATTAAAAGAACTGACTGAGGAAAACAGCATATCCAGGCTTTACGGGGGAGTACATTTTATTGAGGATATAACTGAAGGTTTGAGACTGGGCCGTCAAATAGGAAGAATAATTGTAGTGGAACTGATGAAACAAAGTGATGCAAATCAAAGCGGAATTGACATTCCGATAACTGAGAGCAGGAATGCGGACCTTATGCCTCCGCCTTATGAGCAGGTTATTGCATACCCGTCAAGGGTAAATGATTGTGATTTGCCTCTTTTACCCTAAAGTCCATGATAAATTTGTATATATATGTTATAATATGAACAAAAATATAATAATACATAAGAGGAATAATGCGAAATAGCTGAGTTTGCATAACCCTCCGCAAGAGACAGTATAGTATATCGACGCACACGGATTATGATTTTGACAGGCCTATACTATACAAGCTCTTGCTTGGTTATGCAAACCAAAACTGCGTCGTATTCTTCTAAATATGCGAATTATAGATTGAGGTAAAAAATGTCGGAAAGAAAAGCACCAGATAAAGTTAATAATGCCGAAATGGAACGGCAAAAGCAAATAGCCCTGAGAATAAGAGAGAACAATGATATTGAAAAGCTTAAGACGGGAAAGCAGAAACGCATGCATGTGATAACCTTCGGCTGCCAGCAGAACAACTCCGATTCAGAGAAGATAATGGGTATGCTTGCTGAAATGGGATATGCCAGAACCGATATAAAAGAACATGCTGATGTCATAATAATTAATACCTGCTGTGTAAGAGAGAACGCAGAATTGAAGCTGTACGGCAATATCGGTGCATTAAAAAAGCTTAAAGAGGAGAATCCGTCACTGATAATAGGTGTATGCGGCTGTATGATGCAGCAGGAGCATGCGGTTGAAATGATCAGAAAGAAATACCGGCATGTGGATATAATATTCGGCACTCACAACCTATACAAGCTTCCTGAGCTGCTTGAACGCTCAATTGATGAGAAATATACCCTGATAGATATAATGAACACCGAGGGCATGATAATAGAGGATATACCTGTGCTGCGGGAGGAAAAGTTCAAGGCATGGGTTACAATTATGTATGGGTGCAATAATTTCTGCTCTTACTGTATAGTGCCTCACGTAAGAGGGAGGGAGAGGAGCAGGAAGCCTGAGGATATCATAAAAGAAATTGAAAGCCTTGCCAAAGACGGGTGCAAAGAAGTAACACTTCTGGGTCAGAATGTGAATTCCTACGGCAAGGATTTAAATATGGGAGTGGATTTTGCCGACATCATAAGAATGGTAAATGAAATAGAGGGAATTGAGCGAATAAGGTTCATGACCTCACACCCTAAGGATATTTCCGATAAACTTATTCATACCATGAGAGACTGCAAAAAGGTATGCGAGCAGCTTCACCTGCCTTTCCAGGCAGGGAGCAACAAAATATTGAAAAGGATGAATAGGAAGTATACAAAAGAGGAATACCTTAATAAGGTATTTAAGGCAAAGCAGGAAATACCCGGATTGGCTCTCAGTACAGACGTAATAGTTGGTTTTCCCGGTGAAACCGACGAGGATTTTGAAGAGACCCTTGATGTATTGAGAAGGGTAGAATTTGATCAGGTATTTATGTTCATATATTCAAGGCGAGTCGGTACTTCTGCTGCCGAAATGGAGGATACGTCCAGCTATGAGGATAAACACAGGAATTTTGAAAAGCTGGTAAAGCTTCAGAATGGCATATCAAAAAAACTGAATGATGAATACATGGACAAAACCGTTGAAGTTCTGGCAGAGGGCAGCAGCAAGAATGACCCTTCAAAATATACCGGAAGGACAAGAACCGGCAAGGTTGTGAATTTCACAGGAACTGACGGGATAATCGGCAAGCTGGTGAATGTAAGGATAAATGAAATCCATTCATGGTTTTTGAACGGCCAAATGGTTGATGAGGTGAAACAATAATGGCGCAATTTACACCAATGATGAAGCAATATTTTGAAATAAAAAACCAGCATAAGGACAAAATACTGTTCTTCAGACTGGGTGACTTCTATGAAATGTTTTTTGAGGATGCAATAACCGCATCCAAGGAGCTGGAGATAACCCTTACGGGAAGGGATTGCGGACAGGAGGAAAGGGCACCTATGTGCGGCATTCCATACCATGCGGCAGAGAGCTATATTGCAAAGCTAATAGAAAAAAACTACAAGGTGGCAATATGTGAGCAGGTTGAGGATCCTGCACTGGCAAAAGGCATAGTCCGCAGGGAGGTAATAAAGATAATAACCCCCGGTACGGTAATAGAAAGCTCAATGCTTGATGAAAGAGTCAACAATTACCTCTTAAGCTTATATAGCGACGGCAGGCAGGCAGCATTGTCCTATACAGACCTTTCCACAGGAGAATTCTACTGCACATATGCAGATATAAGCGATGCATCGGCTGTCAGAAACGAAATAAGCAGGATTAATCCGGCTGAGATAATTTCCAACACAGATTTTCAGGATATCAAGGCAGCATACTCTGCTTGCAACATATTGGACAAGAAATATTTCGACCACGAACCATGTGAGAGAAGGCTTAAAAGGCAGTTCGGCGTATCAAGCCTTGAAGGGCTTGGAATAGACAATGAAACACTTTTAAGAAGTGCCGGAGCGTTGCTTTTATACCTTGATGACATTCAAAAGATCAGTTTGGATAATATAAACTATATTAAGAGATACAGCATAAGCAATTTCATGGTGCTGGACCAGAGCACCAGAAGGAATCTGGAGCTTTCGGAGACAATCAGGGGCAAATCCAGGAAAGGAGCGCTTCTATCAGTAATAGACAGAACTTCCACCGCCATGGGAGGAAGGAAGCTTAAAAGTTGGCTGGAAAAACCCCTTTTAAGCACGGTTGACATTAACGGCAGGCTTGACGCTGTAGCTGAGTTGTATGATGATTTTCTGAAGAGGGAAGAAATAAAGGAATACCTGAAGAGCATGTATGATATTGAAAGGCTGGCAACCCGCATAGCTTTGGGAAGTGCCAACGGGAAGGATCTAATAGCCTTCAAGAACTCAATCAGGAATCTGCCCTACATTAAAAGCCTGCTGTCCGATTGTACAAGCACCCTTATGAAGGATATATCCGAGAAGCTGGATGTACTTGAGGATTTGTTCCTAATAATTGATGCATCAATTATTAGGAACAAATCCTCAAGTACATCCAGCTTCTCGGATATATCCTTCATAAGGGTGCTTGTACAATCGGACAGCAGGCTTTTAATGTAGGGCAGATTCCTGATTGAGTTCTTGAAGGCTATTAGATCCTTCCCGTTGGCACTTCCCAAAGCTATGCGGGTTGCCAGCCTTTCAATATCATACATGCTCTTCAGGTATTCCTTTATTTCTTCCCTCTTCAGAAAATCATCATACAACTCAGCTACAGCGTCAAGCCTGCCGTTAATGTCAACCGTGCTTAAAAGGGGTTTTTCCAGCCAACTTTTAAGCTTCCTTCCTCCCATGGCGGTGGAAGTTCTGTCTATTACTGATAGAAGCGCTCCTTTCCTGGATTTGCCCCTGATTGTCTCCGAAAGCTCCAGATTCCTTCTGGTGCTCTGGTCCAGCACCATGAAATTGCTTATGCTGTATCTCTTAATATAGTTTATATTATCCAAACTGATCTTTTGAATGTCATCAAGGTATAAAAGCAACGCTCCGGCACTTCTTAAAAGTGTTTCATTGTCTATTCCAAGCCCTTCAAGGCTTGATACGCCGAACTGCCTTTTAAGCCTTCTCTCACATGGTTCGTGGTCGAAATATTTCTTGTCCAATATGTTGCAAGCAGAGTATGCTGCCTTGATATCCTGAAAATCTGTGTTGGAAATTATCTCAGCCGGATTAATCCTGCTTATTTCGTTTCTGACAGCCGATGCATCGCTTATATCTGCATATGTGCAGTAGAATTCTCCTGTGGAAAGGTCTGTATAGGACAATGCTGCCTGCCTGCCGTCGCTATATAAGCTTAAGAGGTAATTGTTGACTCTTTCATCAAGCATTGAGCTTTCTATTACCGTACCGGGGGTTATTATCTTTATTACCTCCCTGCGGACTATGCCTTTTGCCAGTGCAGGATCCTCAACCTGCTCACATATTGCCACCTTGTAGTTTTTTTCTATTAGCTTTGCAATATAGCTCTCTGCCGCATGGTATGGAATGCCGCACATAGGTGCCCTTTCCTCCTGTCCGCAATCCCTTCCCGTAAGGGTTATCTCCAGCTCCTTGGATGCGGTTATTGCATCCTCAAAAAACATTTCATAGAAGTCACCCAGTCTGAAGAACAGTATTTTGTCCTTATGCTGGTTTTTTATTTCAAAATATTGCTTCATCATTGGTGTAAATTGCGCCATTATTGTTTCACCTCATCAACCATTTGGCCGTTCAAAAACCATGAATGGATTTCATTTATCCTTACATTCACCAGCTTGCCGATTATCCCGTCAGTTCCTGTGAAATTCACAACCTTGCCGGTTCTTGTCCTTCCGGTATATTTTGAAGGGTCATTCTTGCTGCTGCCCTCTGCCAGAACTTCAACGGTTTTGTCCATGTATTCATCATTCAGTTTTTTTGATATGCCATTCTGAAGCTTTACCAGCTTTTCAAAATTCCTGTGTTTATCCTCATAGCTGGACGTATCCTCCATTTCGGCAGCAGAAGTACCGACTCGCCTTGAATATATGAACATAAATACCTGATCAAATTCTACCCTTCTCAATACATCAAGGGTCTCTTCAAAATCCTCGTCGGTTTCACCGGGAAAACCAACTATTACGTCTGTACTGAGAGCCAATCCGGGTATTTCCTGCTTTGCCTTAAATACCTTATTAAGGTATTCCTCTTTTGTATACTTCCTATTCATCCTTTTCAATATTTTGTTGCTCCCTGCCTGGAAAGGCAGGTGAAGCTGCTCGCATACCTTTTTGCAGTCTCTCATGGTATGAATAAGTTTATCGGAAATATCCTTAGGGTGTGAGGTCATGAACCTTATTCGCTCAATTCCCTCTATTTCATTTACCATTCTTATGATGTCGGCAAAATCCACTCCCATATTTAAATCCTTGCCGTAGGAATTCACATTCTGACCCAGAAGTGTTACTTCTTTGCACCCGTCTTTGGCAAGGCTTTCAATTTCTTTTATGATATCCTCAGGCTTCCTGCTCCTCTCCCTCCCTCTTACGTGAGGCACTATACAGTAAGAGCAGAAATTATTGCACCCATACATAATTGTAACCCATGCCTTGAACTTTTCCTCCCGCAGCACAGGTATATCCTCTATTATCATGCCCTCGGTGTTCATTATATCTATCAGGGTATATTTCTCATCAATTGAGCGTTCAAGCAGCTCAGGAAGCTTGTATAGGTTGTGAGTGCCGAATATTATATCCACATGCCGGTATTTCTTTCTGATCATTTCAACCGCATGCTCCTGCTGCATCATACAGCCGCATACACCTATTATCAGTGACGGATTCTCCTCTTTAAGCTTTTTTAATGCACCGATATTGCCGTACAGCTTCAATTCTGCGTTCTCTCTTACACAGCAGGTATTAATTATTATGACATCAGCATGTTCTTTTATATCGGTTCTGGCATATCCCATTTCAGCAAGCATACCCATTATCTTCTCTGAATCGGAGTTGTTCTGCTGGCAGCCGAAGGTTATCACATGCATGCGTTTCTGCTTTCCCGTCTTAAGCTTTTCAATATCATTGTTCTCTCTTATTCTCAGGGCTATTTGCTTTTGCCGTTCCATTTCGGCATTATTAACTTTATCTGGTGCTTTTCTTTCCGACATTTTTTACCTCAATCTATAATTCGCATATTTAGAAGAATACGACGCAGTTTTGGTTTGCATAACCAAGCAAGAGCTTGTATAGTATAGGCCTGTCAAAATCATAATCCGTGTGCGTCGATATACTATACTGTCTCTTGCGGAGGGTTATGCAAACTCAGCTATTTCGCATTATTCCTCTTATGTATTATTATATTTTTGTTCATATTATAACATATATATACAAATTTATCATGGACTTTAGGGTAAAAGAGGCAAATCACAATCATTTACCCTTGACGGGTATGCAATAACCTGCTCATAAGGCGGAGGCATAAGGTCCGCATTCCTGCTCTCAGTTATCGGAATGTCAATTCCGCTTTGATTTGCATCACTTTGTTTCATCAGTTCCACTACAATTATTCTTCCTATTTGACGGCCCAGTCTCAAACCTTCAGTTATATCCTCAATAAAATGTACTCCCCCGTAAAGCCTGGATATGCTGTTTTCCTCAGTCAGTTCTTTTAATCTTTCTGCTTCGGGAGGAAAGAAATGGCTGAGTATGACTTCTGTAGTTCCGGATATCACTGAGTGTCCGGAAGGATAGCTCGGAAACTTGGGAGTGCATATTGCGGTAACTAACCTTTGATCTAACTGATTAGGACGCGGCACATCCCATAAATACTTGAAATACCATGTTATCACAAAGGCATCGTTAATACCTGCCTGTACAGCTGCCAGCACCCTTGCTGCACGTACAGGTGAAAAACCGTACGTATCCAACAGCCGGTCGATAATCGGCGTCCACTGCTTGGTTGCAGGCCCATCCCCCCAGTACTCCGCGATTATGCGCTGCTTCGGAGTCAAATGCTTAAGTACACCCTTTACAATTAACACTGATGCATCAAAATTAAAGTTATCGGGATGCTGGATATCAAAGCTGACAATGTTTCCATCCAAGGTAGTAAACAAACCGTCTTCATTTCTTCTGAAAAAGTAAGTAGACCAGGAGCCTGCTGCAGGGTCGAGTCCTTGGGGTATCCTTGATTCCCCAGAGTAAGACAACTCCGACCATTTTCTTGGTAAATTTACTGCATGCACTGCTTTTTCTTCAGTATGCCTGTCAGAATACTGCATGGCTTTTGTTTTAGGCAGAATTTCCATATTACCATCCCTTCTAAATTTAATGGATTAATCTGCCAATGCTCACACCCAATTGAATGATTGTCCATTCTCTATTATAGAATACGTGTTTTTATAAAATTTGTGCAATCAGACAAAAAATAAATAGCCAAGCACCTTTAATCAGCACCCGGCTTATGGAACTATATTATTATCTTTTTTTCTCACTATACTTGTCTTTCCTTCAGAGATATATTTATATCAAATTCTCCTATCGGAGTTGTAAGAATTAATTGTAAAGCTCTTTCACTGGCCATTGTAAATGATTTGTATTGTCCGATAAAAATCTGCGGAGGGACAATATCGCATGCGTAGTTGTTTTCCGCCAAAAGTGTCATTGCATTGCCGCTTATAATATTAGCCACTTCCCCTAATGCGGAGGATGCAAAGCTGTCAATCCTGTCCATTTCCATTCCCGACATAATC
>DAOLPD010000137.1:0-8445 GCA_035417425.1 Bacillota bacterium
CCTGAAGGGAATTATTCTGAATCTTGAAGCCCACTTGGAAATTGTCATTATTTCCGCTATTGTATTTAAATCGTTTTCTCCCTCTTGTTCAAAAATCCTCTGCACATCATCAGGCAGCAATTCTCTTATTGTATCGTATTCCGTTATCATAACAGGCGTATTCGTTAACGGATCCTTCAGAGAGTTTCCCGTATCTACAAGAGCATCCATGTACAGCTGCTTCTCGTCAAAGCGCATCTGCACCTTGAGAATTATTTTTTCTCTTTTTATCCTGTGATGTATGTAATCCCAACAGTACCTGATAATAAAATATGAAGCAGCAACAGCCGCAATAAGTATTTTTACGGGAAAATCCCTGATGAAAGAAATCCCGTTGCTGGTCAGGTTCAGGCCGTTTATGAAATAGAATAAACCAAAGGCGGCTCCGCCGAAAATAAAGGAAATAATATAGAAAATACCCGTCAGCTTCAGCAAAAGGTGAAAATATGCCGGAGTGTATGCAACTATCACAATAAGCAGTGAAAAAAGTATTTTCATGTAAAAGGTGAAAAGATACCCGTATCCGGGGAAATACGAAAGTACTGCATAAACCGCCCCCAGCAGGGAAGCAATTAAAAGCTTCACCTTTGAATGCCTGTACCTGGTAAGCCGTGCCGTACTCCATAAAATCAAATAATTCATTATTAAATTTTCCAGCAATATGATATCCGCATAAACATAGGTTTCCAACTTCATTCCCTTGTCTTTCATATGTTGTATCGCTTATGATAATTATATAAAAAACGCCGTGAAATACCTGTCACTTTTAGTAGTCGAAATAAATTATATTATCATATTTATCGACATAACCCACGGCGGAATGCGGTGGATAGTGACTTGCGGCAAGCGGCTTAAGCTCTATAACTAATATATGTATTCCAGAGGCAATAAAAAAAGAACCAAAATTGGTTCTTTTTCGTATCCGGTATCTGACTTATTTATACCTGTTCCTCAAGAAAGTCGGTATATCAATATCTTCATTACCATAATTGGATATTTTCTGTCCGTCCCCTTTTCCCTCCGGGAGGCCCGTGACTTCGACTCTTCTGTCAAAAATCCTTCCGGCACCTTCTTCAAAGCCCGTTGCAATAACGGTAATCCTGATTTCATCCTGCATGCTCTCATCGATTACAGCACCGAAAATAATATTTGCATCCGGATCCGCCGACTGGAACACAAGATCCGCAGCCTCATTGACTTCAAATATTCCAAGATCCGCTCCGCCTGTAATATTGAGAAGCACACTTTTTGCTCCTTCAATGCAGGTTTCCAAAAGCGGGCTGTGTATTGCCTGTTTCACTGCCTCGGAACTCCTGTTTTCCCCGTTGGCCTTTCCTATTCCCATATGGGCATAGCCCTTGTCGAGCATAATGGTCTTTACATCTGCGAAGTCAAGATTTACAAGGCCGGGGACGGCAATAAGGTCTGAAATACCCTGAACACCCTGCCTCAAAACATCATCTGCTATCCTGAAAGCCTCCATTATAGACGCTTTTTTATCCACAATCTGAAGCAGCCTGTCATTGGGAATTGTTACAAGAGTATCAACCTTTTCCTTCAATTCCGCAAGGCCTTTTTCGGCTTGCATTTTCCTTACTTTGCCTTCAAAGCCGAAAGGCTTTGTGACTACCCCTACAGTAAGTATTCCCAGTTCTCTGGCAATCTGGGCAACCAAAGGTGCAGCTCCTGTGCCGGTGCCTCCTCCCATACCTGCCGTAACAAATACCATGTCTGCCCCCTCGAGAACTTTCTTTATATCATCATAGCTTTCTTCAGCTGCTCTCTTACCGATGTCCGGATTCGCTCCGGCACCCAGCCCCTTTGTAAGCTTCTCCCCGATTTGTATTTTATTTGGAGCCAGCGACATATGTAAAGCCTGCTTATCCGTATTTATGGCATAGAACTCTACTCCCTTTAAGCCTGCATTAATCATTCTATTTATTGCATTGTTCCCGGCTCCGCCAACCCCAACAACCTTTATCTGAGCAATAGAATTCATATCAACATCAAATTCAAGCACAATATACCCTCCCTATCTACAACTATTATATATGCGAAAAATTGTATACCAAATTGATTCATCTTAATAAGTTCAACATATCTCTTGATTTTCCTTTATTTTTTTTTATTTTATGGTTATTTTTTTTTGTGTCCCATAAGTACATATCTTCTTATTATTGCAAAATTCTGGAACAGCCTGACTCCGAAAGCGAATATCGCTGCGTAGTATATAGGCACTCCAAGCTGGTCCCCTATATATGTAAGTATGGCAGCCAATACCGCATTGCCGAAAAATCCCGACATAAATATCTCAATATTGAAGGTTTTTTCTATACTGGACCTTATTCCTCCGAATACCGAATCCAAAGCCGCAAGAATTGCTACCGACATGTAGCTTGAATATTGAATCGGTATTGTAATCGGCGACAGTATTCCAATGACAATTCCCAGCAAAAGTCCTATAATTGGTATAATCACGATGCTTCACCGCCTTCAGCTTTTCTTAGATACTTCATCTTTTCCGTGTTATCATAGCCATTTATGATCAGCTTCTCTACTTTTTGAATCTCCACCTGTATACCGGTATATTCCATATAAAGCTCTATATAGCTATCCGGAGCCAGGGCAGAGGCTTCAAGGGCCTTTGGATCGCCTATCGCCCTTATGATAAAAGGAGCTGCATGCCTCTTACCGTCAATATTTATCGTAGGGCCTCCGCATCTTATGTTGGTAGTGGCGGTTACTCTTTCTCCGTTTATTGATATTGCTTCCGCTCCTGCCACTCTAAGCTCATTTACTATTTCAAGAATATCTATATCGTGTACAAGGTACCATGCAATGTCTTCCCCCTCAGCAAGCTCCTGCTGGCTGTCATTCAGGGTCATTATGATCCCCGGTCCCTGAACAGTATAATAGTCTGCATAATTCCTGGCCTTTTCCAGCTCATTCTGCATGGTTCCATAGGCATTCCCCGTTTTTTCCACACTTGTCTTATACTCTACCAATCTCATTGCCTGCTCGCTGATGGACTCCATAAGCTGCTTGTTTTCCATTTCCACATTGCTGATCTCATTCTGCAAATCCAGGAGCTTTGGTATTGTAATAATACCCTGATAAGTAATATTGGATTTTAACTGCACTGTAACAATAAAGCCGATAATTGCCGCAAGTATGAACAAATAGTATATATATGCCTTTCTATTCATATTATTGAGATTCTCCCTCTTTAACAACTTTTGCATACTTCCTCTCAATAACTCCGTTGTATTTCGGAATCCGGATCAGCTGTTCCTGTGTAATCGTCACAGCTACTCCGCTGTTTTCAAGCCTTTCTGCAATTCCTTCCCTCAGCCTCAATGCTGCCTCCAGAGTCTTCGGATCCCCGATGGCTTTAAATATAAATGGAGGGGCAAAGGAAACCGTGTTGATATTAATGTGTATTCCGCCAATCTGACGTATTTCAGTAGTGGATATGATCCTTTGGCCGTTTATGGATACCGCTTCGGCACCGGCAGCGTTAAGTTCATTTAAAAGCTCCAGCAGCATTGAATATGAAATAAGTGGGTAATTCACCTTTTCGCTGAATTTCAAATCATCTACAACAACAGTAATCCCCGGGCCTTCAACATCCTCTATGCCCGCCATTATCCTTGCCTGATCCAGCTCATCCTTCAGTATCTTCGCATATGCACTTCCTTGAGATGCAGTATCTTCAAACTCCTTTATCTTTGATTCATAATCATTCTTAAGATTCTGCAGCTTGACATTTTCTTCCCTGACTTTCTTAAGCTGTGCTGCCAGTTCCCTTGCCCTATATTCAGACACAGGGCCGACTCCCTGCTTTACAGTCCTGAACTGGATTGAAACCATAATACCCAGCACCAGGCATACAACTGCCACTGCAATTTGATACTTAATATTTTTCATCCTTTGGTCCTCCTATTATCCCCACTATTCATTGCTCCGGTCTAAAAACAGGATTGCCATTATGGCTCATCTCTATAGTTCCTTTAAGATTCTGCTTCATTACATCTTCAATTACCGACCTGGCAAAATTAATCTTGTAGTCCATATTATCGGCAGAACCCAGATTCGCTTTTATGCCTTCCTTGATTATAAGCCTGATATTTGATAAATCTGAGATATCGATCTCTGAAACCAGATTCAGCATTTCGGCATTCTTTATCACCTTGATAAGCTGAGTAGTTGTTATGAACTGTTCTTCATTTTTAACATTCAGAAACTCACCGACCTTGAAGGTCTCAAACTGCAATCCCATAACCACCGGTAAATCGGTACGCTTTATTGCAGGATTGATTTCCAGTATCATGCCTTCCTCGTCGATGTTGAGATAAGATCCTACATAAGGTACATAGGCCATAATATCTCTTTCTATGATATCAATTACAACCTTATCGGGAAGAACTCTGTTTATCTTAATCATTTTGACGTAAGGATTCTGAAAAATACTCTTCATTGAGTTTCTCTTATTTATTCTGAATATATTCTCACCGTAATATATTGATGAAAGCTTTATTATTTCTTCTCTTGTTACGTTATTATTCCCATTTACAACCAGATACTTTATCTGAAAAAAGCTGGAAGACAGAAAAAAAGCAGTAAATATGCAGATTATGAATAATAAAACCACATATTTGAATCTTCCCCTCATATTTTCACTCCTAAAACTACAATATGTGCTTGTCCTAAGAAAACTTAAAAATTAACACTGCATGCAGTTCCGGATGCATACAGGTTAATATTGTAAATCTATACCCTGTGTATGTCAGCACCTAATTTTACCAGTTTATTTTCTAGTTTATCATATCCTCTGTCTATATGCAATTTAACATTGTCCACTACAGTAGTCCCTTCCGCTGCAAGCCCCGCAAGCACCAATGCGGCTCCGCCCCTCAAATCGCCGGCTTTAACCTCGGTGCCGGTAAGCTTTTTTACCCCCCTTACAACGGCAGTCCTTCCGTCCACCTTTATATTGGCTCCCATTTTCATAAGCTCTTCAACATGCTTGTACCTGCTTTCAAATACCGTCTCAATGAATATGCTTGTGCCTTTAGCTATTGTCATTACGGCCATCATCTGAGCCTGCATATCCGTTGCAAATCCCGGGTATGGAAGAGTCTTTATCACCTCAACCGCCTTTGGTTTTTTGCTGCACGATATTTGAATGCTGTTCTGGTATTCGGTAATATTGCATCCGCTTTCTGTAAGCTTTGATGATACCAGCTTCAAATGATCAACTATTACATTGTTTAAAACAATATTGCCACCCGTAATGGCGGCAGCTGCCATAAGCGTTCCTGCAACTATCCTGTCAGGTATGACCGTGTGTTCCACGTCGTGAAATTCCTTTACCCCCTCAATCTTCACAGTACTGGTTCCTGCTCCTGATATTCTGGCTCCCATTCCGTTGAGGAAATTCTGTAGGTCAACAATCTCCGGCTCCTTGGCAGCATTCTGTATTACAGTTACCCCCTCGGCTGTTGTAGCCGCAAGCATTATATTTTCAGTGGCGCCTACACTTGGGTAATCCAGATTTATCTCCACACCCTTAAGCCTATCGCACTCACAGTTTATATATCCGTGGGCTTCTGTGATTTTAGTGCCCATTCTCCTAAGACCCGACAAATGAATATCAATGGGGCGCGGTCCTATTTCGCAGCCCCCGGGATAACTGATTTTTACATGCCCGTGACGTGCAAGCATTGCTCCCATCAGAATAATTGAGGATCTCATTTCCCGTACCGGTTTTTCCGGTATAAAAGTATTCAACTTACTATTGGATTTTACGACTATTGTATTGTTCTCAAAAAAACATCTGCAGCCTATTGTCCGAAGAAGTCCGATGAGCAAATCAACATCCTTAAGCTCCGGAACATTATGGATAACCGATTCTTTTCCACTTATTATGGTAGCGGCAAGTACGGGCAAAATAGAGTTCTTGGATCCATCGACCCTTACATCCCCTTCAAGTCTGCGCCCGCCGATTATCACGTACTTATCCATCAACGATTTACACCCCCGGGAAGCCATTATTCTTCAATCATATTAATATATTATGCTTCACTTCCCAAGGTGTTACTGCGAATGTCGCGGGTCAGGCAGTATCAAGCCTTGCAAATGCTAGGATTTCTTATCTTGAACAAGCTTTTCGGCAGCCTTTGCTATTGAATAAGCTGCATCAGTTCTGCCCAATTCCCTGCTTTTTGCTGCCATTTGTCTTACTTTTTCCGGCTTGTTCAGCATGTCTGCAATCTCATTATATAGTATATCAGCATCCAAGTCCCTGTCCAGAATAACAATTGCAGCCCCGTTCTTCTCCAGTGCCCTTGCATTATACTCCTGATGATTGCCGGCAGCATAAGGATAAGGTATCAATATTGAGGGTTTTCCCAAAGCAGTTATCTCCGACAGGGTACTGGCTCCGCACCTGCTTATTATTATATCGCTTGCGGCCAGAGCATAGGGCATATTGTAAACATAGGGCATTACTTTGAGATATCCGGTATCCAAAGAGATGTTTTCATTGCCGTATTTTTTAAGGATGTCATCATATTGAGACTCTCCGGTCATATGCATCATTTGAAAGCTTTTCGACTCAACGCACTTTTTGGCAAGCAGCATCACGCTCTCATTCAGTTTCCTGGCTCCCCTGCTTCCCCCGACAACAAGAACTACCGGCAGTTCCCGGCTAAAACCAAACTCCTTGAGGCCTTCCTCTTTGGTTACACTCAATATTGTGCCCCGTATCGGGTTTCCGGTCACAATCACCTTGTCTTTCCTTGGAAAATACTCTTTTGCTTCCGGAAAATTGATCGCTATAATATCAACAAGCCTCGCCAGGATCTTATTGGTGATTCCCGGGAAGGCGTTTTGTTCATGTATCAGGGTCGGTATACCCATAAGTGCGGCAGCAAGCAGCACCGAACCGCATACATATCCCCCTGTGCCTATTACTATATCCGGCTTGAAATCCTTTATTATCTTGGATACTTTGAAAAGGCCGGTGAAAGATTCCGCCACTGCTGCAACATTCTCAAAGCTGAATTTCCTTCGAAAGCCCCTTACCTTTATTTTTATCAGCTTAAAGCCTTCCTTGGGAACAATGCTGCTCTCCAACCCCTTTTCGGTTCCTATGAACAGTATTTCAGAATCATTATACAGATTTTTAATTTCTTTGGCGATGGAAACTGCAGGATATATATGTCCCCCCGTACCACCCCCGGATAGTATGACCCTCATTGGATTCAACTCCTGCCTGTTTTGACTGTTTTTGAGATATTCAATAAAATTCCCATGTTCACCATAACAAACAGCAGCGACGATCCTCCCGAACTGATAAAGGGAAGCGAAATCCCTGTAGTAGGAATGGATACTGTCGCCACCGCTATGTTAAGAGTAGCCTGTATTGCTATCATACATGTAATTCCGGTGGCAAGAAGGCAACCGAAGGTATCGGGACAGGCCAAAGCAATCCTCAGGCCCCTCCATATAAGCATAAGAAACAATATCACTATTGTTGAGGTTCCTATGAATCCCAGTTCCTCCCCAATAATTGCAAATATGAAGTCGTTTTGCGGCTCCGGTATGTAAAAAAACTTCTGACGGCTGTTTCCCAGCCCCAATCCGAATATCCCCCCTGAGCCGAGGGCATATAGGGACTGTATTGCCTGATAACCTTTATTCAGCGGATCAGCCCAGGGATTCATATAAGAGGTGACCCGTGCCAGCATATAAGGCTTTTTCATAATTATATAGCCTACTGCCGGCAGGATTGGTATCAGCCAGCCTATCAGGTATATGATTTTCGTCCCTGCTGCAAACAGCATCGCAAAGGTTATCATCAAAATGCTTCCCGCCATGCTCAGGTTTGGTTCAAGTATGATCAGCACAAAATATATGGCCGCCAAAATTACGTATGGCAGGACTCCATGCTTGAAGCTCCTGATTTTCTCCTTCTTATTGCTTATACTTTTTGCCATGAAAATAATCAGTGCAAACTTTGCAAATTCAGAAGGCTGCATTGTCTGTGACCCGATCTTGATCCACCTGGTGGCTTCATTGGCGGTGTGTCCGATTCCGGGTATGAATACTGCGATTAGGAGAACTATGCTTAGAAGCGCCAGCGCACCTGCAAATCTCCCCAAGATCCTGTAATCAAGCTTGCTCATAAACAGCATAGCCAGGATTCCTAATATGGCAAAAAAACCTTGAGACTTCAGATAGTGATATCTGTCATTATACTTCATAAAGGAGGAAATTGAACTGGCGGAAAAAACCATAGCCACACCTATAGCCAATAATATCAATACCGTTATCAGTAGTGTAAAATCCATATTGTTCTTATTCCTTGCAGGCATCAAAGGCCCCCCTAAGATAATATAATCC
>DAOLPD010000138.1:0-8410 GCA_035417425.1 Bacillota bacterium
GGTTTATGTGCGTCAGGATTTTACAAGTATCAAGCTCTGATTCTGTCCAAAGCTGATATCGTGCGAGTCGATATACAAGGCTAGTGCTCTGGGAGTATGACTGCAAACTTCAGATATTAAGCCCTTCTTCTGAACCTGCTTATCAGTATCAATACCCCTGCTCCTATCATCAGTAGAGGCCAGATGTAATCCCTCTTTAAATAGATCGTATGCCATGTTATTAACTCAAAGCTTACGGCATATGCAAATATCCCGGCCATCAGCAATATGTTTGCCGGTATCAATGGCCAGTTGGACTTTCCCATATAGGCTGTCAGGTATATCACATAAAAAGCGAAGCCAAGCAGCAAAAATATGCTTGGGGATGCATATCTGTCGTTGAAAAATCTCAGCAATAAAAGGTATACTCCGGCAGCGGGAAGTATCACCCCCGGAAAAATAAAGCCTTCAATATGTTTTGAATAATATAAGAATATAAATATTATTCCCACTGCTATAAGCATCGTTTCAAAAGCCATATCGATACGGAACAGCCTGATATCCCGTAATACCGCCACCAAGCCTATAGCTGCAAAGATTCCTCCGAAAATAATAAAGGGCTGTTCTTTCTTAATATAATATGCATAAAGCAGACCCAGCCCAAGGAAAAGAGTCAGCAAGCTTCCCGTTCCAATATTATAATTTTTCAGGTACATACATATGCCTAGGAGTATCAGGGCTATCCCTATCAGTGCATTTTTCTTGTTCATTAATTCAACAACTCCTTACGACATGTTTTTCAGTTAGAAGTTCTCTGTTGTGAGAGCACTCAGCGCAAGCTGCGTGCGGCAGCAACAGTTCATAGAACATCTTGCTGAAAAACATTTCTGCCTTATTTATTCAAAAGGTCAATGGCTGCAGTCCATATCCATCCTAGTATGAAGTTATAATCATAAAAGTACTCTGCAAGGGCAGATGCCTCTATTCCGTCTGAGATTCCCGAAAGAGGCTTTATAGCAGAAATAGGCGTTATTATTGTAAATATCAGCATAATTATTATAATATTTTTTGCAAGGCCGACTATTGCCCCCCCTATACTGTTAACTTCTCTCAGACCAGGTAATTCAACTACATCGATAAGAATGTTTTCGGCAATTCCAAGAATGAATCTTACGGCAATAAATATGATCAGTACAGATATTGCATTTATTATAAGTACTGAAACAAATGTGTTCAAATCGCTGGTAAAGCTGTTACTTATGGAAAAAACCGCACTTTCACCCGAAGGAGACATTAATATGTTTTTTACAAAAGCTTTTTCTGAAAGAAAACCTGTTATCTTCTCTTCCAATGCAGTATTCTCCACCAAAAACAAAGTTAAGGCTTTATAGTAAGTTTTTGCAACCATAATTGATGCCAATAAACATATGATGCTGAATACTGACTTCAGAAACCCCTTCCTGAAGCCGATAATGACACCAACGGCAAGAATTGCAATTATCAGGTAATCAATCCAATTCATAGGCATCTTTGGCCTCCTTTGTGCTATTTTATATACTCCAGCTGAAGAAGCCTTCTGTTTGAAGTTATATACACCTTATTATCCGAATTCATATAAGCGGTGCTTATATCCACATTTGACTCATACCTTGCATTAAGCTCTCCTTTATGGGTGAGTATCATCAATTCATCAGCATAGTATACTAGAAGATTGCTTTTCAGAGGAAATATTCCCAATGGTGCAGACTTTATCTCCGTATGGCTTTGCTCCCGCATATTGGAATCATAGCATACCAGATATTGCTTACCTTTAATTTGCAATGCCATTGCGACAATATGACTGCTCATTGCTGCACTGCTGATTTCACCTTCAATTTTGACTTCCTGATGAAGACTGCCATCATTTTTGTAAGTGTAAACTGTGTTTTCTCCCATGGCAAGCAGCCTGTTATCTTTACTGTAGCTAAGCTTTGAGATAATGACATTGTCATAATTTTTTGCCCACAGTATATCCCCTTTAATGCTATATGTTATTATTTTTGTCTTAATTATTTCTGATGAAGTGTCAACAATTGAAATCGAAAATACCCCGCTGCCTTCTGCAAATGATAATATATGAGCATTGTCCACAGACATACTTCCGATTTTACTTCCATCCTGCTTGAATACTTCGGCATGGCTTCCTGTCATTCCCTTGTATTCTACCAGGAAGCTTCCGTTATCCTCTGTAAAAATATCAATAATCTCATAATCCGACTTGTATGTCCAGAGGAGTTTCCCCTGAAGTGTATAGTAATGGATGTTATTGACTGAATCAATTATTATGATATTTTGCCCTGCATCAGCCATCCTGGCGGCTTTTCCGGGCAGCTTGCAGCTCCATTCCGTATCCCCTTTTATATTCTTCGCTCTGATGTTTTCTGCCTGTGCCTCAATTAGAAGATCATTCACATAGTATATGGCACTGCTGCTTTGTGATACAGCCGACACTTCTCCGGTAACCGCAAGTTTGTTTTTTCCGCCTGCAATAAAAGAAGATTTTTGGGTTGTTTTGTTGTTTATGTAAAGTAGAATGACAAGTACCGATACTATAATCAGCAAAAGAAGCAATGCGGTTGTTTTTTTCGATCTTACTTTTTGCAAATCAAGCACCTCTCATAATATATACGAATAATTTCCAATAAAGTATTCATAAAAAGCCCATATTTATTTGATTGCACATAGGCTTCAGATACTGCTGTTTGAAAACATATGGTTATTGTATCTGATACTGAATAATATAATTATACAATAAAACACTTTGTGCCACATCCGGTTAATTTTAAATCCTTTGAATTTACTCAATGTGTTTTGGTAATACTCTATGTAGATATTTCAGATAAAGGAGTTCGGAATGTTGAAGATAAAATATGAAAGAACAGTTGATATTAATAAACCTTATTCCTTTTCTTATTTCTGCAATTACTTAGAGGAATGCATGAGTATTTTCTATGATAAAAGCCATACCGACATTGTAATTGTGTGCATAGGAACAGACAGAGCTACAGGCGACTGCCTGGGCCCATTGATAGGATACAAAGTAAAGGATATGAAGTATAAAAATGTACATGTTTATGGTACCCTGGATGAGCCTGTCCATGCAAAGAACCTTTGTGAGTATATGGAGCTTTTCAGGAAATTTGACAATCCCTTTATCATTGCCATTGATGCATGTCTCGGCAGATATGAACGGATAGGCTATATAAATATAAAGGAAGGCCCCTTGTCTCCTGGCTCGGGTGTTAATAAGAATCTTCCTGCTATCGGCCATATAAATATCACAGGAATAGTGAATGTAGGCGGTTTTATGGAAATAATGATTCTTCAAAATACAAGGCTCAGTGTAGTTATGAACATGGCAAGCCTTATAGCAAACGGCCTTAAATACAATATGTGGAAAATGAACAAAAGAGCGATATCTGATAACTCGCTGATAAACCGGCAGATTGCTTCAGCAGCAAGTGAAGACAAGTTTCTTGATTATTTAGAGAATAAGAATTAAATAGGTTATGCGCGGCAAATAGTATTTTTTCCCTTGCTCTTGGCTTTGTATAATCCTTTGTCTGCAGCCTGTATCAGTTCATGTACGGTCTGTCCGTCATGAGGGTAGGTCGCAATGCCTATTGATACGGTGAATCTGGGATTGCTTGTTTCGTTTACCTTCTTCCTGAAGCGCTCTGCCACAAATCTCGCTTCATTCTCCGACAAAGTTGGAAGTACAATAATAAACTCATCCCCCCCGTATCTTCCTATGTAGTCTACTTCCCTGATATTCCCTGAAGCGATAGATGCCAGAGATTTCAGGCATTTGTCTCCGGTAATGTGCCCCAGGGAATCATTTATTGTTTTGAAGTTATCTATATCAAACATTAATATTGAGAAGGCTTCCATTTTCTTGCTCATAATAAGCTTTTCAATGATATTAAGTATTGTGATCTTATTAAGGGTCTTTGTGAGCATATCTGTCTTGGATATTTCCAACAGCCTTTCATTAGTTCTTTCAATTTCAAATACTCTTTTCTTTACCTCTTTATTAAAGGAATCTTTCATGTTTTCTATCAATTCATCAGCTTCATTGACCTTTTTTATAATCAAATCATAGGTTGTCCTAAAGAAATGGAACAAAAAATATGCATATGCACTGAACTTGACTACAAATATTGCTTCATTTATGTAAACTTGATTTTCAACAAATCCGAGCAGTATACCTGCAAGCCAAACAGCCAATGGCCTGGTCAGTTTCCTATCTGCATTCCTTTTTTTATTGAACACAATAGCCGCAACAATGCATGCTGCCGTGAGAATATTTCGGAGTGCGGCTGAGAGTGTATAGTATATGAAATTTTCCGCCTTTATTGCACACATAGACAATATCAGGGTAAAAGCGGCAATAACAATAATCGTTAGTTTTTGATTTTTTATGTTGTAGGGGTAAATTATAAGAAGGAGAATGCCTGCAGACAAACAAAACTCAGAGAATGATAGTATTAGATTTATCGGGGTATCCGGAGAGAAAATAAAGACTGAACAGCACAATCCAAAGGGTATGAAAAACGCCCAGCCCAGCAGCTTGAAAAGCGAAGCTGTTCTGTTCATACTTATGGTATATGATGCAATGAAAAAAGAAAAACAACTCATTGCAATAAAAAGTATCCTATCATATGCAACCTGATACATTACATGCTACCCTTTCATTTTTATTCCGACAATTAACATATATATTATATCATAAATCCGTAAGGATTTAAGATATCCGCCCATGTGCGTTTTGCGGGGCAAAAAATCGCACGAGCATATGTTCCGCCGGAGGCATATAATATTCTCATTTATGAGAATATTATATCATAAATCCGCAATGATTTATGATATCCTGTTAAAACATGCATCACTTATATGAAAGCTGACCTGTTCTATTATTATGAAATGTTGTTAAAGCAGAGGGCTATATACTCTTGTCTCCAATATTCTTATTATATCCTCCATAGATTTGTTTGTTACATTCACCAACAGAGCCCCATATGATATATTTCCGTTTGATAAGGCTGCGGCCGAAGGTACATTATTTACTTCATAGTAAGGAACCGTATCCGCCTCCTTGTATAGGACTGCATCAGCCATTCTGTTTTCTCCTATATAGAATACTTCGTTCCCTCTGCTTTCCAGTTCGCTTTTTATATCTTCCAAGCCGCGCTGTATTGCAATTATCATAAAAATACCTCCATAGCAACTTATTGTGCAATACAATTAGTATCCTATGAAGGTATGTTTTTTATTCTATATTTGTGTACATTTCAGGCTCCTGTTCAATACCAGTTCTTCTTCAACAGAAAGAGGATATTTTGATGTTCCTTTGCTTACAGGCTTGGCATAACCTATAAATTCATTTCTTCCATAGATACCTGTAATTATGATACCGTCATTAAAATTGTCAAGCATAGCTATGGAAAAACTCTGATCGCTTCCTGTATCACTAAAGGCATTGTATCTAATTATGTTGCATTTCTGTATACATTTGTCCATCTGATTCTTTACATTTATCAGATCTTCGCTTATAATGTTCACTCTTTCTATTGCCGCTTCCATATTCTCTATATGCCCCAGCAGCATGCCCTCAAAGTTCTTGCCCGAAGAGCCCCTCATGAATTTCTTGTATTTATCATTCATCCCAGAAAGCCTGACAGACAATATGAGATTCCAAACAAACATTATAAACAGTAATGCTGTAATAGATATCAAAATTATAGTATTGTATTCTTTTATAATATTATCCATGATACTCATCCCCTACTCTCCTATAACAAGGTTCCAATGTTTTCAATAGCATTAAGTGCCTCACCTACTTGTTCTTTCGTATTGAAAAAACCAAAGCTGAACCTTACGGTGCCTTGTTCCATGGTTCCTATTGTTCTATGGGCCATAGGTGCGCAGTGAAGTCCCGATCTTGTTGCTATATCAAATGTCCGGTCAAGAATATAGCTTATTTCTGAAGAACCCGTGTCTCCTACGTTGATTGATACAACAGGGGCTTGCTTACTTATATCTTTAATGCCGTATACTTTAACATTTTTCATCTCCGCCAATCCATCCAGAAAGTATCTTACAAGCTCCTGTTCATGAGATCTTATTATATCAATTCCTTTGCTCTTTATGAAGCTTAAGCCTGCACACAGGCCCGCAATCCCTGGTGTGTTGTGAGTTCCGCTTTCAAAGCGGTCAGGCATGATATCGGGCTGATACAATAATTCGGATTTGCTTCCGGTTCCTCCTTCCTGCAAAGGGGTCAGCTCCAAGCCTCTTCTTATACACAATCCACCTGTCCCCTGGGGTCCCATAAGGCTTTTATGTCCCGCAAAAGCCAGCATGCTTATGTTCATCTTTTCCATATCTATTTCGAATACACCGGCAGTCTGTGAAGCATCAACAAGAAAAGCCAATCCATGCCTTTTCGCCAGAGCTCCAATGTCCTCAATGGGTATGATTGTTCCCACAACATTCGAAGCATGGGTAGCAGCAATAAGCGCCGTTTCCTTCTTAATTTCCTTCTCAATGCTGCCAATATCAATTTCTCCGTATTCATTGCATTGTACTATTGTCGTTTCTATATCGAGTTTTTCCAGAACCTTCAATGGCCTCATTACCGAATTATGCTCCATGCTTGTGGTTATTACATGACTGCCCCTTTTTAAGAAACCTTTGAGAGCCAGATTCAATGCCTCTGTAGCATTATGAGTCAATATAACATTATCGGGTGAATCTGCGTTAAACAACTCTGCCAGTAACTCCCTGGCTTCAAGAAGTACCCTGCCTGATTGGAGGGAAAGCTTGTGTCCGCCTCTTCCCGGATTTGCGCAATAATTCCTGAGACAATCATCAACAGCCCTGTATACTGATTCGGGTTTCGGAAATGTAGTAGCTGCATTATCTAAATATATCATGGTTTACTCCTTTGTTTCACGTGAAACATTTTAATATAAACTTTGTTATACATTGCTTTGTATCATTCTAAAAAATGATGTGACGCATCTGAAGTTTGTATAATCCTACAGAGTGCTAGCCTTGTATAACAGCGAGCACTTATTGGCTTTGGACAACAGAATCGAGTGAAGATATGCAGTAAAATCCGTGGGATTTACGTGAGGTAAATCCAGCACATACCAACAGGAGGTTGGGTTTATGTGCGTCAGGATTTTACAAGTATCAAGCTCTGATTCTGTCCAAAGCTAATATCGTGCGAGTCGGTATACAAGGTTATTGCTCTGGAAGTATGACTGCAAACCAATAGATATGGCGCATTCTTATTATATCACAACAGATTCCATACTATCTATCTTGGCTATACCGCCAACAAATATACTTTCAGTTCCTTGATCATACTTTACAAAGATATTGCTTGGACTGTTCATGAAGTAGCCCTGTTCAATTTTATAAGTTTTATCGTAGTCAAATTCCTTTTTATTTCTCTTAATATAGTACAGCAATGATGCATTGGAAGTTCCGGTTGCACTCTCTTCATCTATACCTACCGCCGGGGCAAAGTTCCGACAGCAAAAATCTGAATCCTCTTCAATTGTTTCACGTGAAACAACATGCATTCCTATAATATCATACTCTCTGCAGACTTCTATCATTTTATCCTTCTTAATGCTTAATTTCTTCAGTGCTTCAATGCCGTTAACTTCCAATATTATATCTTTAAGCCCCGTAGATATAACATCAATCATTCCATTCCGATTTGTTATTATTTCATTCTTATCTGCATCAATAATATCCATTACGATATTACTGCTTAACTGCATAATAAGTTCAGGCTTATTCATTTGAATCAATATGGAGTCCCCTTCTATTAATACCTTAAGCTCTCCTGCTTTTGTACGATGATATGCATAATTCTCTCTCAGATATCCAAGCTGTTTCAACACATGAAAGGAAGCAAGCGCTGCATGTCCGCAAATATCAACTTCCTCGGTCGGTGTAAAATATCTGATGCTGAATTTATTTCCGTCACTTTTATTAAAATCAATAAAAGCAGTCTCTGAAAAATTGTTTTTCTTCGCCAGTTCAAGCATCTGCCAAAACGGCATCCCATAATCATCAAAAACAACAGCTGCTTTATTGCCGCCTCCCCTATTTGACACAAAAGAACTCAAGATATACTGCTGCATATATCAAAACCCCCATATACGCATTAATATTATGTATAATAAATTTTTTGCTTTCATAATATAAAATCATTATGAAACAAAAAATAATCGAATATAAGCCGTTTAAATAAACCCTCATTTTTCCAGCAAATCAAAAATTCTATCAAACTCTTCATCGCTATAATATTCAATTTCTATACTGCCCTTATTTTTCTTATGATGTATAGTCACCTTAGTACCCAATGCCGCCC
>DAOLPD010000139.1:0-8400 GCA_035417425.1 Bacillota bacterium
AGCTACTCCGGTATTCGACGGGGCGACGGAGGAAAGCATCATAGAGACAATCGAATGTGCCAATAAGGTGCTTCAGGTAAAGAAAAACCTGAGGATAATAAAAGAGAAAATACTTATTGCCAACAAGCAGAATGATGAAGATTATGAGGAGCAGCAGCTTGTTGAACCGGATATCAAGTCTGAAATAAAAGAAAATGTTGAAATAATTCACGAGCTGTTAAGTCATGAAATCTATGATATTGACAGCAAGTTAACCTCCATAAGGGAAATGATAAGGTCTTCGGATCTTACGGAATTAAAGTCCGTTGAGAGCATTCTCAAGGCATTTGGTGAAACTCCTATTGACGGAATCGAACTCAATCATACGGGAAAGGTTACACTGAGGGACGGGCGTACCGGAGAGTTCTTCGACAATGATGTTACAGTAGGCTATATGTATATACTGAAGCTGCTGCATCTTGTAGATGACAAGATTCATGCAAGGTCTACAGGCCCATACTCTCTTGTAACGCAGCAGCCTCTTGGCGGTAAAGCCCAGTTCGGCGGTCAGAGGTTCGGTGAAATGGAAGTATGGGCACTGGAAGCCTATGGTTCAGCCCACACACTCCAGGAAATACTTACTGTTAAGTCTGACGATGTAGTAGGAAGAGTAAAGACCTATGAATCCGTTGTCAAGGGCGAAAACATACCCGAGCCCGGCGTGCCTGAATCGTTCAAGGTTCTTATAAAAGAACTCCAGAGCCTGGCCCTTGATGTCAAGGTTCTGACCGAGGAGCATGAAGAGATTACTATAAGAGAATCGGTAGAAGAAGATGTGGAGGATCTGGGCACTGATATGGAAGTAAGGGAAGACATGGATTTCTCAAGCCTTTCATATAAAGGGGAAACAATCGCTTCAGATGATCTTTACGAGGATTATGAGATGGAATCCGAAGGAGCGGAAGAGTTTGATGCAGAGATAGACCTGGATGACCTTCTCATAGGTGATAATGAAGTTGAAGAAGAAGTTGTAGAGGATGACGAAGAGTTCTAAAATTTTTTAGAAGGGAGAGATAACTCCTTGTTTGAATTAAATAACTTTGAAGCAATAAAAATTGGTTTGGCATCCCCGGAGAAAATAAGAGAGTGGTCAAGAGGAGAAGTAAAGAAGCCTGAGACAATAAACTACAGGACACTGAAGCCTGAGAAGGAAGGACTTTTTTGTGAGAAGATTTTCGGCCCTACAAAGGATTGGGAATGCCACTGTGGGAAATACAAGAGAATCAGGTATAAGGGAATAGTTTGCGATCGCTGCGGTGTTGAAATAACCAAGGCTAAAGTAAGAAGAGAAAGGATGGGGCATATAGAGCTTGCTGCTCCCGTATCCCATATTTGGTATTTCAAAGGGATACCCAGCAGAATGGGGCTTATACTTGATATGTCTCCCAGAGCCTTGGAAAAGGTTCTGTACTTTGCTTCATATATAGTAATTGACAGCGGCGATACGCCTCTTTCAAAGAAGCAGCTCTTAAGTGAAAAAGAATACAGAGAAAACATTGAAAAATTCGGCAACAGATTCAGGGCAGGAATGGGAGCGGAATCAATAAGAGAACTGCTTCTGGACTTGGACCTTGAAAAACTGTCGAAGGAACTGAGGCAGGACCTGAAAGGCAGTACAGGGCAGAAAAGGCTTAGAACAGTTAGAAGGCTGGAGGTTGTCGAGGCCTTCAAGAATTCAGGAAACAAGCCTGAGTGGATGATTCTTGAGGCGATACCTGTAATACCGCCGGATTTGAGGCCGATGGTGCAGTTGGATGGCGGAAGGTTTGCCACCTCCGACCTGAACGATCTTTATAGAAGAGTAATAAACAGGAACAACAGGCTTAAGAGGTTGTTAGACCTGGGAGCACCCGATATAATAGTCAGAAATGAAAAGAGAATGCTCCAGGAAGCAGTTGACGCACTTATTGACAATGGCAGGAGAGGAAGGCCCGTAACCGGCCCCGGCAATAGGCCTCTTAAATCCTTAAGTGACATGCTTAAAGGAAAGCAGGGCAGGTTCAGACAAAACCTCCTCGGAAAACGTGTCGACTACTCAGGCCGTTCAGTTATAGTTGTAGGGCCTGAGCTGAAGCTTTTCCAATGCGGTTTGCCTAATGAGATGGCCTTGGAGCTGTTTAAACCTTTTGTAATGAAGAAGCTTGTAAATGACGGGCTTGCTCATAATATCAAAAGTGCCAAGAGAATGGTAGAAAGAGTGAAACCGGAGGTCTGGGATATACTCGAAGAGGTAATAAGCGAGCATCCGGTGCTTTTAAACCGTGCTCCAACACTTCACAGGCTGGGGATACAGGCTTTTGAACCTGTACTTGTACAAGGCAGGGCATTGAAGATACATCCCCTGGTATGTACTGCATATAACGCTGACTTTGACGGAGACCAGATGGCGGTGCATGTACCTTTATCGGTTGAAGCACAGGCAGAGGCAAGATTCCTGATGCTGTCCGCCAATAATATACTGGCTCCCAAGGATGGAAGACCTGTTGTCAGCCCTACTCAGGACATGGTTATGGGGGTATATTACCTTACCATTTATGTACCGGGGCAGAAGGGCGAAGGCAAGGTATTTACAGATTTGAACGAAATGCTCATGGCTTATCAGCTGGAAGAGGTTTCCCTTCACGCAAAGGTTAAGGTAAGGATAGTCAAAGAGATTAACGGCAGAATTGTCAGCAGATTTGTTGAAAATACTGTCGGAAGATTCATATTCAATCAGTCAATACCTCAGAACCTTGGCTTTGTTGAAAGGAATACCGAAGATGATATGTTCCTTCTGGAGCTTGATCCGAGGGATAAGGATGGCAATTTTATACCTATAGATAAGTCACTTTTGGGTAAAATTGTGGATAAATGCTATAGAATGCACGGAAACACAAATACCGCAATTGTGCTGGACGAAATAAAGAGGTTGGGCTTTAAATATTCAACAAAGGGTGCAGTGACAATAAGCATATCGGATATGGATATACCGATGGCGAAAAAGGAACTGCTCTCAAAAGCAGATGAGAGAGTAGACAAAATAGAAAAAATGTACAGAAGAGGCCTCATATCCAACGATGAAAGATATGAGCAGGTAATAGAGACCTGGAAGCTGGCAACGGAAGATGTAACAAAAGCATTGATGGATAATCTGGATAGACTTAATCCTGTATATATGATGGCTAACTCAGGTGCAAGGGGAAGCGTAAACCAGATCAAGCAGTTGTGCGGCATGAGAGGTCTGATGGCGGATACCTCGGGAAGAATCATAGAGATTCCTATAAAAGCCAATTTCCGTGAAGGCCTTGATGTACTGGAATTCTTCACATCAACCCACGGTGCAAGAAAAGGCTTGGCAGATACTGCGCTGCGTACTGCCGACTCCGGCTATCTGACAAGACGCCTTGTTGACGTAAGCCAGGATGTCATAGCCAGGGAAGAAGACTGCGGGACTGAAGAGGGCTTGATGGTCAGCGAAATCAAAGACGGAAATGAAGTAATTGAAAAGCTTAAAGACAGGCTTACGGGCAGATATGCCAGCAGCGATATACTGCATCCTGAGACAGGTGAGGTGCTGGTTAAGAGGAATGAGCTTATAACCGAAAAAATAGCAAATAATATTATCAAGCTGGGAATTAAGAAAGTTCCGATAAGGTCTGTGCTGACATGTCATTCAAAATATGGAGTATGTACCAAATGCTATGGGGTAAACCTGGCAACAGGAGATCCCGTGCATATCGGTGAGGCAGTGGGAATAATTGCGGCTCAGTCAATCGGGGAGCCCGGTACGCAGCTTACAATGAGAACCTTCCATACTGGAGGCGTTGCCGGTGATGATATAACCCAGGGTCTTCCCAGAGTCGAGGAGCTTTTTGAAGCCAGGAAGCCTAAGGGACTTGCAATAATATCCGAAATTTCCGGTGTTGTAAAAATAATTGACCAGAGGAAAAAGAAAGATGTTGTCGTGCTGGCTGAAGACGGCGATTCCAGGACATATACAATACCATACGGCTCAAGGCTTAGGGTTGCTGACGGAGAGACAATTGAAGCAGGAGATGAAATAACCGAAGGTTCGGTTAATCCTCATGATATACTTAAGATCAAAGGAGTGGCCGGTGTACAAACCTATCTGCTTCAGGAAGTTCAGAGGGTATACAGGCTTCAGGGCGTTGATATTGCGGATAAGCATATAGAAGTCATTGTCAGACAAATGCTGAGAAAGGTCAAGATAGAAGAATCCGGAGACACCGATCTGCTTCCGGGAGGGCTCTTTGACATATTTAAATTTGAAGAAGAAAACCAAAGAGTAAGTGCCGAAGGCGGAGAGATGGCTACAGGGAAGAGAGTACTCCTTGGTATAACCAAAGCCTCCCTGGCAACCGATTCCTTCTTGTCAGCAGCATCATTCCAGGAAACAACAAGGGTTTTGACAGAAGCTGCGATTAAGGGTAAGATAGATCCCCTTGTGGGCCTGAAAGAAAATGTAATTATCGGAAAGCTTATTCCTGCAGGCACCGGTATGAAAAAATATATGGATATATCGATAAAACAGGTGGAAGCCGAGTAATATGAGGCGGGATAAGTTTTTTGTATAAATGCAGAAAACCAATATTGACATCATGTTATAACAAATGCTAAACTTATCTAGTGTTTTATAGAGAACCATTAATAATGGTTTTCTAAGCTTGCAGATAAACACCGTTGCTGCCATGCAAAAAAATCCTTAAGAGGTGGTTTGAATGCAGGAACTAAAAGCCTTAAACAGAAGAATAGTAGGGTTTAAGCAGACAGTAAAGGCAATAAAAAACGGGACGGTTACAAAGGTTTATCTGGCAGAGGATGCCGATGACTTTATTAAGCAATCGGTACAGGATGTATGCAGAGATAGAAATATACAAATCATATATGTCAGCAATATGAAGGAGCTTGGAGATGCATGCGGCATTGATATCGGCGCCTCAACGGCGGCTATCAAGGATTAGTATGTATATCGAACCTCTTCATATGAAGAGGTTTTTAATTGTATTGATTTTCACCGCGTATAGCAGCGCTTGGCAAATACCGGGCCTGTATATGATAAATAAAACAAGGAGGTGCATTTAATGCCTACAATTAGCCAGTTAGTGAGGAAAGGCAGAGAGAAGGTAGAGTACAAATCAACTGCACCAGCATTAAAGGAAAGCCCGCAGAAAAGGGGAGTATGCACTGTTGTAAAGACTACGACACCCAAGAAGCCTAATTCCGCATTGAGAAAAATTGCCAGAGTTAGACTTTCGAACAACATTGAAGTATCAGGCTACATCCCTGGAATCGGCCATAACCTGCAGGAACACTCGGTTGTTCTTATCAGGGGCGGCAGAGTTAAGGACCTTCCTGGCGTGAGGTACCACATAGTAAGAGGTACTCTTGATGCCGCTGGCGTCGCTAACAGAAAGCAGAGCAGATCAAAGTACGGTGCCAAGAGACCAAAGAAATAATATTGTGCGAGTTATTTGACATTGGCTGACTGCAGCCTTTGTTTTGAATATATTTGCGCACAACGGCAGTTGGTTGACTTGATACTGCCGAGTACCGATGATATTAAAAAATATTAAGGAGGGAAGTAAAGTGCCAAGAAGAGGACATATATCAAAAAGGGACGTATTGCCGGACCCGTTATATAACGACAAGATAGTTACCAAGCTTATCAACAACGTTATGTATGACGGCAAGAAAAGCGTCGGACAGAAAATAGTTTATGGTGCCTTCGAAATATTGAGGGAAAAGACAGGTAAAGATCCCCTTGAAGTATTTGAGGCAGCTATGAACAATATCATGCCTGTTCTGGAGGTTAAAGCCAGAAGGATAGGCGGAGCAACTTACCAGGTTCCTATAGAAGTAAGGCCTGACAGAAGGCAGGCATTAGGGATGCGGTGGTTGATCGAGTATTCCCGAAAAAGAGGGGAAAAGACCATGAAAGAAAGATTGGCCGGCGAACTTTTAGATGCTGCTAACAATACCGGCAGCAGCGTGAAGAAAAAGGAAGATACTCATAAGATGGCTGAAGCCAATAAGGCCTTTGCACATTACAGGTGGTAATCTAAAATAGAGGTAATTGTGACTTATAAAAATGATTATGAATTAATGCTAAATTTTAAAAATTTCGGGAAGTATAACAGTGATACTTGCAACAGAAAGGAGGATAATTGTGCCTAGGCAATTTGCGTTGGAAAAAACCAGAAACATAGGAATAATGGCCCATATTGATGCAGGAAAGACGACAACGACTGAAAGAGTACTGTACTATACAGGAAAAACCTACAAATTAGGTGAAGTTCACGAAGGAACTGCTACAATGGACTGGATGGAGCAGGAGCAGGAAAGAGGAATAACAATAACTTCTGCAGCTACAACAGCTGAATGGAAGGGTCATAAGATTAATATAATAGATACGCCGGGGCACGTGGACTTTACTGTTGAAGTAGAAAGGTCACTGCGCGTATTAGATGGAGCTGTAGCAGTTTTTTGCGCTAAGGGCGGAGTTGAGCCTCAGTCGGAAACCGTCTGGAGGCAGGCAGACAAATACAATGTTCCGCGAATTGCATATATTAATAAAATGGACATAATGGGAGCGGATTTCTATAGAGTAGTCGAAATGATGAAAGAAAGGCTCGGAGCAAATGCAGTTCCTATTCAGCTTCCTATCGGCAGCGAGGATAGTTTTACAGGCATAGTGGACTTGATAAGTATGAAAGCCCATATGTATAAGGACGACCTCGGCAAAGAAGTGGAAGTAACAGAAGTCCCGGCAGACATGAAGGATAAGGCGAAAGAATACAGAGAAAAGCTGATTGAAGCTGTATCCGAAATAAATGAAGATCTCATGATGAAGTATCTGGAGGGAGAAGAACCGACAGAGCAGGAGATCAGGGATGCTATTAGGGCTGGTACAATCAGTGTTAAGTTTAATCCGGTTGTTTGCGGCTCCTCATACAGGAATAAAGGTGTGCAGCTTATGCTGGATGCTGTTGTGGATTTTATGCCTTCTCCTATTGACATTCCGCCGATTGAAGGGACTACTGTGGATGGAGAAGAGAAGATTGTAAGGCATTCTGACGACAAAGAACCCTTCTCAGCTCTTGCATTCAAAATAATGGTTGACCCTTATGTGGGTAAACTGGCATTCTTCAGAGTATACTCGGGGATGGTTGAAGCCGGCTCATATGTATATAATTCAACAAAGGGCAAAAGAGAAAGAATCGGCAGAATAGTGCAGCTGCATGCCAACCACAGGGAAGAGATAAAAGAGGTTTATACGGGTGATATCGCAGCAATTGTAGGGCTTAAGGATACGACCACGGGAGACACCCTTTGTGATGAGGAAAATGCAGTTATTCTTGAATCAATGGAATTTCCGGAACCGGTTATCAATGTCGCCATAGAACCAAAAACGAAGGCAGGCCAGGATAAGATGGGTATAGCCCTTCAGAAGCTGGCGGAAGAAGATCCGACATTCAGGACATACACTGATGTTGAAACCGGCCAGACCATAATTGCAGGTATGGGTGAACTGCATCTTGACATAATTGTTGACAGAATGATGCGGGAGTACAAGGTTGAAGCAAATGTCGGCAAGCCGCAGGTTGCTTATAAAGAAACCATCCGGAGAAAAGTACAGGTCGAAGGAAAGTTTGTCAGACAGTCGGGAGGTAAAGGACAATACGGTCATGTTTGGCTTGAGATTGAGCCTAAGGAACCCGGAACCGGCTTTGAATTTGTAAACAAGATAGTAGGCGGTGTGATTCCTAAAGAGTATATACCCGCTGTACAGCGCGGTGTGGAAGAGGCTACCATGAACGGCGTACTTGGAGGATATCCTGTTCTCGATGTTAAAGTCACACTGTATGACGGTTCATACCATGAAGTGGACTCTTCCGAAATGGCATTTAAAATTGCCGGCTCAATGGCCTTTAAGGAAGGAATGAAAAAAGCCGATCCTGTTCTTCTGGAGCCTATAATGAAGGTTGAAGTAACAGTGCCTGAGGAATATATGGGAGATGTTCTCGGAGACATAAACTCCAGAAGAGGAAGAATTGAAGGTATGGAAGCGAGAAGCGGAGCACAGGTCATAAGAGGCTTTGTACCTCTTTCCGAGATGTTCGGTTATGCTACCGACCTGCGTTCGAGGACACAAGGACGTGCCGTATATTCAATGGAGACAGATCACTTCGAAGAGGTGCCCAAGAGCATAGCGGAGAAGATATTGGGTGAAAAGTAACAGGAAATAGTATAGTAATTTGATTGTACAATTTTCTAAAATATTGAATTATCCGATTTTAAAGGAGGAAAAGTAAAATGGCAAAGGCAAAATATGAAAGGACCAAACCCCATGTAAACATAGGG
>DAOLPD010000140.1:0-8391 GCA_035417425.1 Bacillota bacterium
ACATTGTACCAGAAAGTGTAGCAGGTTCTCAATTTTCATTTAACTTTACAAAACGAAAACAATCTGAAGGAGGATTTCAAATGGAAGCAGGAGTAAGAAACAGAGTGTCAGGAGAAATCGAGGCAATAAGAGCTGATGAAATCATGGCGGAAGTCAAGATGAGAGGCACATGACAGGACAATACTTTGAGATTCACGTCCGTGATGACGAGAGAAAGCCTCGATGATGCGGGTTTCAAGCAGGGCGACAAAGTTGATGCTCTGGTCAAAGCAATCAATGTAGTCTTCGTAAAACAATAAAGCCGGAGTTGGCGATATCTCACCTTTTCCAATTTCTGCGCCGGTTTGACATATAGCTTGATTTATTATATAATATGCATTATGTAAACACAAACATTTGCTGAATCCCGGCTTTGCCGGGTACGGAGGAACCAATTCTGGGGTTAATCCATGGACAACCATGGTAGGGAACCTTCTGTCCCAAACCCGACAGCTAACTTCGGAGGCTAAGTTATGGAAGGAGTGTATTGTGTATGAAAAAGAATCTTAAAAGTATTATTTGTGTTACTATTATTTGTTTGCTTTTAGTTGGACAAACCATAGGTGTTTTTGCGGATACCTATTACGGTTTGTTGAAATTCGGAAGCAGAGGCACTGCTGTAGTAAAATTGCAGCAAGCACTAAAAAACAAAGGGTTTTCACCGGGAGCAGCCGATGGTATTTACGGCAAAATGACGGAAAATGCGGTGATTAAATTCCAGCAGGCAAATAAGCTCAGGATTGACGGTATTGCAGGCAGAGAAACTCAAAGCAGGCTTTTTGCAACTACTGCCGTCGCTTCAAGGGGGACAAGCTATACATCTACTGACCTGTATTGGCTTTCAAGAATAATCAATGCCGAAGCGGAGGCTGAATCCTATACAGGGAAGGTTGCCGTAGGTAATGTTATTTTGAACAGGGTAAAGTCAAGTTCATTCCCTAATACGGTTAAGGGTGTAATATTCGAGTATTATAAAGGCATCCCTCAGTTCAGTCCGGTTGCCGACGGTACTATTTATAATGATCCGAATGCGGACAGCATAAAAGCGGCAAAAGCCGCATTTAATGGGACAAGCTATGTAGGAAATGCAACTTATTTCTTCAATCCGAATAAATCAGAAGGTACGTGGATCGTAAATAATAAGACCTTTGTTATAAGAATTGGTAACCATGTGTTTTACAAATAAAACTTGAAAAAACGGCATAGACGCCTATTGCGCTGTGCCGTTTTTCGTTGGCCATAGGACAGTATTTGTGGTATCATATCAATAGTTAATATTGGTAAAAAAATTCCGGGTTCATATAGGAGGGGTTTTGGGTGTGCGGATGTGAGCATAAAAAAAACCATGCAAATTGTATAGAATGTGTGCCGATATTCGGAAGCCTAAGCCGCGAGGAGATGCTGGAGATCGCCAATATCACCTCCGCTAAAACCTTTGAAAAAGGCGATATGGTATATATGTCCGGCGATAAAAGCAGCAATCTTTATGTCCTGCATACCGGCAGAGTGAAGATTTCAAGGCTGGGCATAAGCGGTAAAGAGCAGGTAATCCGTATCTTGGGGCCGGGTGAGTTTATGGGCGAACTCTCTCTGTTTGGGTCTTTGCCCTTGACCGATAACGCAGAGGTATTAGAAACCTCAACCATGTGCGTAATTGAAGGGCCAAAGCTCAAGGAGCTTATGGCAAAGTATACTTCCATTGCCTTTAAGGTAATGGATGAACTGAGCAAACGATTGGAAAAGGCGGAAAACCTGATAGAAGCTATCAGCCTGAATTCCGTAGAACAGCGTTTGGCGCAAGCTTTACTAACTTTAGCTGGCGGGAAAAATGAAGTTATATTGAATATGACCAAAGGAGATTTTGCCTCTCAGCTGGGTATGAGCCAGGAGACCTTGAGCAGAAAACTGGCTGTATTCCAGGCAGAAGGCATGATCGAGCTAAAAGGCCATAAGAAAATCATTATATTAAACAAGGCTGCGCTGGAGGAAATCAGCGCAGCTGTTTAAACACTTGTTCTCTTCCAGAAGGAAGGCATACCGAGGAGCAAGATGGGATATATCTCCAATCTCCCTATAATCATACACATTGATAATACTATCTTGCTTAAGTTAGACAGGGTCGAATAGTTGCCAACCGCACCTACAATACCGAAACCGGGTCCTATGTTTCCAATAGTAGCAGCAACAGAGCCTATTGTTGTTGCCCAATCAAGATTATCAAGGGAAACAATAAGAACAGCTGCAATAAAAATTATAATATACATGAAAAAGAATCCCAATACCTCGGAAATTGTTCTTTCATTCACTGCTCTGCCGCCAAGCCTGACTGAATAAACCGCCTTGGGATGAATTATTTGCATAAGCTCTCTTTTCATAACCTTGAACAATAACAGAAATCTGATATTTTTTATTGCGCCCCCGGTAGAACCTGCACATCCCCCGACAAACATCAGCATAAACAGTATAATTTTACTGAACATTCCCCATTCTTCAAAATTCGATGTCACATATCCGGTAGTACTGATTATTGATACAACCTGAAAGGATGAATGCCTCAGTGATTCCCAGATGGAGCTGAATACATTTCCATACAGGTTGATTGTTATTAAGATTATAGCTAATAACACTGTTCGTAAATAGAAAAGGAATTCTTCATCCTTAAAAGCAGCTTTAAGGTCGCCCTTCAGCATCTGATAATATAAAGAGAAGTTGGCACCGCATATGAACATGAATACTGCTATAATAACCTCAGCATACACATTGTTATATTCTCCGACGCTTGTGTTCATATTGGAAAATCCGCCCGTTCCGACCGTACCAAAGGTATGTATGGCAGAATCAAAAAGAGGCAATCCCGCCATTTTCAGCATAATGATTTCCACTATAGTAATCACAATATATATACCATACAAGATTTTAGCTGTTTCAGCCACCTTGGGCACGATTTTCCCCGGAGTCGGCCCGGGGCTTTCCGCTTTCATCATTTGCAATGCCCCGGCACCTACTGAAGGCAGGATAGCTAAGGTGAGTACTATAACGCCCATGCCGCCTACCCAGTGAGTAAAGCTTCTCCAAAAAAGTATTCCCTTTGGAAGCCCTTCTATTTGTGTAAGTATGCTTGCACCGGTAGTCGTAAATCCGGAGCTTGCTTCGAAAAATGCGTCAATGTATGAGGGTATGGCACCGCTGATCACAAAAGGAAGCGAGCCGAAGAAGGACAGTAGGATCCATCCTAATGCAACAATGGCAAAACCGTCACGGGCGTACATATCATGCTTGTTTGCTCTGATATAGGTTAACGGTATGCCAATAACCGCAGTGATTAGTATGCTTAAAGCAAATGCAGCAATATCATCTCCCCTAAAATATACCGATACCGCCAGTGATGGCAGCATGAACAATGCTTCACATGCCAGAACCATACCCAAGACTCTTAATACTACTCTAAAGTTCAATATCATATCCTCCTTAAGAAACCTCAGCTACCTCATCCAAGCTGGAAATATTCTTATTTTTTGAAATCACAATAACCCTATCCCCTTCTTTGATAATATCATTTCCATGGGGGATTACAACTTCATTTTTCCTGACGATGGTAGCAATAATAGTATCCTTTGGGAGTCCCAGTTTCTTGATCTTCGTATTTAATATCTTACTTTCAGGCTCTGCAACGATTTCAGTTATTTCTGCTTGTCCCTCAATGATTCTGTACAATGACTCAACACTGTTGCCGCGAACATATTTCAATATCTGGTTGCTGGTAATCTGCTTGGGGCTTATTACACTGTCTATACCCAAACTTTTAATGATGCTGATATAATTGATCCTGCTTGCCTTTGATATGACCTTTTTGGCACCATTATGTTTTGCTATCAGTGCAGCCATCATATTTTCCTCATCCATTCCGGTCATTGCAATAAACGCATCCATCTCATCAATATTCTCAGATCTCAGAAGCTCTTCATCGGTTCCATCCCCATGGATGATAAGTGCTTCAGGAATCAATTCAGATAATTGAATACACTTTTCCCTGTCTATCTCAATTACTTTGACCTTCATGCCCATCTCTGCCAAAAGCTTTCCAAGGTAAACAGCAATTCTCCCTCCGCCTACAATCATTACATTTCGAATCTTTTGCGGAACTTTGCCGAACATCTTGCAAAAATTATACAGATGTGAAGGCTGTCCAATAATATATATGTTGTCATTCTCGTTAATTATAAAATCCCCGTTGGGTACTATAACTTCATCATTCCGTATTACGACTCCGATTAAAACAGAGGATTCAAACTTGCTCCCCATGTCCTTGAGGCGCATACCCCGCATGGGCATATCTTCCGTAACCATTATTTCAATCATTTTAACCCTGCCCTTGGCAAAGTTTTCAACATTGATTGCAGAAGAAAAGTTCAGCACATTTGCAATTTCATCCGCAGCCGCCTGTTCGGGGTTTATAATAAGGTCAAGTCCAAGCTCTTCTTTGAGCAGCAAAAGCTCATGGGCATATTCGTGGTCTCTAATCCTTGCTATTGTATGTTTTACTCCCAATTTCTTGGCGGTAAGGCAACAGACCATGTTGACCTCGTCACTGCTTGTTACTGCAATTAATAAATCAGCAGTATCTATTCCCGCTTCCATGAGAATATTGGTACTTACCCCGCTTCCTTTGATGCAAAGCACCTCAAGATTTTCTTCCGCTTTGCTCAAAGCTGCATAATTCTTATCTATTATAATTACATCATGATTACTTTTTGATAAATTTTCCGCCAGATTATACCCGACTTTTCCGGCGCCGATAATGATAATCTTCATTCCTTAAGCCCCCATATATTTGTTTTATGAAAAATAATAGTGCTTAAATATCATTCTACAGATATTGACAGCTATTAGCAAGCTTTATATTAGAAAAAAACCCTGCCTATCTTGATTTGGCAGGGTTTTTCTTAAAAAAGCTATGCATTTTGAAACAGAGCTGTGGATAGATATCTTTCTCCCGTATCCGGAAGCAGTACTACAATATTTTTGCCGGCACTGTCAGGCCTCTTTGCAGCTTCCGTTGCTGCATGCAGCGCTGCCCCCGAGGAAATGCCGACCAGTATGCCCTCTGCAGCCGCAAGCTTTCTGGCCGCTGCAAAGGCTTCCTCGCTTTTTACCTTAATAATCTCATCTATGATAGAAGTGTTCAATACATTCGGAATAAAACCTGCGCCTATACCCTGCAGCTTGTGGGGGCCCGGTGTTCCCCCCGACAATACCGGTGAATCGTATGGTTCCACTGCAATTATCCTGATATCGTGTTTCTTTTCTTTAAGCTTCTCACCGACTCCTGTGACAGTTCCGCCGGTACCGACTCCGGCAACAAATATATCTACCTGCCCCTCGGTATCTCTCCAGATTTCTTCTGCTGTTGTATTCCTGTGAGCTGCTGAGTTCGCAGGATTGTTAAATTGCTGCGGCATAAATGCATTCGGGATCTCAGAAACCAATTCTTCAGCTTTTTTTATGGCGCCCTTCATCCCATCACTGCCGGGGGTAAGAACCAGTTCTGCTCCTAATGCTGCAAGAAGACTCCTTCTTTCTATGCTCATTGTTTCAGGCATTGTAAGTATAAGCCTGTAACCCCTTGCTGCCGCAACAAGTGCCAGAGCAATACCGGTATTTCCGCTGGTGGGCTCTATTATTACCGTATCCCTGTTAACAAGTCCTTTTTCTTCGGCATCCTTTATCATTGCATATCCTACCCTGTCTTTTACGCTGCCTCCCGGATTGAAGTATTCCAGCTTTACAATAATTTTCCCTTTCATGCCGTCCTGGCTGTTATAGTTGACGGTTTCCAGAAGCGGTGTATTACCGATGAGTTCAGTGATACTTTTTGATATCTTTTTCATGATTATATTCCTCCATTTTATACTATTTGTCCTATTTGAATATTAAGATTTGCACTAAGATATTATATGTAATACATATATGCTTCATTGCTTGTCATCTTTTTATACTCGTTTGTCAAATCCTCCAGTGTAATACCGTCCACCACCATGCCAATGCTTGAGTTAATTGCACTCCATACCTTTTCCCTTATGCATTCCTCAATTTTGTCATTAGTTTTTTCTTCCATGCTTTTCTCGTCAATAACTGAAAGATTGCCTTCCAAAGCCCTCAATACAGAACCCACAGTTATGTTTGCAGGTTTATCCGCCAAAGCATACCCCCCTTGTGCTCCTTTTATACTATTAATCAGCCCTGCTTTTCTCAGGGTTGAAAAGACCTGTTCCAGATAGCCCTCTGATATATTCTGCCTTTCGGCTATGCTTTTCAATGATATATGATCCCCTGCAGAGTATACGGATAGATCTACCATTGCCCTTAACCCGTATCTGCCCTTTGTAGAAATTTTCATATATATCTCCTACTATTCCAATATGTTTTATTGTATTCCCATTATAGCATCGTTTTTTTTAAATTACAAGAAAAAAATGCAACTTAGTTGCATTTTTTGAATTAAAGATTTATTTCATTATTGGTGACCCATAGGGGATTCGAACCCCTGTTACCGCCGTGAGAGGGCGATGTCTTGACCACTTGACCAATGGGCCTTGTTAAAAATTGCTACGGTACTATTATAATTGATACACCTCCTTTTGTAAATCGAAAAAAATTATAGCCCTGCATCCATTGCGAATGTGTCTTCGGATTCCATGGAATAGATAGAAGCCATAAGTTCATTCCGCTATCATAATGACAATATTTCTTCATATATTGTTAGTGAATGAAAGGAGGTGCAGTATGCTCATTCATGTTGTTAAACCCGGAGAAACACTATGGCAAATTGCAAATCGCTACCGTGTCTCAACTGCATCAATAGCTGAAGTAAACGGGCTTCCGGATCCGAATCGGCTGTTAGTCGGCCAAACTTTGGTCATACCTACGGAGGATACTTTTCATACTGTATTACCGGGAGAAACATTGTGGAGAATCGCCCAAACATATGGGACCACTGTTCAGGCAATTCTTCAGAATAATCAGATTGCCAATCCCGACAATATATATCCCGGACTGGTATTATATATTCCTGCTCTCCGATACCGTATCCAGCCCGGTGATACATTATGGTCGGTTGCTCAGAGGTTCGGGGTTGCTTTAAAGGATCTGGTAAAGATAAATAATATTGAAAATGTGAATCTTGTTTATCCAGGTACCGTGTTGATAATCCCCCGGAAGCCAAGACCTGTAATCGATGTAAACGGGTATATCTACATTTTGGGTCAAGAGGCCGTTCCAATTATTGATGAGGTAGGTGAACATCTGACATATTTAAGCCCCTTCGCTTACTTAATCAGAGAGGACGGAAACCTGCAGGCCATTAATGACATCCCTGCAATTCAAGCTGCCAGAGCTAAAAATGCAATACCCATGATGTCCATTACGAACTTCACTTCAACTGCTTTGGGAGAAAACCTTGCCCATGTCGTATTAAACAGTCCGACAGTCATTGAACGGCTGCTTGCCAATATCATTAATATCATGAAAGAAAAAGGGTACTCGGGATTGAATGTGGACTTTGAAAATGTACTTCCGGCTGACCGTGAGCCTTATAACCGCTTCCTTCAGCAAGCAGTAACCCGTTTGCACCAGGAGGGCTTTTTTGTATCTACGGCAGTAGCTCCAAAAACAAGCGGCGTGCAAACGGGCCTGCTGTACGAAGCCCATGATTATGAAGCCCACGGCAGAATAGTTGATTTTGTAATTCTGATGACATATGAATGGGGCTGGCGTAAAGGCCCTCCTCAGGCAATTTCGCCTCTGAATCAGATACGGCGTGTTCTTGACTATGCAGTCACAGTCATTCCAAGAGAAAAAATCTTTATGGGCTTTCAGATTTATGCAAGAGACTGGCTGCTCCCTTTTGCCTGGGGACAGGAAGCAGAAACCTTCAGTGTCCAGGAGGCTGTATCAAGGGCAGTCAGATACGGCGCCTCAATACAATATGATACAGTTGCCCAATCACCCTTCTTCCGGTATACGGATGCTCAAGGGAGGGCGCACGAAGTATGGTTCGAGGATGCCCGCAGCGCCCAGGCAAAATTCGATGCGGTAAAAAGCTATAACCTGCGAGGAGTCAGTTATTGGGCTCTTGGGTATCCCTTCCCGCAAAACTGGGCATTGCTGGAAGATAACTTTACAATCAGAAAAGGCGGGTCTTAAGCAGAAAATAAGAAGAATGCGTCGTAGTTATTAGATTGCAGTTATACTCCAAGAGCACTAGCCTTGTATATCAGCGAGCACTTATTGGCTTTGGACAACAGAATCGAGAGAAGATACGCAGTAAAATCCGTGGGATTTACGTGAGGTAAA
>DAOLPD010000141.1:0-8355 GCA_035417425.1 Bacillota bacterium
TGTCAGGCGTCTACTTTTTCAAAGTTCATTGTTTTTCTTTACAGGAATGCTCCTTTAAAAAAAAATAGTAATATAGTAAAATTATATCATAAAATTTCATTGCAATGGTATTAAGTCATGCTATAAGGACTTCAAAGGGCCCAAAGGAACGGAAAGTGAGGAGGTTAAGAGATGAATAAAAGCAAAAACCGATTCAGAAGGCTTATATATTTAATCGTGACTGTTCTTTTCATTGGGGGAAGCCTGATCCCTGCTTACTGCCAGGAGGGCCCCGGCAAAATGCCTTCCTTCAGCGGAGGCACGGGAACTCAGGAGGATCCATACCTTATTTCCACGGCAGCAGACCTTTTGGCTTTTTCTGAGGTTGGATGGGATGCCAATTATATGGAGGCATATTATAAGCTCACCGGAAACATAGATCTGGGCGAAAACACATGGAACCCTGTCGGCATCAACGGGCCTCCTTTTAGCGGAACCTTTGACGGGAACGGAAAAACAATAACTTTGAGAAAAATTGCCGACAGCCGTAATATGGGCTTGTTTGGCAGTACTGACAGGAGATCCTCCATCAAAAATCTTACAGTCAGCGGACAGATCAGTAAGATAATATCATCCGGAGAAGAGGTCTGTTTCGGTTTGATTGCAGCACGGGCGGAAGGAAGCATTGAAAACTGCATAACAGAAGGAAGTGTGGATTTGTCCGTTAACGGCCCGGGGAATTTCTATTTTGGCGGAGCTGCAGGCCGCCTTTTGGGCAGGATTGATTCCATGATCAACAAAGCTGATCTCGTCATAAAAAAAAGCGACGGGGACAGGCTATATATGGGAGGTATAACCGGGGATGCAATGGGAAAGGAGGCCGGAATTTTCAACCTGACCAATCAGGGAAATATAACGGCGACTTTTGATGGTATAGGCACCGTAGGCGGTCTGGCAGGATTCTGCGGATTTAGCGCAGAAGCAGAAAATCTGCTGAATCAGGGAAATGTCACTCTTATGCAGACACGGGCTTCCAACAGTTCAAGATCTGCATCAGGGGGCATAGTGGGAGAACTCAGGGACTCCAACATGGATAAGGCTCTGAACAAAGGCAGCATATATTTTGAGCATTCCGGCCCTTATGTGGATGAAGAGGTTATGGCAGGCGGTATCGCGGGAGAGTCGGAAATAGCAGAGCTTATAAATGTGGGAAATGAAGGCAATGTGGAAACAAAAACTGCCAGGATACAACTTGCCATTGGCATAACAAAGCCGGGAAGAGAAGTAACTATAGAAAACGCCTATTCAAGAGGAAGGATATATGCAAGCACAACCGATACCAAAGGTGAACTTTATGTCATGGGAATTGGAGAGGAGGTTCCAACCAATAACTTCTATTTCAGCGGTACTGTCAGATTAAAAACAGGAAAAAAGAATGAAGAGGATGGATATGCTTTTGCCAATATAAGACCGCAGGCAAAAACCGGCATATATAATTACTGCTATTGGGATTCCAAGTTCAGCCCATTTCCTGCTTATCCTTTTTTAAACAAAGCTGCAGTTACTTCCAAGGCAGTGAATACGGCTACAGGAAAACTCTCTTCTCCCGTAAGCATAGGAGGCAGGCAGTATGACAACATATCAGAGGCTCTCAACGCATGGGTTGACATGCAGAAGGGAGGCTATCTCAAATGGACAAAAGGTGCGGAGCCTTCATTTGAATGGACTTTCGGATATCAAATTCCTGATTTTATGAAATACAAAAACGGAAGAGAAGGAAAGTGGCTCAACACTTCTGACTGGGCCTACGAATGGATGGACAAGGCTGATAAGTTATCCATAATTCCTGATATCCTCCTGAATCAGGATATGACCAGGGACATCACCAGGAAGGAATTCAGCGCCCTGGCAGTAAAGCTTTATGAGTACCTTAAGGGCAGTAAGATTGCGGTTGACCTGGCCAGTCCATTCACCGATACCAGTGATTCTGACGTGATCAAGGCATACAGTTTAGGAATAGTGTCGGGCATCGGAAACGGGTTGTTTGCCCCGGATGCGAGCTTGACCAGAGAGCAGGCCAGCACCATGCTGACAAGAGTTTACAAGGCCGTTTACTGGGAAGGTTGGACATTGGGAGAAGATGCGGCCTATGACCGACATGTCCTGGACACGGCCGGAGTGGCCAAATTCAGTGACGACGAACTAATAAGCAACTACGCCAAGGATTCTGTCTATTTCATGGTAAAAAACAATATCATAACCGGCCTTGGAAACAACATGTTCGGACCTGCTCCAAGAGAAGGGCAGGAGGGCAGCTACGGCAGGGCAACCAGGGAGCAGGCATTTAAGATTGCGGTGGCAATGATAGAGAGCTTCTGAATATACCGGATAATTATTTTTTTTGAAGGTAATTTTTCAATATTTGTAGAAACTATATTTATCTGCAAAAATCAAGGAAAGGGTTGAGTTTGTATGGCAAAAAAGAAAAGCGTGCTGGATTTCTACAGGATGAAAAAGGAAGGTGAAGTTGCAGCCTGGGTTACTGCTTATGACTTTCCTACAGCTTCCTTTGCCGAGCAGGCAGGTATGGACATGATACTGGTCGGAGATTCCTTGGGTATGGTAGTTCTTGGCTATGAAGGCACGATACCTGTGACTATGGAAGACTGCATATCCCATTGTCAGGCGGTAAGAAGAGGTGCGCCGAATACTTGGGTTATAGGTGATATGCCTTTTGGTTCTTATCAGGTGTCGGATGAAGAGGCTGTAATAAATGCAGTCAGGTTCCTGAAGGAAGCTAATGTAGACTGTATAAAGCTTGAAGGCGGGGTTAGGGTAAAGAGCAGGATAAAAGCAATAACCGATGCCGGAATAGTGGTTATGGGACATATCGGACTGACTCCTCAAAGCTCCGGACAATTCGGAGGATATAAAGCCCAGGGCAGGACCGTTGAAAGTGCGAGAGCGCTTATAACGGACGCGCTTGCCGTACAGGAAGCGGGCGCTTATGCAATACTTGTCGAAGCTGTTCCGCCTGAAGTAACAGCATACCTGACCAAGCTGCTTACTATCCCGGTATACTCTATCGGCGCAGGCTTATGCGACGGACAGCTCTTGATAAGCGGAGACATGCTTGGAAAATTCCAGGCCTTTACTCCCAAATTTGTAAAGAAATATGCCAATGTAGCAGAGGTTGAGACCAATGCTTTCAAAGAGTACATAAAGGATGTAAAAGAAAGAAAATTCCCGGCGGATGAGCATGTATACCATGTGCTGGACAGCATGGAAGACTTTGAAAAGCTGTTCAAGGAGTTTATGTAAAAGTAAAAGGAGTAATGAATATATGGCTGTATTAGACTGCAGAGAGGCTGCAAGAAGCATTAAGGAAGAACTGACAAAAAAGGTACAGCTTCTTGCCGGCAACGGATTAAGGCCCAAGTTAGGAATAATCAGAGTCGGGGCCAGGCCTGAGGATATTTCTTATGAAAAGGGGATCATGAAGAATTGTGAGTCCATAGGAATAAGCTGCGAAGTGACGGCACTTGCTGAGGATATAAGCAATGAGGACTTCACGGAAGTCCTTGAAGCTGCAAACAGTGACAAAAGCATAAATGGGATACTGTTGTTCAGGCCGCTTCCGGCACATTTAGACGAGGATAATGCAAGGAATATGATAAACCCTGCCAAGGACATCGACTGCATGAATCCCTACAATCTGGCCAAGGTATTTGAAGGTGACGACTCGGGCTTTGAACCGTGCACCCCTGCGGCAGTTATGGAAATCATCAGGTTCTTTGGCATTAACCTACGGGGGGAGAATGTGGCTGTTATCGGGAGAAGCATGGTGGTGGGTAAGCCTCTGAGCATGATGCTGCTTAAAGAGAATGCCACTGTGACAATATGCCATTCCAGAACAAAGGATATAAAGAGCATTGTATCCCGTGCGGATATCGTAGTGGCTGCCCTTGGAAAAGCCAGAGCCATTGGAGCGGATTATATCAAGCCCGGTGCGGTAGTAATAGACGTAGGAGTCAATGGGGCACCGGAAGGCGGAATATGCGGGGATGTTGACTTTGAAAAAGTGAAGGATATCGCATCAAAAATAACACCCGTACCGGGTGGGGTAGGCGCTGTTACAACATTGATGCTGTTAAAGCATGTTGTGGAAGCTGCACAGCAAGGGAGTGCCTTATGAAAAAAGTCATGGAAGCATTAAGGTCGGTAAAGTGGGAAAACGGTGAACTGATCATACTGGATCAGACAAAGCTTCCCGATGCAACTGAATTTATTAAGCTGGACAAGGCAGAGGACATATGGGATGCCATATTTCATCTTAAGGTAAGAGGTGCTCCTGCCATAGGAATAGCTGCTGCTTACGGGTTATGTGTCGCAATGAGGGACACGGGGGCTAAAAGCCATGAGGAATTTATGGCTGAACTGAGAAAGAATTCCCAATACCTTGCAAGCTCAAGGCCGACTGCGGTAAATCTTTTCTGGGCATTGAAAAGAATGGAAAGGGCAGCATTTGACAATAAAAATAGAACCGTGGAAGAGTTGAAGGAGATACTTATCAGGGAAGCAAATGCCATAAGAGATGAAGATGAAGGTATGTGCAGGGCAATAGGAGAAAATGCCCTTACCCTTTTCCGTGACGGAATGACGGTACTTACCCATTGCAATGCCGGAGGCCTGGCCACGGCTATGTACGGAACCGCCCTGGCGCCGATATATCTGGCAAAGGAGAAGGGGATGGACATAAAGGTATTTGCAGATGAGACAAGACCTCTGCTTCAGGGAGCGAGGCTTACTGCATGGGAGCTTATGCAGGCCGGTGTGGATGTAACGCTTATCTGCGACAACATGGCCGCAGCGGTAATGGCAAAGGGTTTGATAGATGCGGTGATTGTGGGGTGCGACAGAGTCGCAGCCAACGGAGATACGGCAAATAAAATCGGCACTTATGGCCTTGCCGTGCTTGCAAAAGCGCACAATATACCATTTTATATAGCGGGGCCCACATCAACCATAGATATCGAAACTCCAAGCGGGAAAGAGATTCCCATTGAGGAGAGGAAACCGGACGAAATCACATGCGGCCTGGGCAGAAGGACTGCTCCTGTTGGGGTAAAGACCTTCAATCCGGCCTTTGATGTGACCCCGAATGAGCTTATAACTGCCATAATAACAGAAAAGGGAGTTGTAAGGCAGCCCTATGATGTAGGAATAAGAAAACTTTTCGAGTAATAAAAAAACCACTTGTGTTGGACTTCCAATCCAAGTGGTTTTTTTTAGTTATTGGAATTGGGTCTGTGCTTCAGCTTTTGATGTCGTTTTCAAGCTTGCTGTATTCTACTGCTATCTGAGCAGCCAGCAAAGCGTTGTCCTTAACCAAAGACATGTTGGCTGCATGGATTTCTCCGTTACTGAATTCCTTAATCTTTTTAATAAGATATGGAGTAATCTCTTTATCGGCAATACCATTTTTATCTGCTTCATAAAGAGCCAATCCTACTGCCTTATCGGTAATATCCCTCTGGGCTTTATACTGTTCGGAAATCGGGTTTGCCACTACAATTCCCCCGTCCAGCTTCAAATCCCATTTTGCTTTCATCAATTTTGCACACTCCAGGGGGTTATCTACTCTCATGGAAACTTTGTGACCGCTGCTCCTTGTATAAAAGGCAGGAAAATCATCAGTACCGTAGCCAATAACCGGAACTCCGAAGGTTTCAAGCCGCTCAAGGGTGAGCCCGACATCAATTATTGCCTTGCATCCCGAACATATTACGGCAACATCTGTAGTTGAAAGTTCTGTAAGGTCTGCTGATATGTCAAAGCTCTTTTCTGCGTTTCTGTGTACGCCTCCTATTCCTCCCGTAGCAAATATACGGATGCCTGCATACTGCGAAAAAATCATAGCGGCCGCACTTGTAGGCTCCCCTGATAAGCCCATGCTTACCACATAAGGAATTTCTCTCCTGCCGGTTTTGACAAGTTCCTTTGTATTTGCAAGGATATCCATTTCTTCACGGGTAAGGCCTATTTTTATCCGTCCCTCTATTATTCCCATGGTTGCCGGTACAGCTCCGTTGTCACGGACAATCTTTTCCAGAAGCAGAGCATTTTCAACATTTTCGGGATAGGGCATACCGTAGGAAAACAAGGATGATTTAAGGGCAACGATAGGCTTGTAGTACCTGAGACCGTCAAGCACCTCCCTGTTTATATCAAGGTAGTCAATAAAGCTGTTCATGAGCAAAACCTCCTTAAATAGTGCCTTGCAGCTATTATGTGTCACAAGGTACCGGGTTACTATGTAACAAATATAACATATATTGAACCTACTTTCAAAGAAGTTTAAAGTGCCTTAATGAACCAATGAAATTTTTTATGGGAAGAGTATTGAAGATAAAGCATTTTTAGCATAATCTATAATATAATTATAAAAAAGATTTGACATGTTCTTAAATAGTTGGTATTATCTTCTTTAAATACTCAGATGTTTTACACTAAACATTTCACATTGAATTCAAAAGTGTAAAACATGGAAATTGTGAAAATGAAAGGGACCAATATGAACAGAGTACGGTTGAACAGCACAATTTCATACATTATATCCGGAATTATCCTATTATCAATCCTTGCACTGCTTATTAGCAGCCAGGCACTATTGATTTCAGGAATAATTATATTTGTCGTGGAACTGATTATTAGCCTGATTATTAGCGTGATACAGATTTTCAGCAACTTAATAAAATCAAAAACGATGACAGGAAAAAGTAAACAGATTTTAATTCTTTCAGAGAGTGGAGGCTGGTGTGAATCCATAGGATGAATTTGTTGAAAAATCATCCTTGAGTTGCAGGCTGAAATAGCAGTAAGCCCCGCCGGCTGAGCCGTTAATTTAAAAGAGAAGAAAATTGGATGGTACCGCGAAAGACTTTTCGCTCCAGTAATGGAGCGAAAAGTCTTTTTAATTTATAGGTAAATGATTTTAGGAGGAATGAAAATGTCAAATGTAAGGATGTACTACGAAGGGGATGCCGATCTGGATATGCTGAGGGGGAAAAAGATTGCCGTAATAGGTTATGGCAGTCAGGGACACGCACATGCCCTTAACCTTCAGGAAAGCGGGGTTGATGTATGCGTCGGCCTGTACAAAGGGAGCAAGTCATGGGAAAGGGCAGAAAAGGAAGGCCTGGAAGTTCTTGAAGCTTCAGAGGCTGTCAAGAAGTCAGATTTTGTAATTATTCTGGTACCGGATGAAAAGCAGGCAAAGCTGTATAAAGAATCCGTAGAGCCCTATCTTACGGAAGGGAAGTCCTTAATATTTGCCCATGGCTTCAACATACATTACGGGCAGATAGTGCCTCCGGAGAATGTTGATGTATTCATGGTGGCTCCAAAGGGTCCGGGACATACCGTAAGAAGCCAGTTCAAAGAAGGAAGAGGAGTACCGTGCCTGATAGCGGTTTACCAGAACTACACGGGCAATGCAAAAGCTCATGCCCTTGCATATGCAAAAGCCATAGGCGGTACAAGGGCAGGAGTGCTGGAAACAACCTTCAGGGATGAAACCGAGACCGACCTCTTTGGTGAACAGGCTGTACTTTGCGGAGGTGTAACTGAACTTATGAAAGCGGGATTTGAAACTTTGGTTGAGGCAGGTTACGCTCCTGAAAACGCATACTTCGAGTGCCTTCATGAGATGAAACTCATCGTTGACCTGATAAATCAGGGCGGTTTAAGCTACATGCGGTATTCAATAAGCGATACTGCCGAATACGGTGATTATGCTGCAGGAAAAAGAATAATCACTGAAGATACAAGAAAAGAAATGAGAAAGATCTTATCCGAAATACAAGACGGCACCTTCGCGAAGAACTGGCTGCTGGAAAACCAGGTTAACAGGCCGTCTTTCAATGCAATGAGAAGGAAAGAACAGAGCCATCAGCTGGAGCAGGTGGGAAAAGAACTGAGAAAGATGATGTCGTGGATTGACAGCAAATAATAAAATTGTGGGAGGTATTTGTATGTCGAAGAGGATCTATATTTTTGACACAACATTGAGGGATGGGGAACAATCTCCGGGCATAAGCCTTAACGGCAGTGAAAAGCTCAAAATTGCAAGGCAGTTAAGTGAACTTGGAGTTGATGTAATTGAGGCGGGTTTCCCGGCAGCTTCAAGGAGTGATTTTGAAGGAGTAAGGTCTATAGCAAAGAATGTAAGGAGTTCAACAATTGCAGCCTTGGCAAGAGCTGCCAGGCGGGATATCAACATAGCGTGGGAAGCAATTGAATATGCAGAACAGCCAAGGATACACACATTTATTGCCACCTCGGATATACACATGAAATACAAGCTGAAAATGAAGC